>CAXTZL010000099.1:0-10812 GCA_964248555.1 uncultured Bryocella sp.
ACATCGGCAGGAAGACGATGCAGATGCAGAGTGTGGCGACGAGGGCGGGGACGGCAATCTGCGCGGAGCCGGCGAGGATGGCCTCACTGACGGGGAAGCCGTCTTCGAGAAAGCGGTCGATGTTTTCGATGGCGACGGTGGCGTCGTCGACGAGGATGCCAACGGCGAGCGCGAGGCCGCCGAGGGTCATGATGTTAATGGTTTCGCCGATCAGGCTGAGGATGATGACCGAGGTGAGGATGGACAGCGGAATGGAGACGGCGATGATCAGCGTGGAGCGCCAGGAGGCGAGAAACAGCAGGATCATGAGACCGGTGAGGGTGGCGGCGATGATGGCTTCGCGCACGACGCCGTTGATGGAGCCACGGACAAAGGTGGCCTGGTTGGCGATGGGCGTGATGCGCAGGGCAGAGGGCAGCGTGCTTTCGATGCGGGGTAGCTTGGCGAGAGCGCCTTTGACGACATCAAGCGTGGAGGCGGTGCCGGATTTGAGGATGCTGAGCAGAACACCGCGCTGGCCATACTGGCGCACGATGTTGGTCTGGGGGATGGAGCCATCGACGACGCTGCCGACGTCGTGCAGGTAGACGGTGGCGCCATTGATTTGCTTGATGGGGAGGTCGGCGAGACCCTGCACGGTGAAGGGCGTGGAGTTGAGCCGAACGTCGTATTCCGGAACGCCCATTTTCATGGTGCCGCCGGGTTCGACGACGTTTTGCGACTGCACGGCCTGAATGACGTCCGCGGGGGAGAGGTGCTGGGCCTGCAGCAGCTTCAGATCGAGGTTGATCATGATCGAACGCTGTTTGCCGCCGTAGACGTTGGGGACGACGATGCCGGGGACGGTGACGAGCTGCGGGCGGACGAAGTTGAGGCCGAAGTCGTTCAGCTGTTGTTCTGTGAGGCCCTTGCCGGAAAGACCGAGCTGCAGGATGGGAACGCTGGAAGCGGAGAAGTTGATGATCTGCGGCGGTTGAATACCCGGCGGCAGCTGGCGCAGAAGGAACTCGGAGGCAGCCGAGACCTGGGCGTTGGCGGTGGCGAGCGAGGCACCCTGTTGCAGGTAGATCTTGATGATGGCTTCGCCGTTGAGAGTGGTCGACTCGACGTGTTCGATGTTGTCGACCAGGGTGGTGAGGGTTTTTTCGTAGGGTGTGGTCAGGCGCCCTTCAAGCTCTTCAGGACTAAGCCCGGTGTAGCTCCAGGCTACCGAGATCACAGGGATATCGATGTTCGGAAAGATGTCTGTGGGCGTGCGCAGAATGACCACGGGCGCGGCGATCAAGATCAGGATCGCCAGAACGACGAAGGTATAGGGCCGGTTGAGTGCCAGCCGAACAATCCACATAGGCGAGAGCTCTCCACAGACAGACTTCTTTCATAGTAGACAGCAGAGACGAGGGTTTGGCTCACCGTTCTTTCCGGAGGCGGCTATCGGCGGGACCGATAGGATGAGGTATGGAGCTTCGTCATCTGCGATACTTCAGCGCCGTGGCGGAGGCGGGCAGCTTCAGTGCGGCGGCGCGGCGGCTGCATGTGGCGCAATCGTCTTTGAGCGAGCAGGTGGCGGACCTGGAGGGTGAGCTGGGGGGCCTGTTGCTGGACCGCTCCGGCCGTCAAGTGCGTTTGACGCCGCTGGGCGGCGTGTTTTTGGAGGAGGCGCGTAAGACGTTACGCGCCGCAGAGCATGCCTTGGAGGTCACGCGGGGGTCGCTGCGCGGGGAGACGGGAACGCTTTCGATCGGGTTCTTTCTGTGGGGAGCGGGTGGGTTTTTTCCGCGGATGATCCGGGAGTTCCGGCAGGTGCATCCGGGGATCCGGGTTTCGCTCTTCGACATGCAGCCGGCTTATCAGGTGCAGGCGCTGGAGTCGGGACGGCTGGATGTGGGTCTAACGCGGCCGCCGGACCCGACTGCGGCTCACCTGTTTCATCATGAATTGTTGTTTCGGGACCCTATTGTGGTGGCGGTGCGGCCGGATCACCCGTATGCGGGCCGGGTACTGACGCTGGAAGACCTGGCGGGGGAGCCGCTGGTGAGCGCGGACCGGCAGTCGAATCCACCGCTGTTCGACGCTGTGGCCTCGGCGTTTGCGGCGAAGGGACTGCGGCACAATGTGGCGAACACGTCAGGGACGTGGGCGGGTGTGCTGACGCTGGTGGAGGCCGGGGAGGGGATTGCGCTGGTGCCCTCCGGGGTGCGGCAGCTGCGGGCGCGGGGACTGGCGTTTTGCCGGCTGCGGCCGGAGCAGCTGTACCTGGGGCTGGCCGCGGTGTGGAATCCGCGTCACGTGGGACCCGCGCTGGAGGCGTTTCTGGCGCTGCTGCGGGAGAACCGGGAGCGCATTCAGCGGACGGGGGGAACGTCGTAGTGCGAGGGCGCGGCGTGTCGCGGCAAACTCGGGGGCGGGTGAAGGCGTCTACGGTTGTGTGGCGCCGAAACGACTGCGCCTAGATGTAAAGGAGCGCAAGCGAATGAATGCCTCGGACGTATTGGTAGAAAAACTTCTGGCCTGGGGGGTGGACACGATTTTCGGTCTGCCTGGCGATGGAATCAACGGCTTTATCGAAGCGTTGCGCAAGAACCAGGACAAGATCCGATTTATTCATGTGCGTCACGAGGAATCGGCGGCGTTTATGGCCTGCGCGTATGCGAAGTTTACCGGCAGGCTGGGTGTCTGCATGGCGACTTCGGGTCCAGGCGGGATTCACCTGCTGAACGGGCTTTATGACGCGAAGATGGACCAGGCACCGGTGCTGGCCATTACGGGCATGCAGTTTCGCGATGTGACGGGGACCTTTGGCCAGCAGGACGTGGAGCTGGACAAGATTTTTATGGATGTTGCCTGCTACAACGTGCGCGTGATGAATGCGCCGCACATGGCGCCGGCGGCCGATCTGGCGATCCGGTCGGCGATTGAGAAGCGGCAGGTAGCCCACCTGACGATTCCGATTGATGTGCAGTTGGAGGAATTGGGTAAGGGGGATCGTTCGGACCGCAACGTGAAGGGGCATTCGTCGTCCGTACGTTCGGTTTCGGGGAATGTTCCGCGGCAGGAGGATCTTCAGGCCGCGGCCAAGGTGCTGAATGCGGGCAAGCGGATTGCGATTATGGCCGGCCAAGGGGCACTGGATGCCGGCGACGAACTGATTGAACTGGCCGAGTTGCTGGGAGCGCCGATTGTGAAGGCGTTGCTGGGCAAAGGATGCGTTCCGGACGACTCTCCTTATACGACGGGCGGAATTGGCCTGCTGGGGACGGGGCCGTCGCAGGATGTGATGGAGAACTGCGACACGCTGCTGATGATCGGGACTTCGTACCCGTACATTGAGTTCCTGCCGAAGCCGAATGATATTCACGTGGTGCAGATCGATGCCAACGCACAACGGATCGGCCTGCGACTGCCGGCTGAAGTGGGGCTGGTTGGGGATTCCAAGAAGAGCATCAAGGCCCTGCTGCCGCTGCTGAAGCGGAACGGGTACCGCCGATTCCTGGAGCGTGCGCAGAAGGAGATGAAGGAGTGGTTTGCGCAGCTTGAGAAGGAAGGCAGCGTGATGACGATGCCGATGAAGCCGCAGGTGGTGGGTTGGCAGTTGAGCAAGTTCACGAAAGAAAACGCGATCATCGTGTCGGATTCGGGGACCAATACGACGGTTTGGGCGCGTTACATGAAGGCCAAAAAGGGACAGATGCATTCCTGTTCGGGCAATCTGGCGACCATGGCCTGCGGGATGCCGTATGCCATTGCGGCCCAGGTTGCATTTCCGGAGCGGCAGGTGATCGCGGTGGTGGGTGACGGCGGGTTTTCGATGCTGCTGGGCGAGTTCATCACGGCCGTGGCGTACAAGCTGCCGATCAAGTTCGTGATTATTAAGAACAACACGCTGGGTCAGATCAAGTGGGAGCAGATGGTGTTTGAGGGCAACCCTGAGTACCAATGTGAGCTGTTCCCGGTAGACTTTGTGGCGTTTGCCAAGGCGATGGGCGGCAACGGCGTGAAAGTCGACGACCCGAAGCTGGCGGAAAAGCAGTTTGAGGCGGCGCTGGCGATGCCGGGACCGGTGATTATTGAAGCGGTGGTGGATCCGTACACGGCGATGCTGCCGGCGAAGATCAAGCCGGGGCAGGCGGTCAAGTTTACCGAGGCGTTGTTGCGCGGTGAGCCGCACCGGATACGGATTGCGCTGACGGCGGCGCACGATACCGTCCGGCAGGTGGTCTAGCCTTCCGGTTCGTTTCCCCAAAGAGAAGAGCAGAGAAGCATCCGTGGAGGTTCACGGGTGCTTTTCTTTGCCCGGTCGGGGCCAAGGAGTTTCCGGCTTTCCCGAGCACGGTACCCCTGGGTGTGACCTGTGGTACCAAGGTGCGGGCAATCAGTGGCTACATCGTTCTCTGGACAGAGTAGGATGTTGAAGGCAGGACAGTATCCGGGACTTTTGAACGATGCGTTTCATTGATGTTCTGTTAGGCAAGCCGCTTGCGACCAGTGATGCGGCTCACGAACATATTGGGGTTGCGGCAGGGATCCCGATTTTTGGGCTGGATGGCCTGACCAGCGCGGCGTACGGCCCGGAACAGGCGATGGTGCTGCTGATCCCGCTGGGAATGGCGGGGGTGCAGATGCACCTGATGCCGATTTTTACGTCCATTCTGCTGCTGCTGGCGATTCTTTATTTCAGTTACCGGCAGACCATTGAGGCGTACCCCAATGGGGGCGGCTCGTTTACGGTGGCGAGCGAGAATCTGGGCGACGGCGCGGGATTGCTGGCGGCGGCAGCGCTGATGATCGATTACATCCTGACGGCGGCTGTGGGTATATCCGGCGGTGCCACGGCGCTGGTGAGTGCGTTTCCCGCGCTGCATCCGCATCTGGTGGTGCTGTGCCTGGTGATTCTTGCCATTATCGTGGTGGTGAATTTGCGCGGGGTGAAGGAGTCAGGGTTTGTTTTCATGCTGCCGACCCTGATGTTTGTCGGCACGTTGCTGGCTACGGTGGTTGTGGGCATTGTGCATACGGTGCAGACGGGAGGGCATCCCGTGGCGGTGGCTGCGCCGCCTCCGCCGATTCCCGCCACCATGCAATATCTGACGATCTGGCTGCTTTTAAAGGCGTTTGCGAGCGGTTGCGCGGCCATGACGGGTGTGGAGGCGGTTTCCAACGGCATCACGGCTTTCAAAGAACCGCGTTCGCGTCATGCGAATCAGGCTTTGACCGTGATTATCGCCATCTTGATTGTGCTGCTGGCGGGTCTGGCGTATGTGGCCAAGAGCTATCACGTGACCGCGATGGACTCAAACGATCCGCAGTACCAGACGGTGCTTTCAATCGAGGTAGCGGCGGTGTTCGGGCGTGGGTGGTTTTATTTTGTCACGATGGGCAGCACGCTGGCGGCGCTGGCATTCAGTGCAAATACGGCCTTTGCGGATTTCCCGCGGACGGCGCGGGCTATTGCCGCGAAGGATTATTTTCCCCACGTTTTTCTGCTGCGTGGGCGCCGGTTGCTGTTTTCGCACGGGATTTATGCGCTGACGGGATTCACCTCGATCTTGCTGGTGATCTTTGGCGGAGACACCAACCGGTTGATTCCACTGTATGCGATTGGGGCTTTTCTGGCTTTTACCCTAAGCCAGGCCGGCATGGTGAAGCACTGGCTGGACAACAAGGACCAGAACCACTGGCAGATCAAGGTGTTTTTGAACGGGCTGGGCGCGGTCGCAACCGGGATCACGCTATGCGTGGTGCTCGTGGCGAAGTTTACGGCCGGGGCCTGGATCACGGCACTGCTGGTACCGACCATTATTGCGCTGATGTATGGCATTAAGCGGCACTACACGCGGGTGAAGCTGGAGACCGCCGATCCCACGCCGATCCGGCTGAGCGGGCTGGAGCAGCCGCTGGTGGTGATTCCGATTGCGCGTTGGGACAAGATCAGCGAGAAGGCGGTGCGGTTTGGGCTGCTGATGAGCAAGGAAGTGAAGGTCGTCAACGTACGGAACGAGGACGACGACTTTAATTTTGCCGACACCTGGGAGGAGATGGTACTGGGGCCGGTTCGTGCCTTTGGAGTGCCGGAGCCGGAACTGGTGCAGGTGCACAGCACGTTTCGGCTGGTCTTGACGCCGCTGATGGATTACATCCTGCAACTGGAGGATGATCATCCGGGACGCAAGGTGGCCGTGATTGTTCCGGAGCTTGTGGTGCGGCACTGGTGGGAGAACCTGCTGCACAACCAGCGTGTGCAGATCCTGAAGTTGCTGCTGCTGTTGCGGGGCAATCAGCGGATTATTGTGGTGAACATTCCCTGGTATTTATAGGGCGTTGTACGTTCCAGGTTGCACGTTCCAGGTTGTACGTTCTAGGTTGTACGTTCTACGTGGTACGTTCCAGATCTTTGAGTGATTGGGAGCCGGTCTGGATGACGGTTCCCTTTCCTTTTGCGGCGGAGCGGATGCGTGCTGCGGCGGAAGGAATGATCTGCAGGGCGCGATCGATCTCCTCGGCGGTGGTGAGGCGGGAGAGGGAGAGGCGGAGGCTGGAGCGGGCCTGGGCCGGGCTTAGGCCCATGGCGAGCAGGACGTGCGAGGGCTCGGTGGCACCGGATTGACAGGCGGCGCCGAAGCTGGCGCTGATGCCGGCCATGTCGAGTGCAATGAGAAGTCGTTCGGCATCGACGCCGCGAATCTGCAGGTTGGTGGTGTTGTTCATGCGCGGGGCGCTGACGGCGTTGACGGTTGCGTCCGGGATGCTTTCTAGAAGGCCGTGCTCGAGGCGATCGCGGAGGAGGCGAAGTTGGTTGGGCCCCTCCTCGGCAAGCCACGTGCGTGCCAGGCTGGCGGCGGTGCCGAGGGCGACGATGCCGGGGACGTTTTCCGTGCCGGCGCGGCGCTGGCGTTCGTGGGGTCCGCCGTGGAAGAGCGGTGTCAGCGGGACGCCTTTGCGAACGAAAAGTACGCCGGTGCCCCCGGGAGCGTACATTTTGTGGCCGGAGAGGGTAAGCAGGTCGATGTTTTTTAACTCGCCGGCAAGGTCGAGTGGAAGCTTGCCGGCTGCCTGGACGGCGTCGGTGTGGAAGAGTGCGCCGTGCGCTTTGGTGAGGCGGGCGAGCTCCCCGACCGGCTGGATGACGCCGGTTTCGTTGTTGGCGAGCATGATCGAGACGAGCCGGGTCTGCGGTCGAAGAGCGGCTTCGAATGCTTCGGCGGAGATGACGCCGTTGGGGTCCGGTTGCAGGTAGGTGACCTCGACGCCGCGTCTTGCGAGGGCTTCCGCGGCGTAGAGGACGGCGTGGTGCTCGATGGCCGAGGTGATGAGATGGACGGGTTCGCGGCTGTCGAGAATCGGCTGCAGGATGCCGGTGAGGGCGAGGTTATCGCCTTCGGTGCCGCCGGAGGTGAAGACGATTTCGGCGGGGGTGCAGTGCAAGAAGGCGGCGACGGCGTTGCGGGCGCGCTCGACCGCGGCGCGGGTGCGCTGGCCGCCGGCGTGGCTGGAACTGGGATTGCCGAAGCCTTCGGTCCAGAAGGGCTGCATGGCGGCGACAACCTCGGGGAGCACGGGGGTGGTCGCGTTGGCGTCGAGGTAGATGCGCATTCCTTTCTAGGGTACGCCGCGGCGCGGGATTTCGAAGCCGTTCCTGCTCTTCGAACGGACTGGTTGACATGGCTCTGCTAGGCTGGGAGCGTTTTGAAATCTGAAGGATTCGCGAGGTGCGTGTGCAAATAAGAATGTGGTTGGCTACGGGTGTTCTGGGGTGTTGTGCGGGGAGCGGCGGGGCGCAGATGGCGATGGGTGGCGCGCCGGGCGCGGCGATGGGCACACCGATGAATCCTGCCCAGGCGGAGGATGCGTTGTTGCATGTGTTTGAAGGCGAGCTTACCTGCGTTTAGTGTGCGGCCACGGTTGCCTCTGCCAGGCTGTGCAGGCTGGTGCCGTTGGTGGCGCGGGTGTAGAACATGTGACCGCCGGGGAACTCGTGGATTTGCATCTGGTTGGCGAGGTTAGAGGGTAGCTGGTTTTGGGTGAGGATCGAGCCCATGAAGGGGCAGCTTAGATCGTTCCAGCCGTGGAAGATGACGACTTTGAATTTGGGGTCGGCGGCCATGGCTTCGCGGAGGTCGGGGACGGAGCCGCGGCGCAGGTCGTTGTTCTGGCGATCCCAGAGGCGATTTACGTCGTAGCTGAGGGCGTAGTAACGCTCGTCCGTTTTCCAGCCGACGGTGTTGGTCATGAAGTTGACGGCGGCCTCGGTGGTGGGGGCGATGATGCTTTCGAGGATGGGGTCCGAGGACATGGATTCGGGCGAGTAGGGAAAGGGGTCGGGCAGGGTGACGTTGGAGTCGTAGACGGAGCCGATTTCACCTTTTTCGCGATGCACCTCGCGAAGGTAGGCCTCGGTTTCGAGGCGGCCGCCGGAGTAGCGCACGAACTGCGGGTCGAGGCCGGTCATTTCGGTGACGTGGGCGATCATGGCGTCGGTAGCGGCCTTGTCTTCGGGACCCTTGATGAGGGCGCTGGCGTAGGGGCCTTCGGTGTAGTCGATGACGGACTTCATGGCCTCGGGGGTGAGTTTGCCCTCGTTTTCCAGATGGGCGGCGGTGATGGCGGGCAGGGTGGTGAGCCAGCGCGTGGGGCTGAGCATGCCGTCGCCGAGATCGGGGTTCAAGTAGGGGCTGATGAGAAAGAGTCCGTTGACGCCGACGCCGAGCTGCGATTGCAGGTAGTGCGCCATGCGCGGGCCGCGGTAGCCGCCGTAGCTTTCACCGAGGAGGTACTTTTTGTCGAGCAGGCGGTCGGTTTTGACGAGGTATTTGTAGATGACGAGCGAGAGGTACTCGACGTCGGGGGTGGGGCCGTAGAAGAGCTTTTTTGTCTCGGCTTCGTCGACGAGGGAGCGGGAAAAGCCGGTGCCGATGGGGTCGAGGAAGACGAGGTCGGTGAAGTCGAGCCAGGTGCCGGGGTTATCGGTGAGGATCGCGGGGTCCGAGGCGGAGTCGCCCTGGTTGGCGAAGGCGATGTGCCTGGGGCCGACGGCACCCATGTTGAGGTAGACCGAACTGGCACCGGGGCCGCCGTTGAAGGCAAAGGTGACGGGACGGTGCGGGGCGCCGGCGGGCTGATCGACTGTGTAGGCGGTGTAGACGACTTCGCCGGTGGGCTTGCCGTCTTTGGCTTTCAGTGCGACCGTGCCGACGGTGGCGGTGTAGTGAATCGTTTTGCCGTTGACGGTGATGGTCTGGGGGACGGATTTGTCGGCGGGGAGGGGATTGGGCTCGGCTTCGGGCTTGGTGGGCGGCTTGGGGGTGTTGGCCGGGGCTGGGGGGGCGCCCGGCGTCGGCGTTTCCTGCGAAGCGCCGCCGCCGCGATTGCGCTGGGCGTGGGCTGAGGTCAGGCAGACGGGCAGGGCAAGGGCGAGCAGCAGGGTAGAGGCACGACTAGGGGTCATACCGCCATGCTATGGTCTGGGGCGGGATTTGTGTACGGAAGGTGAATGGGGCTCATCGGTGGTTTACATGGGTTGAGCGAGGAAGGAGGCGCTGGGGTATGTCTGCGGTGCAGTTTGGTCCTCGACCAAGGTGAGGGCAGCAGAGTGAGGGCAGCAGAAAGAGAGGGCAGCGCCTGAAGCGCTGCCCTCGAGAATACGGTGGAGGATTTAGCGGCCCAACGCTTCGAGATACTTCTCTACTTCGAGGGCTGCCATGCAGCCGGAGCCGGCGGCGGTGATGGCCTGGCGGTAGCGGCGGTCCTGGATGTCGCCGCAGGCAAAGACGCCCGGGAGCGGCAGGCCGAGGCGGGTGGTGAAGACGTTGCGGTCGGTCTTGATGTAGCCGTCGGCGTCGAGGTCGAGCTGGCCGGTGAAGGCGCGGGCGTTGGGTTCGTGGCCGATGCCGAGGAACATAAATTTGACGGGCAGCTCGGAGCGCTCGCCGGTTTTGCGGTTGTGGAGCTTCAAACCGCGGACATCCTTTTCTTCGACGCCGAGCACTTCCTCGACCATGGTGTTGTTGAGGAACTCGATCTGTTTATGCTCCTTGGCGCGGTCGAGCATGATTTTCGAGGCGCGAAAGCTTTCCGAGCGGTTGATGAGCGTGACCTTGCTGGCGAAGCGGGTGAGGAAGAGGGCTTCTTCCATGGCGGAGTCGCCGCCGCCGATGACCGCGATGTCCTTGCCGGAGGTGAAAAATCCGTCGCAGGTGGCGCAGGAGCTGACGCCGTAGCCGATGAGGGCCTGTTCGGAAGGGATGTTGAGCCAGCGGGCGGAAGCGCCGGAGGCGATGACCAGGGTGCGTGTCAGGACCTTTTGCTTGCCGATGGTGAGCTCGATGGGGGACGTGGTGAGGTCGATGCCGTCGAGGTGGCCCATGGTGATTTCGGCACCGAAGCGGGTGGCCTGCTCCTTCATGTTGTCGATGAGCTGGGGGCCCTGGATGCCCTCGGGCCAGCCGGGGAAGTTCTCTACCAGGGTGGTCATGGAGAGCTGGCCGCCGGGCTCATGGCCTTCGAGGACGAGCGGCTTCAGGTTGGCGCGGGCGGTGTAGATGGCGGCGGTGAGGCCGGCGCAGCCGGAGCCGAGGATGACGGTTTCGCGGATTGATTCCTGGCCTGGGGTCGGGGTCGGGGTTTGATTCAGGTTCTGGTCAGACATGGCTTCGGTTTGATTGCAACGGGGCGGTTTTGGATGCAGGGTGGGCTCGCGTAGCATCGTCCCATGGCAAATTTAGTGTTGGTGTATGGCATGCGGCTGCTGCCCGCAGAGGAATTGGCCGGGGTGCAACCCGCGCCCGTGCAGTTGAAGAACGGAAACGAGTCGCAGGT
>CAXTZL010000100.1:0-2231 GCA_964248555.1 uncultured Bryocella sp.
AGGCGTTTGCCGCCGCCCTGCAGGTGGGCGAAGCCGGCTTTGCCCTGGACGCGGAGGCTCATGAGGCGGCCGGCTACGGCGACCACGGGTGGGTCGGCTTCGAGTTGCTCGGCGGAGACCGGAGTGGTCTCGTTGTCATAGGTTTCGAGCAGGGCGGGGATCCCGCTTAGCTGGACGGGCTCGCCGGCGGAGGGGAAGCGGTTGGGGTAGACGGCTTCGGCGACGGTGAGGCCGAGCTGCTGGCCGAGGGCGCGGAGGGCTTCGAGTTTTTCCTGGCGCTGGGCGTAGAGCTTTTCTTCGAACTGGCTTTCAAACTGGGGCAAGGGAGGCTCGCTGGTGTGGAGTGGGGCGCGGCGGGCGAGGCGGGTGCTCGGAGCCTGCTGCGCGACAGATTGAGTATAGCGAGGGCGTGCCGGGTGAGGGGTTGTGGCGCCTCGGGGGAATACAGGGGTCTCTCCGCTCCGGGCTGCGCCCTCCGGTCGAGATGACGGGGTTGTGGGTGGGGCAGCTTGCGGTCGAGATGAAGGCTTTTGGTGGGGATGCGGCCTGTGGTTGTCATGACGGGCTTTAGCCGGTGGATTCCGGTGGATGGCGGTGGTAGTGTGTGGCGATGGCGTTGAACGATCCGGTCCGCGATGAGAAGCAGACTTCACCCGACAAGGACGGCAACGTGCTGGGGTCGCTGGTGAAGGCGGAGTCGTTTTTGCAGCTGGCGATTGCGTTGCCGGCGGGGTGCCTGATCGGTTGGTTTGGCGGGTCGGCGCTGGATAAGCATTTTCATCAGCACTGGATGGGCGTGGTGGGGATTTTGCTGGGGGCCGTGGGTGGATTCCTCCAGATTTTTACGACGGCCTCACGCTATCTGAAGCGGGACGAGTAGATGGCGGAGCCGGTGCCGGTAGAAGGGATGAAGGACTTCAGCGACCGTGATTTTCGTGCCGTGGTGTTGCGGGCGCTGCGGCTGCTGGCGCTGCTGACGCTGGTGGCGTTGCCGGCCGTGTGGTGGCGGCTGGGCGGATGGCGCAGCGGGGCGATGCTGCTGGTGGGCTCGTTGATTTCGGGATCGGGGCTGTGGGAGTGGCTGCGGTTGCTGACGGCGCTGATGCCGCGGCTGGAGGGCGGCGGCAAGGCGAGCCCGATGGGCCTGCTGCTGACGGGTTTCTTTCTACGACTTGCGGGTGTGCTCGTGGTCCTCTATGGTAGTTTGAAGTATCTGGAAGGCTCTGTGATTGCACTGGCTGTCGGTCTGGGTCTGGGCATTTTTTCGCTCACGATCGAGGGCGTGCGGCTGGCAAAAGCCTGGACGGTGTAAAGCCGGCCTGGGGGTTGCAATGCGGTTCCTGTTTCAGAGCCGAAGTACCCAAGTACCATGCCGACACAGCTGCTGTTTACACGATTTTTGAATCACCTCTTTGCGCGCCCGGTGAACGGGCTGCTCGCCGCGCTGCACGTTGCGCCGGCATATCCGCATGCCCCGATCACGAATGATGTGGCCATGGAGCTGCTGGTTTTTCTTGTCCTGATCGGCTATTTCCTGCTGGTGCGTGCGACGTTGAGCGTGGAGACGCCGGGCGGAGTGCAGCACCTGGCGGAGATGACGCATGAGTTCGTCACGGAACAGGGCGAGCAGATTATTGGCGAAGGATCGCACCGGTTTACGGGTTACCTGACGGCGCTGCTGCTGTTTATTCTACTTTGCAATTTGGTGGGATTGATTCCGGGGCTGGAGTCACCGACCGCGAAGGTCACCGTTCCGCTGGGTTTTGCGCTGGTGACGTTTGTGTATTACCACTACCACGGCATCCGGGTGAATGGGTGGGGGTACATCAAGCAGTTTTTGGGTCCGCTGCCTTTACTGGCGCCGTTATTGTTGCCGATTGAGATCATTTCTCACCTCGCGCGTGTGCTTTCGCTAACGGTGCGGTTGTGGGCCAATATGCTCGCGGGCGATCTGTTGACGTTGGCGTTTTTTTCCCTGCTTCCGTTAGGAATTCCGTTGCTGTTTCTGGCTTTGCACCTTGGCGTGGCGTTCATTCAGGCATATGTGTTTATGCTACTGGCGGCTGTCTATCTTTCGCTGGCGGTTTCGCACGAGCACTAGAGCGTTTTTACAAGATTCCCGTGCGGGGGTGCTCCCTCTGCATGGTGGGTACTGCCGCCGCGTAGCGTGAGGGGGCCAGCACGGTGAGCCTCAACCACCCACTGGCGGCGAGATTAACGGGGGCTGGAGT
>CAXTZL010000100.1:2331-10772 GCA_964248555.1 uncultured Bryocella sp.
CCAGCACGGTGAGCCTCAACCACCCACTGGCGGCGAGATTAACGGGGGCTGGAGTGTTTGACATGTATAAGCTGCTTGGAGCAATGAAGTATCTTTTCGCGATCATGGCTGCGTTGCTGATTGCTACGCCGGCCTTTGCACAGGGCGCTGCCGGGAATCCGGCTGCCGTGTATGTGCCGCTCGGCGCCGGTCTGGGCATGGCGCTAGCGGCTGGACTTTGCGGTATCGGACAGGGCCGGGCGACGGCTTCGGCCTGCGAGGCGCTGGCACGGAATCCGGGCGCACGGCCTGGCATTTTCACCTTTCTGATTCTGGGCCTGGCGTTTATCGAGTCGCTGGCGCTGTTCACGTTTGTGATCATCTTCATTGTCGTCCGGGTATAACGACCGGCTGCCGATCTGTTTGGCGCAGAGGCCTCCGCGGTTGCGGGGGTCTTTGTTTTTTCAGGAACGGTGGGCTAGACGTACGAGGTTTTCCCTACGTCAAAGAGGTGTGCTGAAGATAAGAGTTCGATTGTTGTCGTTTGGGCCGTGGCGGTCGCTGCTGCCGGCGGGTGGGGAGTGGCGCGAGGTGCAGGCGGGCGAATCGGTGCGTGGACTGCTGGCGGGTTTGGAGGCCGAAGGGCGGTTCGGTGCGGCGGCGTTGCGCTCGGCGGCGGTGGCGGTGAATCAGGAGTATGCCGGAGGCGGACGGGTGCTGGCGGAGGGCGATGAGGTGGCGATTCTGCCGCCGGTGAGTGGGGGAAGCGATGCGTTGCCAAAGGATGCCTCGCCCGAGCTGGTGGCGATTGTGGAGGAGCGGATTGCGACGGAGGCAATTCTGGAGGCGGTGAAGGCGGGTGGAGACGGGGCTGTGTGCCTGTTTGACGGCATCGTGCGGGACAATACGCGCGGGCGCCGGACGTTGCACCTGGACTACGAGGCGTACCGGGAGATGGCGCTGACGCAGATGCAGGGGCTGCGGGCCGAGGCGCTGGAGCGGTTCAAGGTGCGCGAGGTGGCGGTGGTGCACCGGTTGGGGCGGTTGGAGATCGGGGAGACGAGTGTGCTGATCGCGGTGGCTTCGGCGCATCGCGGGGCGGCGTTCGAGGCGTGCCGGTGGGTGATTGACACGTTGAAGAAGACGGTGCCGATCTGGAAGCGGGAGCAGTTTGCGGATGGGGCGGTGTGGACCGATGGGGAGCCGTTTCCGGAGGAGTTGACCGGGCTGACGGGGCCGGCCGGTGTTGCGGGAGTGCAGGGGTGAGATTGCGTTGGATACGAATCGGCTCCCTGGGTGTGCTGGTCGCGGGCGCGGCGTTTTGGGAAGGTACGGCTGCCGGTCAGGCGTCTGCGCCTGTGGAGCGCCGTGCGCCGGTTGTGGCCTCTTCCGGGCAGGGGCCTACGACGACGATCCGGGTGGAGAGCCGGCTGGTGAACGTGGCGTTGAACGTGGTGGACGCGCAGGGAGCGCCGGTGAGTGGGCTTTCGGTCGGGGATTTTGAGCTTTCGGAGGATGGCAAGCCGCTGAAGATTGCGGTGTTTGAGAAAGAGTCGACGACGCCTCTGAGTATTGTGCTGGCGCTGGATGCGAGTGAGAGCGTCTTCAGCGACCGGGGGCTGGAGCGCGAGGCGGCGAAGGGATTTTTGAAGGGCCTGGTGCGGCCGCAGGACCGCGTGGACCTGATGGGGTTTTCCGACAGCGTGGATGAGGTGGTGTCGTTTACGAACGACGTGCGGGCGGTGGACAGCGGCATTGGGCGGATTCAGCGCGGGGCGTCGACGGCGCTCTATGACGCGATTTATCTGGCGAGTCAGCGATTGGGGCAGGCGCCGCCGGTGGCCGGGGAGCGGCGGGTGATCGTGCTGATCACCGATGGCGAGAACACGACCCCGCACGGCAGCTACGATGCCTCCATCGAGCAGGCGGAGCGGGCTGGGGTCATGATCTATGCTTTGATCGTGGTGCCGGTGGCGGCCGATGCGGGGCGCAACGAGGGCGGGGAGCATGCGCTGATTCAAATGGCGCACGACACGGGCGGAAAGTACTACTACGTGGAAGATAAGCGGGACCTGGCACCGGCGTTTGCGCATGTGTCAGAGGATCTGCGGACGCAGTACACGATCGGCTACTACGCACCGCAGCGGACGTTGAACGATGCGGGGCTACGGCAGATCGGGTTAAGGCTGAAGGATCCGGCGCTGGCGGCGAAGTACACGCTGCGGTACCGGACGGCGTATTACGCCCGGCCCTAGTGAGTGCGTTCGCGATGGCTTTGCCGTGGTGCACCCGTACAATCGTTGTCTATGACTACAAAGAAGCGGCACGGCAAGGGAGCACCCTCGGGCGAGACCGGGCAGGAAGCTTTGTATTTGAAGTCGCTAAGCGAGCGACAGGTGCCGGTAGCGGTGAAGCTGCGGGACGGCGAAACCGTGCACGGATGGATTGAGTATTTCGACGACATGATGCTGCGACTGACCCGTGAGGGGAAGGCGAATTTGTTTATCTACAAGGCGCAGATCCGGACGATCACGGAGAATGGGTCGATTGGAACGCGGCGCGGGACGGCGCGTGAAGAGAGTTCGCCGCGCTGAGGGTTGGCTGAGGCGCTGTTTGTCTTTTAGAGGAAAGGAGACGGGTTTGCAGGAGTTTGTTGCAAAGGCGGAAGAGATTGCGCGGGAGGCCGGGGCTTTGCTGCGGCAGTTTCACGGGCGCGGTGTGCGGACCGAGTACAAGGGCGACGTGGACATCGTGACCGAGGCGGATCGGGCCAGTGAAAAGCTGATTACCGAACGGCTAACGGCGGCGTTTCCGGACCACGGCGTGTATGGCGAGGAAGGCACGCGCGATGGTCTGGAGCGCGAGTTCCGGTGGTACGTCGATCCACTGGATGGGACGACGAACTTTGCGCATGGATTTCCGGTGTTCTGCGTGGTGCTGGGGTGTGAGCGGAGGCGGCCGGGGCTGGCGGCGGATGAGGACGGCGAGATGGCGGCAGGGGTGATCTACGATCCGCTGCGGGATGAGATGTTTGCGGCCTGGAAGGGCGGGGGCGCGTGGCTGAATGGGGCGCCGATGCGGGTTTCGGGGACGCGCAAGCTGCAGGAGTCGCTGATTGCGACGGGTTTTCCGAGCCATAAGCGGCACCAGAGCCCGAATGTGCACTTTTATCATGAATTCACGCTGCGATCGCATGGGGTGCGGCGGGCGGGGTCGGCGGCGCTGGACCTGGCGTACGTGGCTTGCGGGCGGATGGACGGCTATTGGGAGTTCAAGTTGAACCCCTGGGATACGAGTGCGGGCTACCTGCTGGTGGAAGAGGCTGGCGGGCGGATTACGCATTTCGATGGTGGGAAGTTCACGCTGGACAGCCGGGAGGTTTTCGCGACGAACGGGTTGATCCATGAGGAGATGGGGGCGCTGTTCGCGGATATGTTCGCTGGGCGGAATCTGGAACCCATTCCGACACCGCAGGAGTTTGCGGCACGGCGCGCGGCGAACGAAACGGCAGGTTAGGTTTTCTGGTGGCAGAGAAGCTGCGGCTCAGACGGTCGGCACGGGTGATGCTCTTTGATCCGCGGGGGGATGTGCTGCTGATTCGTTTTGTCGCGCAGGTCGATGGTGCGCCGTATGTGTTCTGGGTTACGCCCGGGGGTGAGGTGGAGCCGGGTGAAAGTGACCGGGCCGCGGCGGAGCGGGAGCTTGCCGAGGAGCTTGGGTTGCGGCTGCCCCTGCGTGGCCCCGTGCATGAGGAATCAGGTGGGACGTACACGCACCTGGGGGAGACGGTGCGGAATTTTGATGTGTTTTTTGCTGCGGTTTGCGAACGGCATGCGCCTTGTCTGGCCGGCGTGACGCCTGCGGAGATCGCTCTCATGCGGGAGGCGCGCTGGTGGCCCCTGGAGGAGCTTGCGACGACGACGGAGTCTGTTTTCCCCTTGGGATTGGCTGAACTGTGCTCCAGGATCCAACGGCAGGAGTAGCGCTGGGCAGGGCACGGCTTACAGCCTCATGTGACCTTCGTTTTTGTCCACCGGTGACTTCCAGGGCGTCTTTCCCGGGGCATCGGGGGCTTTCCGCGCGCCGAAGTGGTAGGCGAGGGGACTTACGTTGCGTTTCGCGGCTGAATCGCCTGCCGTAGTCTCTGCGTCAGGCCCAACACTTAAGAGCGGGATGTGGGAGCGAGCTCCAGGCCAACATTTTTTATTGGGAGAGATCGACGTGCATTTTGAATCTGGCTTGACTGTGACCTAGGCTGTTTTGTTGTCGCTGACGGTGCTTGTGATGGTGTGCCGCGGCACGATTACGCAGCACGAAATGGATCAGCTTTGGCTGGGGGACAAGTCCTCCCCCAGCCTGAATAACCGGGAGCACCACCGGCTGCTTTCGCTGGTGCGATTTCTGCGTCCTGTCTACCTGGCTCTGGGAGTTGGTACCGCAGTGACGTCGGCGATTATTGCGGGCATCTATGTGGTGAGTGTCTGGCCGTACCTTCACTTTCTGCCGCAGCGCTAGGGTTGCGAAAAGGGTCCGAGGGTGCGGGCGCTTGCACGCGTAACACGGAAGCTGATCTGCGGCTTGCAGAAGAACCTGTGTGTTGGCTGGGTAGAGAACTTGCGAGCCCCTGTGAATACGGGCTGAAAGGGTCTGTGGTTTGACAAACCGGTGGATTTGAGGCCTAAAGCTGTTCCTTGGTATGATCGGAGAGCGAATCGACCTGCGTTGCGGGACACGGGGCTTCAAGTTTTTTCTACGCTTAGAGGAGATCCAGAGTTATGGCATATGTGATTGCGGAACCTTGCATCGGCACCAAAGACCGGGCGTGTGTGGACGCCTGCCCGGTGGACTGCATTCACCCCAAGGGCGACGAGCCGGGCTACGACAGCGTCGACCAGTTGTTTATCGATCCGGTCGAGTGCATTGATTGCGGTGCCTGCGTTCCGGTGTGCCCGGTTTCGGCGATCTATGCCGGTGACGATTTGCCCGACAAGTGGGTGGATTTTGCGCCAAAAAATGCCGCGCATTTCGGACGGTAATACGGTTTTGAGTAGTTTGTAAGTGAAAGCGGTTTGAGCGGCGCGCGGCTTCGGTCGCGCGTTGTTTGTTTCAGCAGCGGATTGGAACCAGGACTTGGCGCAGGGACGGCTTATACCGCATCACGGCGAGGCGATCGTGCTGCGGACGTGGCCGTTTCTTGAGGCCGATCTGCTGGTGAGCCTGTTCACGCGGGATGGGGGCGTGGTGAAGGGCGTGGCACGGCATGCGATGCGGAGCCGGCGGCGCTTTGGTGGCGCCCTGGAGCCAGGGACGTATGTGACGGCGCACTACACGGAGCGGCCGCGCGAGGAACTGGTTCGGCTGGACAGCTTTGAGCTGATCTGGTCCCCGCTGAGCGCGCCGGTGGATGTGCTGCGCCTGGCGGCTACCCAAGTGGTGACCGAGGTGTTGGAGCAGGCACTTCCGGAACAGGCGCCTGAGGACAATCTTTTCCGTTTGGCGGTTGCGGTGTTGCGGGCGGCCGAGCGCGAGGTCTGGTTGCCGGTGACGTATTTTTGTCTTTGGATGAACCGGCTGATGGGGTGGCTGCCGGAGCTGGGGCATTGTGCGGTTTGCGGGTTGGATCTGGTTGGAGGCGAGGTTTGGTGGTCGCCGGTGGGGGATGGGGTGACGTGCGGGGATGACCGGCGTTCGGGCAGCCGGAGGTTGTCGGCGGCCTCGGTCGCGGAGAGCTACCGGATTGCGCGCACGCCGCTGCCGGTGCTGCTGGAGGATGGGCCCTGGCCCCGGGAGCGCGCGGCGGATCTGCGGGCGTTTGCGATCGGGGTGTTGGAGAGGCATCTGGAGCGTCGCATTCGCAGTGCGACGATGTTGGGGTAGGAGGAGTGCGATTGGCGGCCCCAACAGAGGGTGAAGGCGAAGCCTGAACTATCGCTGAAGCGGGGACGGTATTTTCGCGTTTTCGTCGAGGTCGAACTGGTGCATGGCTTCTTCGTAGGCTGCCCGGAGCTCTGCTGCTTTTTTTGCTTTGCGTTGGTGACGCCGCATGGAGCTAATGGTCAGCAGAAGGGCCGAGATGGCGATGATGAAGAAGAAGAGGCCGAGATACGCGCCGGAGGCCCAGAGAACGGTTTTGGGATCGGACGGGGTTTCGGGCGGGAGCGGGCCGTGGGCATAGGTATGCGCGGCGCAGCCATAGGTGCAGACGCAGGTGAAAAGCAGGGTGACGGCGGACAAGATGCCGCAGGTGCGGAGCGTTCGTGCGACCGGGGATGTGGGCATGGGGCGCCTCCACGCGCGTGCGGGCCTGTATACGAAGGTAAACTGTACGGCATACGAGATGGAGAGAATGGAAAAGGCGCGGGCACTTACGTTTCAGGAGCTGCTGTTTCGGCTGCAGGGGTTTTGGTCAGACCGGGGCAGTGTTCTGCAGCAGCCCTATGACCTGGAGGTGGGCGCGGGGACGATGTCGCCGGACACGTTTTTGCGGGTGCTGGGGCCGGAGCCGATCCGGATCGCGTACGCGCAGCCTTCGCGGCGGCCGGCGGATGGACGATATGGGGAGAACCCGAACCGGTTATTCCGGCACACGCAATTCCAAGTGATTCTGAAACCGCCACCGGAACGGGTGCAGGAGGTGTATCTGAAATCGCTGGAAGCGATTGGGATTGATTTGCTGGAGCACGACATTAAGTTTGAAGAGGACAACTGGGAGTGGCCGGTGGGCGGCGCCTGGGGTGTGGGCTGGCAGGTGATGCTGGACGGGCAGGAGATCACACAGTTCACCTATTTTCAGCAGTGCGGCGGGATGGACCTGGACCCGATCTCGGGCGAGATCACGTATGGGCTGGAGCGGCTGGCGCAGTTTGTGCAGGACAAGGATTCGATCTTCGACATCGTGTGGTCGAGAGATCCGGTGACGGGCACGGAGAGAACGTATGGCGAGGTGCGGCTGCATGAGGAGCGGCAGTTTTCGGCGTATGCGTTCGACTATGCCGATGTGGACCGGCTTTGGGAGCACCTGCGGCTGTATGAAGCCGAGTGTCTGGAACTGCTGGAGCGGGCCAAGGGTGTGGTGATTGAGGACCATCCCGAGAAGCTGGCGGTGGTGCGGTACCCGACGTTGGGGGCCTACGAGCTGGCGTTGAAGTGTTCGCACTGCTTTAACCTGCTGGATGCGCGGGGGGCGATCAGCGTGACGGAGCGTGTGGGGGTGATGGCGCGGATTCGGACGCTGATTGTGGGCGTGGCGCGGCTGTATGCGGAGCAGGAGCGGGTTGTGGCTGCGGTTTAGGTTTGGGGCGCTTCGGTGTGAGGCCGGAGCACGGGCATAAGCAGGTTCCCTTCGGGAATGACGGAAAGAACAGCAAGGGCAAAAGCAACAACAAACGCAGATTCCCTTCGGGAATGACAACCAAGAGAGTGGACTACCGGGGAACTACGAATGCCTGATTTTTTGTTGGAGATTGGTTTGGAGGAAGTGCCGGCGCGGATGATCGCGGGGGCCGAGGCCGAGTTGTTGCGGCGTACGGTGGCGATGCTCGAGCGGGAGCAGCTTCTGGAGGCCGGGGCTGGGCTGGCGAGCGAGGGGGCGCGGTCGTACTCGACGCCGCGGCGGCTGGCGGTGCTTGTAGGCGGGGTGCGAGCGCGGCAGTCGGACCAAACGGAGCTGTTGAACGGGCCGGCGGTGAAGATTGCGTTCAAGGATGGAGAGCCTACGCCGGCAGCCGAGGCATTTGCTCGCAAGGCCGGGGTTGCGGTCGGTGATTTGAAGCGGGTGGAGACGCCCAAGGGCGAATATCTGCAGGCGGCGGTGACGCGGGCGGGGCGCTCTGCGCTGGAGGTGATCGGCGACGAGTTGCCGAAGGAGATCGCGGCCATTACCTGGGCCAAGAACATGTATTGGAGGGCAGGAAAACCGGAGCGGTTTGTGCGGCCGGTGGAGTGGCTGCTTTGCCTGCTGGGCGAAGAGGCGGTGCCGGTGGCCTTTGGCGGGAAGGTGGCGCATTCGTGGACGTATGGGCATCGCCAGCTTTCGAGCGGCGAGCCGATGCAGGTTGTCGTGCCGGAGAGCTACCGGGCGCAGCTGGAAGGTGAGTATGTGGTGGCCGATGTTGCGGCGCGGCGGCACGGGATTCGCAAGGGGCTGGACCGGGTGATGCGGACCGTGCCGGGGGCGCGGTGGCGCGAGGACGAGGCGCTGGTGGATGCGGTGACGCACCTGACGGAGTGGCCCGACGTGTTGCTGGGGAGCTTTGGCGAGGAGTTTTTGGAGCTGCCGGAAGAGGTGCTGGTGACCGTGATGCGGGATCACCAAAAGTATTTCGCGGTGGAGGATAAGGCGGGGAAGCTGTTGCCGCATTTCCTGACCGTGGTGAACACGGAGTTGACTGAGCGGAACGCGGCGGTGATCCGGCAGGGCAATGAGCGGGTGCTGCGGGCGCGGTTCAACGATGCGCGGTTCT
>CAXTZL010000101.1:0-10635 GCA_964248555.1 uncultured Bryocella sp.
GAAGCCGCGGCAGAGGTGGTCAAGGCCGCGCTTGCTGCCTTTGGTGGCATCGACATCCTGGTAAATAACGCGGGCGAGTTTCCGATGAAGCCGTGGCTGTACTCGACGGCGGCGGAATGGGTCAATCTCTACAACGCCAACGTCGGTTCAGTGGTCCGCCTCGTCACGCAGCTCGTGCCCGCGATGGTCGAGCGCAAGTGGGGCCGGGTGGTCATGCTGGGCAGCTTCTTCGGGCCAATGCCGAGTCTGCCGGTGGCCAATTACGCTGCCACTAAAGGCGCGAACATCTCGCAGGCTGTGTCGCTGGCCAAGGAGCTCGGGGGCACGGGCGTCACCGCGAACACCGTAAGCCCTGGACCCATCCGGACGCCGGGCATGGAAGCCGGTGCCCGCGCCATGGCGGAAGCGCAGGGCCAGCCCTACGACTTCAACGCCTTTGAACAGTTCTATGTGCAACAGACGAAGTTGCCGGCCGGCAAGATTGGATCTCCGGCTGATATCGCCAACATGGTTGCGTTCGTGTCCAGTCCGCTGGCCAATTTCATCACCGGAGCCAACCTCCGTGTCGATGGCGGCATGGTCCCCACCATCAACTAACAGCTTCCGGAGCTGCCCAAAGGCGGCTCCGCCTTGCCTTGCGCCACTGTTCCAAGAAAAGAGCCAAAGATGTCGCTTACCGATTTCCGCACGCTTGAGCGTTCCGGCCTAGTCGTCTCACCGCAGGCTCTTGGCACCATGACCTTCGGTACAGGCCGTTGGGGGACAGATGAGAAGGCTTCCCAAGCCATCTTTGACGCCTACCGGTCTGCAGGAGGCAACTTCGTCGATACGGCGGACGTTTACGCGGGCGGTGAAAGCGAGAGCATGGTGGGCCGCTTCGTGGCAGAAACCCGGTCTCGCGACGAGGTCGTGCTGGCAACCAAGTTCGGCTTCAACGCGAGCCGCGGCAATCCCAATGCAGGCGGAACGGGAGCCAAGAACATACATCGGGCTCTCGACCCATCCCTCAAGCGCCTCCAAACGGACAGGATCGACCTTTTCTGGCTTCACGTTTGGGATGGCGTCACGCCCGTCGAAGAGATTGTGCAGACGCTCGCGCAGCTAGTTCAGGCGGGTAAAGTGCTTTATTACGGGCTCTCGCATGTGCCCGCCTAGTTCGCAATGAAGGTCGCGACCATTGCGGCGGAACGCAGGCTCGCCGCGCCCGTCGCCCTTCAGGTCTGAGCTGGACGACCTAGTTCTAGTTATGGACGAATCGCATCGCTATCGCGGAAAGGCCGGTATGCGAGCAATCAACGAACTCAAGCCGATCCTCGGCTTGGAGCTTACTGCAACGCCCAGAACTGAGACAGCGGGTGGTGGAGATTTTAAGAATGTCGTTTACAGCTATCCGCTGTCTGCTGCGCTGCGCGACGGCTTTGTGAAGGAGCCGGCAGTTGCCACCCGCGAGAACTTCAGAGCAGAGAAATACGATGAGGCAGGTCTTGAGAAGCTGAAGCTGGAATATGGTGTCCGCATTCACGAGCACACCAAAGTCCAGCTTGACATCTATGCTCGGGAAAATGTCAAGCCACTCGTAAAACCCTTCATGCTCGTGGTCGCCGAAGATACCGTACACGCGGATGATCTGCAACGTCGGGTGGAGGCAGTGGACTTCTTTGGGGGGCGCTACAAGGGGCGTGTCATCACCGTTCATTCCAATCAGACGGGGGATGAGAAGGACGAGACGGTGCAGCAGCTTCTCTCGGTCGAAGACCCCTCAAATTCAACTGAGATCGTGATCCACGTCAACATGCTCAAGGAAGGCTGGGATGTAACTAATCTCTATACCATCGTCCCACTTCGCGCTGCGAACTCACGGAACCTCGTTGAGCAATCCATTGGACGAGGGCTGCGCCTTCCTTATGGAAAGCGCACGGGCGTTCCTGACGTAGACCGATTGACAATCGTGTCCCATGATCGTTTCCAAGAGATTGTGGATCATGCCAATGACCCGAACTCGATCATCCGGACCGGAATCGTTATCGGACGGGACATTCCGGATGAACCTACCAAGGCCGTGACCATTGAGCCGGTCTTCATGGCACAGTTGGGTTTAGGGGACACAATAACTGTGTCGGCTGATGAGGCTGTTCCGCAACCAAGTCCGCTTATACGGGAACCGGAAAGGGAGACAGCCGTAATCACAATGCAGGTGATTCATCAGCACTTTGAACGACTAGCTCGGTCCGGTGATCTTCAGACGCACGAAGTGCAGCAGCGCATTACGGAACGAGTAACGGAGCTCATGCAGCCGGTGCAAGGGGAGCTTCCAACGATCGTTCACACCGTAGATATCGCTTCAGTTGTAGAACGGGTGACCGGCGCAATTGCGGCACAAACAATCGACATTCCCAAGATCATTGTGACGCCCAAAGGCGAAGTGACAGTCGGTTACCGAAGCTTCGATCTCGATTGCAGCAGCTTTCGGCAGCCCCCTGCCGAGAAAGACTTCCTAGTCCAGCATCTGATGAACAATCAGCGCTTCAGAATCAGCAGTGGCGATGGCGTGATACTCGAGAAGACTCTAGAGGATTACATCGTTCGAGGACTCATCGACAAGGACGACGTCAACTATGACGAAGATGCCGAACTGCTTTACAAGCTGGCGGGGCAGATGGTCCGGCATCTCCAATCGTACTTGCAATCCCCAGATGATGTTCTGAACGTCCTGCAGTTTTACCAGGCGCAGCTCGTGACGCTAATCCACGCCCAGATGAACCAGCACTACATGGAGCAGGCGACGGAATACAAGGTGACTGTCTCGAAGGGTTTCCAAACGCTGACGAGCAGCATGGCGGCAATGCAGCCAGACCAATCAATCCTTCCGTTCCGTGCTCCTGTTGAGGAACGTCTGTTGATCCGTGGAATGCTATTCGGAGGCTTTGCTAAATGCCTTTCCCGCACAGAAGTTTGATTCGGACTCGGAGCGACGCTTCGCAGTCCTGTTGGAAGACGAGACCGCAGTACTCAAGTGGCTGAAACCGCCGAAAGATGTTCTGAGAATTTACTACTACCAAGATGAGGTCTACCAGCCAGATTTCGTGGTCGAGACGGGTCTTGGTCGCTTCCTTTGCGAACCGAAACCAGCAAGCGAGATGACAGACGAGCTCGTAATACTAAAAGTAAAAGCCGCGAGGGTATGGTGTGAGCACGCAAGTATCGCAAGCGAAAAGCCGTGGAGATACCTACTGATCCCGCATGATGCCATTGTGCATAACGCCACATTTGCAGGTCTTGTCCGTCTATACGGCTGACCGCTTCGACGGCTCATGGCCCGGCTTTCGGCGTGGTTGATGGGCATCTTGGGAGTAGCCTACCGGCCTCTAGAGTACGTAGTGAATGGGTATACCCTAAAACCACGTCGCAGAATTTACAAAAGGTGTGTTGTTAGGGTTTCGAATCGGCATTATGCTACGCCCGGTCTGCCTGTTTGGAGACCCTATCGCTACACCTTGAGGCATTCTCACGAGTGAGTGAGTCGCATGGCCGAGCTTTGCGCTCGCTTCCAATAACGAGAAAAGCGCTTCAGGTCGAATGTGCCTGAATCCTCGGCGAAAGACGGCGGGTCATACCAGATGACTGGCACCTCACTCTGGATAGCCAGGGCGGCGGCTTGCAAGCGGGGGTCTGGAGTGCGTTGGGCGAGGATGTAGCCTGCGCCGTTGACCTTCACTGCGTTGAGTAGTTCGGTTGCCGGGTCACCGGCCCGAAGTTCAATCGTTTCCGGCATCTCCTGGAGGCATTCGGCAAGGAAAACAAGCCGTTTCAGCGCAATATCGTTCCCCGTGATCCACTCCGTATCCCAAATAAACACAGCTGGGCTGCCCGGGTGCGCGCGTAGCATCGGTGAGTCAGGATTAAGGCTGTCAGTATGTACCCAGAGCAGAGGCTTGCCGGAGGCGTCTGGCGAGGGCTGGGCGTCGATCGTCGGGGTAAAAGGCCGCGGTGGCGAAGGTAACATCGTCGGGTCCACGGCAGCATTGAGGCGAGGGAAGAGAGTCTGTTCCAAAGCTTCATAACCGCGGTCAAACGGACAGGTGCCCGCCGCCGCGTGGGGGCAGGTGCGGCAGTACACGCCGTCCGTGTAACGCTCAAGGTTCTCCCGGTTGAAGATGTAGGGTTTGCTCGCGAAGGTGGAAGCTATCCACTGCCAGGAAAGATTATTGCTGGCCGGGTCTCCATCCACCAGATGCTCCAGAAACCACCGTGCACCTGCCTGCCACCGCACCCGGCGCCAATGCACGACATACGCGGCGAACCACATGCGGACGTGATTGTGCAGGTAACCGGTATCGGTCAACTGCTGCGAGAAGCTGTCCATGCACGCCAGCGTCGTTGTTGCATCTGGGACGTCTTCAGGTAGGTCCTCAGCGTAGTCCGAAGCGTGGAAGCCAGTCTTGTAGGGTTCGCGGTCTTGCCAGATGCCCTCACCCAGCCGCACGTAGAGGCGCTGCCAGTAATCGCGCCATGCGAACTCGTTTATGAGCTTGACAGCATCATTCTGATTGGTGACCTGCCGCAGGATGTTGTCGCGCACCTCTGCAAGGGTCAGCACACCGTGGCGCAGGTACGCAGAGAGCCGAGTCACATCGCCGTCGAGGTAGTTGCGGCTGCGCTGGTAGCTCTGCGGCTTCACGTTGGCAAGTACGGTCAGTGCGGCGGCACGACCGCCGCGTGTCGGACTAAGCGCGACGTCGGAAGGCGAAAAATGCGGGAAGGCCCTTCGCAGCGCGGCAGCCAGTCCAGTTCTATCTGGAGATGTTAGGTCTTGGTTCGTCACAGATTAAGACTACTGGCCTGGAAGACGAGCAGCGATGCTTCCGCGCACGTGATGTGGATCAACTCAAACAGAGGGACCTTGCTGTACTACCTTTCGTAGTTTCACGCGCGCACGCAGCTGCTCCCGATCGCTGCAGTTCAGCTTTACGATTCCAGGAGGTGGCACCAAGGCACACTCAAGAAAGTCAACCGCCCGTCGGATAGGGTTCAGCAGTGTGTAATAACAAACGAAGGTTTGTGCTGACGCAGTCCACCCCTCTTTCCAGATCGGTGAGATGGTGGTGGAAGGCCAGAACTTAACCGATGTGTAAGCGGGGTGAAGTCGACTGGATTGCCGCGAGGGCGTGATGTCTACCGTTGCCGGGAGTGCCTCGCCTCGGTGAGATCGAGTTCACGCTCCAATCGCCGCAAGGTGTCATCTCCGATGGCACCGGTGTCGCGCAGCTGGATCAACGTGTGGCGTTCCAGCTCTGTGGTCTGGAAAAGCAATTCGCGGCGGTGGCTGGGTGGGCCGTTAACGTACTTGCGTTCCGTGTCATCCTGCGGATCTCTAATTGATGCAAGGCGGTCTCGGTACATATGCAGCAGATCGTTGTAGATGTGCTGATCGGCTTCGTGATCACGGGCTTGTTTGCCCTTCTCCAGAAACTCGATGGCCTTCTCAACAGCGATTCGTCGTGCGTCCCGTTCCTCGCTCGAGCCGTCGGTGTTTGAGTCGTTGGCTAGGCCCAAAAAGCGGATCACCAGAGGCAGCGTGAGGCCTTGGACCACAAGCGTAACCAGAATGATGGAGAATGTGATGAAGATGATCAAGTTACGTTGAGCAAAGGGCCTGCCATTGCCCAGGGTTTCGGGAAGGCTCAGAGCGGCGGCCAGCGCAACCACACCACGCATGCCGGTCCAGCCTACGACGAAGATGCTCTTTGCCGCGTACGGAGAGGTTCTTTGGCGCAGGCTGGCCTGGACCCAATAGGCCAGACCTGAAGCCGGGTACACCCAAAGCAGGCGCAGGCAGATGAACACCGCGCTAAAGGCGGCGCCGTAGAAAACGAGCGTGCCGTGACTGTAGCTTCCTAGGCCAGACAACACATAGGGGAGCTGCAACCCCATCAGCAGAAAGACGATGCCGTTCAGGATGAAGTTCAGAGCGTTCCAGCTGCCGGCCACCTGGATGCGGGTTTCCGCAGAGAAAAACCCAGCGCTGCGTCGGCTTACGAAGAGGCCGCAGGCGACCACGGCGAGCACGCCCGAAGCATTGATCTGTTCGCCGGCAAAGTAGGCGGCGTACGGGACGATAAGGCTGAGAGTCATCTCCACGGGACCATCGTCGACCCAGCGTTCGAGCCAGGTGATAACGATACCGAGCATAAGACCCGCCCCTACACCACCCACGATGAGCCAAAGAAAACGCAGGACTCCGTCGGCGAGGCCGGGGCTATCGCCTCGAAGGAGGAGCCGAAGGCCGAACTCGAGCGCGAGCAGGCCGGTGGCATCATTTACGAGACTTTCGCCTTCCAGCAGGTCCACGATGCGCTGTGGCAGACCGATCGATTTGGCTATGGCCGCAGCCGCGATGGCATCGGTAGTTGCCGCAACGGCTCCCAACAAGAAGCCGCTCTTCCAGTCGAGTGCGGTGACGAAGCGATCTGCGAATTCGGCCACGCCCCAGACCGTGAAAGCTACCAGGCCAACGGCGAGGGAGGTAATGGGCACGAGATTGCTCTTGAACTCACGCCAGTTTGTTTGCCAGGCTGAAACATAGAGCAGTGGCGGCAACAGCACAAGGAAGACCAGGTTGGGGCTAAGCCGAACCGGTGGCATGTGGGAATGAAGCTTACGCCAAGACCGGCCAGCACAAGCAGAATTGGATATGGGATCTTCATCCGTTGCGCCAAAACGGCAAACGCCGCCACCAGAATCAGGAGAAGGAGAAAGATCGACTGGAGTGTTTCGAGATGGGCGGCGTTGGTCATCTACTGCCATTGTCTATGCGGGAAAGCTCTGCACAAAGGAAGAGATGGTCGCAACTGTAAGCACCGTACGCAGTCTTGTGCGGCTATCTGAACAGCCGACACGACCAGCGTCCCCAGACCACCTCACCCGATGCCAAGTGGAAATCATGTATGCAGTTCTGGAGCACATATCCAAATCCATAGTGAATCGCCTTGCGCTGGAAGCCTTTGAGAGCCTGCCGCAATGACGCGCTTCACGTACACCGGGGACAATTAGTACCGAGACGTCGCAATCGTCGTCAGTAATCCTCCGGAGTCGCCCGTCAGGAAGGACCGAGGCTCCCAAAGACGGGTCTTGTGGGACCGGCGCTCAGAGGTATGCATGATAACTTCCGTTATCGTATGCATGTGACAGCCTTTGGAGCCGCCACTGCAGCAGCGCTTTGATAAGCCTGGGGGGCCGATGCCGAGGCTCATAGAAACAGGATCCTTCGGCCCCCCTGGTTGGGAACCTATCGTTCTGCTTTCACTTAATGTCCTCGGTGCCATCGCTTACGTGATGGGAAGCATCGCACGGCTGGCGGATTCCTGAAGAACACGGCATGATCCCGGTGTCAGGTGAACCATACGCTTGGTTTGCCGGCATTCTCCCCGTCATTGTGATCTTCTTGCCGCTGAACTTTGCTTGGGGGCTAGGCCTTCTGCTTCGCCGCCGATGGTGGAGCGGACGGCTCTGGCTGTTCTCGGCAATGATCTGGCTCGTCGCTGTGGTGATCGATTTCGCGCATCACTGACCACGGTTTTGCGGTTCTGTGGTCGGCGGCTTAATTCTGACTCAAACGCCCATTTCAGTCAGAATACAAAACTTAGGAATAGAGGGATCTAAAAACCGCTTCTCCTTCGGTACCCCGTATGTGTCATTTATCATTAGTAAATGTACTCGATACTCTCTGAAGACAGGTCGCGCGACGATCACTGGACTGCTGTGTAGCGGCCCGTGGGTTGTAGTTAGCACAAGTGGGTGAATGCCGGGTCAGGGCCATCTGCGTGCGGCTTACCGGACTTGGAGGTCACTACTATGCCCACTGACACGCTAACACCCGTAGACCGCGTCTGCATTCTCATTCCGACTTACAAACGGAACGATGCGCTTCTACGCGTTGCCACTCAATGCCGCCAATTCATTGATCAATACCGTGGGCACAATCACTATGAACTATGCGTCGCTGATTCCGACTCGAACAATCCTATTGCGCCCCTTCCATCTCACCTCAAGGCTCATTATTCCATCAACCCCGGCAGCGGCTTTGACGACAATATCTACTATTTTTGGCTGAACAACATAGACAAATACGATTTCATTTTCAGCATGGGCGATGACGATATCTTTACACCTTGGCTGAATCCGCTATACCTTTTGGACGCCGCGATTGGTACCGGCAATCAAGTAGCCCTGTTCAATAATCGGGATTACAAATTCCAACCCGATGGCGGCATCCAGCTAGGTGGCGAAAACTTTCCAGAAGTCGAACTGCTCTGCAATAAGAGCCTGTTGCTTCAGAGAGTTCTTACAACACTGCCCAGTCACGTTGCGATACTATACTCCACCACGCTACTCAAGACTACGCTCGCGAAGGTCTCAGAGTTCCGGAACACTCTCCATCTGTATGCTGTTCCACTTATCTTTGCTGCGGCGTCTCACACGCTTCTATTCTCAGATTACATCCTTTGCCTCTATCACAATGATGTCAAAGTAGATGGAGCATGGATCCTCTCTGAGGAAGTCATGAATGGACTAGTAAACTTCCTTAAAAACCTAAAGCAACTCCTCCCGCTAAATCTGTACACCATTGCGGAAGCAGGCTTTTTCAGGTTTTACTTTGGTCATGGTTCTTGGCTCCGCGAGCAATTGGGACATAAACCCGGCCTGAAAAGCGAGGAGCAGATAAGAGAGGCGCTTGCTAGCGTCTGATAGAGAAGACCTCCACTCTTATCAGGAGCCTCAGCGCCTCAGCTTGAGGCTTCCTCAGAATGGAATCATCATGCCTACACCGGCGCTAGCCAGAAGCCTGATACGGCATGCCGCTCCGCTCTGTGTTTTTCACCCACGACAGCTCCCGGTTGTCAGTGCCTTAATGAAACTCCATTGCGAAAGGTAGAGCTAGGGCGTATCTACATATAGCTTAAGTCTGAGCCAAGTATGCGAGAGCGGTGAAGGCGCGGAAGGCCTGGATGGTTTTGCAGTAGCGGGTGGCGAAGCGGCGGAAGTCTTCGAGCTTGTTGAAGCAGCGTTCGATGCGGTTGCGCTGCTTGTAGAGTTCGCGGTCGTAGGTGCGCTGTTGCTTGCGGTTGCGCTTTGGCGGGATCACCGCAGCTGCCCATCGCTTTGGCCTGGGCCACGAGAACGTCTGCGTCATAACCCTTGTCGGCGATCACGGCCTCGGCCTGCTGGTCCTCGAGCAACTCTTGGGCCGGCGTGTACTCGCCAGCCTGCCCTGCAGTGATCCGAAAGTCTAACGGCAGACCATTCTCGTCGGCCAGGAGGTGAATCTTGGTGCTCAGACCTCCTCGGGAACGCCCCAGAGCCGGGTCTTGGGGGGCCCCTTTTTGCGGCCCGTGGCCGCTTGCTGGTGGGCTCGCACAATTGACGAGTCGATCATCAGGTACTGATTCTTCCTGTCCGCCACCAGGTCGGCGAAGAGGTGCTCCCAGATCCCGGCTCGCGCCCAACGCATAAAGCGCATGTGAACGCTTTTGTACTTGCCGTAGCGCTCCGGCAGGTCCGACCAGCGCGCCCCGGAACGCAGCACCCACAGCACGCCATCCACAAACAGACACTTATCCGCAGCCGTCCTACCGACATGCTCCACCCGACCCGGAAGCGTGTCCTTGATCCGCTCCCACTGCGCCTCATTCAATCCATACCGGCTCGCCACATCCCTACTGCGGATGAAGTTGTCCAAGCTGTTGCCTAGCTTAATGTGTCGAGTCTTTTCTGTGTGCCTCCGTGACAATCCAGAACAGGAGGAGGCGTGGAATAGACCCCATAAGGATAAAGGGGGCGGCGAGTTTTTCAGGTCAACGTAAGGACGGATAGCCAGAGTGATAGCACCGTTGGTACGGGTCCAAACTGAGACTTTTCCGGAATCGCTGTGAGGCAAGGTGCATTGCACCAGCTGCCGAGCCATAAAGGCCGGGTCTGCCGCTTGCGGTTCCTGGCGAATGGAAACAGCAGCTTCAAGGAGAAGCTGGTCGGCAGAACTTGGGCCAGTAAAGGCAGATTTTGAGAGCGTTTCAATGGGATAGCCTAGAGGTCTATTAGTATACTAGTCGACGATTTCCTAAGACACGGAAAACTTGCTCAGTAGCGACTCAATTCAATCCGAAAGATCTCCTCCGCCCTGATCTTCCCATTTACGTTCGGCTCTTCTCCTGGTCTCAGTCCGGACGTAGACTCCAATTTTTGAACTCTGGGTTACTGCTCTTTCCATACATTCGCTCTTTTCCAGGCTTACCCTTCCCGGCTTTCGGACGTTTAAGCGGCGCTTGCGAGCGTTCCGTCTTTACAGGCTCAACGTGCTCCGTCTGGCCCTGCTTTACCCCCGCGAGTGCATCTTTCAGGCTCATAGCTTGATCTCCTTGGCTGCAGCGGCATACGTCTCCCAAGCGTCCAGGAGCAAGGTAGGAGCATGTTTCTGCAGGTATGCAGCAAGGTGAACGGCGGTCGTGGTTTTCCCGACTCCGCCTTTAAAGGATGCGACGCTGAGTACCATCGACTAGTCGATCATTTTCAAGTGCTTACATGCGCGCCCTAGGCGGTATCCACATATAGTCTTTGCCGCGGTGCCCTTCTTTGTTGCAC
>CAXTZL010000102.1:0-10615 GCA_964248555.1 uncultured Bryocella sp.
TGCCGTCGAGCACGGCGATGCTTTGGCCAAAGGCGATGGAGGCGATGGCCGCGGCAGTGTATTCGCCGACGCCGGGCAGGGTACGCAGCTCGATTGCATTGTTCGGCAGCACGCCGCCGAGTTCGCGCACGACGAACTGGGCGCCGCGGTGGAGCATGCGGGCCCGGCGGTAGTAGCCGAGGCCGCTCCAAAGGGCGAGCACATCGTCTTCCGGGGCACAGGCGAGGTCGGCGAGGGTGGGAAAGCGCTCCAGAAAGGCCACGTAGCGCTCCGTCACAGTGGCGACGCGGGTCTGCTGGAGCATGATTTCGGAGAGCCAGGTGCGGTAGGGGTTGCGAATCCCGCGCCAGGGCAGCGCGCGGGCGTGCTTGCGATACCAGCCGGAAAGGGCCTCCCGAAAGGGTGCCGGCTCAAGCGGCCGGATGGATTGGTCTGGATTCGTTTGACCCGGGGCCCGATTCACAGGCCCAGTGTACGCATGCGGGCGTAGCGGTGCGGGAGAACTAAAAGCGGATGCCGATGTCGGCCATAGCCAGCGCGGAAAGCCGGGTGAGGGAGGCGGTATGACGTAGCAGGCCGGGCCAGAGGCGCACGGCACCCAGCAGCAGACTGCGTGAGGGTTGCCGGACGAGCGCGCGGGAAATTGCCGTGGCACGGGCTACCTGGGGGCGCAGGCGGCGGTGCAGTGCGGGTTGGAATTTCGCGGGGGTTTCGCCGCGAAGGAGTGCTTCGGCGGCTGAAACACCTGTGTAGAGTGCGATGGACATACCATCGCCGGTGAAGGACGGGATAACGGCGGCCTGATCGCCCACGGCCCAGAGATCCTCGCCCAGAGGCTCCCGTCGAACGAAGCCGTAGGGGATCGAGGATGCGGCGAGCGGTTTGGTGAGCAGGGGTTCTGCGCCGGCAAGGCGTTGTGCGGCTTGGGGGCAGGTGTCTCGGAGCTCGCCGAGGAGGCCGGACCAGCCGCCGAGGGAGGCCAGATGCTTGCGTCTCACCAGGCTGCAGAGATTGGTACCCGTTTCGGTGGTCTGGAGGCCGGTGTAGCCGTGTGGGTGCAGCAAAAGTTCCACGTGGCCGCGCAACGCAGCGGCCTCCCCGGGCTGCAGGCGCCAGTACATTTTGAGGGCGACGAGGTCCCCCTGCGGTCCGGGCGGCCGTGCCAGGCCGCGGAGGTCGTGTTTGCCGGTGGCGAGAAGGACGGCCGGGGCGGCGATCTCCGGCAGGCCGGTGCCGAGAGAGGCGTACCAGAGGCCGGCTTCGCGGCGCAGCCCGTTCACGCGGACACCGCGCAGAACATGGGCGCCGGCGGCTTCAGCGGCAGCGAGCAGGGCGGCATCCAGGCAGTGACGCGTGAGCGAGAGTGCCGGAAAGGGCAGAGGGCGCTCCACAGGCTTGCCCAGACCGCAGAGACGCACGCCCCCGATCGGAAGCGCGCCAAGAGCCTTCAGGGCGACGGAATCGAGGCCGAGGTGGCCGAGGATGGCCAGAGCTTCCGCACTGAGGAACTCGCCGCAGACCTTGTGACGTGGTTCTCGCTCCCGCTCCAGCAGGGTGACGTGGCGACCGGCGCGCGCGAGCAGAATCGCGGCGGAGGAGCCAGCCAGACCCCCACCCAGGATCAGGATCTCGGGCGCGGCCTGTGGCCTGCGCGGTGTCTCAGCAGCAGCGCGGCTTGGCGAGCTCAATGCAACCTCGTAAGACAAAGACGGCCCGGGGCCGGATTGCTGATCTGCACGCTGCCAGCGGGGATGCCGGCGGCGGCGAGGAGGCGGAGCCAGTCGTCGCTGCGAAAGGCGCGCCGGATGGAGACCGGGCCGTCATGCTGGATAAAGGGGTGCCAGCGCGCGAGCCGGGAGAGCAGGATAAACAGGCGGTAGGAGCGGGAACTGCGGAGCAGGTCGTTAACAAACCAGCCGACGGAGGTGGTTTCTTCCATCCAGCGCAGAAAGCGTACGATCTCCTCGTCGCGCATATGGTGGGCGACAAGCGTGCTGAAGATGACATCCTGGCCCTGTGCGGCGGGTTCGGTGAGGGCGTCGCCGGTCAGCCAGGTTGCGGGGCCATTCCACGATTCCGGAGAAGGTGACAGCGGCGTCAGTTCGGCCGCGGCGCGGGCGGCCATGGGGTTCAGATCGATGCCGGTGAGCCGGACCCGAAGGCCGGCTTCAGCTGCCCACCGGCCGAACAGGCGCAATCCAATCCCGCTGCCGAAGCCGACTTCGAGCACGCGAAGCCGCTGAGGGTAGTGCCGGCCAGCGATTCGTTTCAGAAAGCGGCGCGTGGGCCAAAAGCCCAGGGTCCAACGATTGACCCGATTAAGCTCCTGCACACAACCGCGGAACTCTTCGTAGGTGCAGGGCTCATCCATCCACTCCGGCAGAAGGGCCGGGTCTGCGCGGGTGGTGAAGTCAGGTTCGGAGGCTTTCGGTGCAGTCCGTGGCTCAGGCGGCATGGAAGAGCATGGTCTCCGCAGTGAGTCCGGGGCCGAAGCTCATGGCGCAGCCGCGATCACCGGGTTGGGCTTCGGCCAACAGTCGTTCCAGCACGAACATGACGGTGGCGGAGCTCATATTGCCGAACTGCTCCAGCACCTCGCGGGAGCAGTTCAGGGCAGTTTTGGACAGATTGAGGCTGCGTTCGACGGCGTCCAATACGCTTTTGCCGCCGGGGTGCACGCCCCAGAGCTGAATGTTCTCAGTGGCCAGCGCACCGAGAACGTCCGCGCCGCCGTGCTCCAGGGCTTTGCCAATGGCACCGGGGACCTGGCCGGAGAGAAGCATATCAAAGCCCACGCCGCCGATGCGCCACGTGATGAGGTCGCGGGTGGTGGGGATCAGGACGGCACGGAAGCTGTCCAGCGCGAAGCCGGTGGGCTCGGCGGAGATGAGGCTAGCGGCGCACCCATCGGCGAAGACAAGGAAGCTGAGCACCTGCTCAAGATCGGCGGTTTCCTGCAGGTGCAGCGTGCAGAGCTCGAGATTGACCAGGAGCACACGGGCAGAGGGCTCGGAGCGGACGATGTGGCGGGCGGTCTTGAGGCCGTTGATCGCGGCATAGCACCCCATGAAGCCAATCATCGTGCGCTCGACATCGGTGCGCAGGCCAAGGTATTCGACGGCTTCAAAGTCCAGGCCGGGCGCGTACAGCCCGGTGCAGGTGGTGATGATGACGTGAGAGATCGATTTCCGCTCCGTGTCGCCGAGGGCGAGCCGGTCAAGGGCGCGGCGCATCAGGATGGGAGCGAAACGCTCGTAGACGGCCATGCGCCGGGCGGTCGGGGGGAAGTCGCCATTGCGATAAAACTCGTGGGCGTTGATGTGGAACTCGGTGGAACGGTCGTTCGGCGTGAGCACGGAATAGCGATGAGCGATGCCGGAGCGAGAGGCCATACGGTTAAAGAGAGCCCGCACGCGCGGTTCGGCACCCGTCGCGAGCAGGCCGTCGGCAAAGGCGACAAAGGCGGCGTGCACGTCGTGGTCGGGGACGGCTGTTGCGATGCGATTCAGGTACACCTCGTTCAACGCTCACCCTCGGCAGTTCCATGCACTAGGATGCGCGACGGCGAGTCGCCGCCGAGGCAGGCGATAAAAGACGTAAAGGGATTTTTGAATCTTTGCAGTCGTATGGACGCGGTCCGCGCTCCGCCCCGGAGAGTCTTTCAGCCGGCCCGGAGCATCCGCCTGCGCAGCAGGGTACAGGACGCCGTCGTTGGGTTGCGTGTAGATCCCCGGATGCCGGGCGGCCCTGACCCGGCGTTACACTCGGGGTTGCTGGTGAGTGCCACACGATGAGCATGGACCGAAAAGACGCGTTCCGGATGGCGGCGGCCTCGCTGTGGGCCAACAAGCTGCGGACGGTGCTGACCCTGCTGGGCGTGGTCATCGGGGTTGCCAGCGTGATTGCGGTGGTAACGCTGGTGAACGGAGCCAACCGTTATGTGGCGACGAAGGTGGCGAGCTTTGGCGCGGATGTGTTCACCGCCAACCAGACCCCGACGCTGGTGACGGATTACGCCGACTATGTGCGCTACAAGAAGCGCAAGGTGCTGGGCCTGCCCGAATACCGCGCGGTAAAGGACGGCTGCCGCAGCTGCGGCATGGTGGGAGCGAGCGAAACGACAACCGGCACCATTGTGGCCGGGCGGCAGAGTTCCACGGGAACGCAGATCCGCGGGTACACGGCGCTGATGCCGGAGTTGCTGTCACTGAACCTGACCGAGGGCCGTGGATTTACGCAGGCCGAAGAGGATCACGCCTCGCACGTGGCGGTGATCGGGACCGATATTGAAGAGAACCTGCTGGGGGATGCGGACCCGATCGGCAAGGAGATCCGTGTGGACGGCGTGCCGTACACAATCATCGGTCTGAGCGAAAAAAAGGGCAAAACGCTGGGACAAAGTCAGGATGACTGGGTGGCGATCCCGTTGACGGCTTTTCAGCGGACCTATGGAAGTGCGAAGTCGATCGCCATTGCGGTACGGGGCGGTAACGGTCCGGCGATGGAAAATGCGATGGACGAGACGCGGGTGCTGCTGCGCTCCGAGCGGCACGATCGGCCAGGTGTGCCGGACAGCTTTACGCTCGAGACCAGCAGCGGGCTGGTGTCGTTGTGGGGGCAGATTTCGGGTTCGTTTGAGCTGGTGGCCGTGGCGATTGCGGCGATTTCGCTGGTGGTGGGCGGCATCGTGATCATGAACATCATGCTGGTGAGCGTGACGGAGCGGACGCGGGAGATCGGCGTGCGTAAGGCGCTGGGAGCCAGCCGCGGCGATGTGCTGCTGCAGTTTCTGATGGAGTCCTCGATCATGGCGCTGCTGGGCGGGGCTTTGGGGGTCGTCGTGGGTGTGGGAGGCGCGGAAGCCGTCACGATCGCACTCGATTTCCCGTCGAGCGTGGCGCTTTGGAGTGTCTTTGCGGGGTTGGGTGTGGCCATCGGCGTGGGTGTATTTTTTGGAGTCTACCCGGCGCGCAAGGCGGCGCAGCTGGATCCGATTGTGGCGTTGCGGAGTGATTTTTAATGGCGGGTCTTCAAGCTTCCCAACAACGCGAAGCCGTGATCATGGCGCTCGATACGCTGCGTGCGAACAAGCTGCGGTCGGGGTTGACGATTCTGGGCATTGTGATCGGGGTGATCACGGTGATTACGATTTCGTCGGTGGTGAATGGGCTGAACAGCTCGGTTTCAGCGCTGGTAGAGCAGTTCGGAACCAATGTTCTTTGGATTTCACGCATGCCGCCGATCACGATCCGGCCGACAGCGGAGATGCTGGCGCGCAAACAGCTGACCTATGACGAGATGGTGGACATCAGCCATCTGCCCCATGTAACGACGGCTGCGGCCAGCCTGCGTTACCAGAACTTTCAGTTCAACACGGGCATGGCCACGGCCAAGTATGAAAACCATAAAGCGGAAAGCCTGATCATCGAAGGCGATACGCCCTCCAATGCCGATGTGTACGATCTGCACATCGCCGCAGGCCGGTACTTTACACAGAGCGATCAGGACCGTGCCGCCGATGTGGTGATTCTTGGCTACGACACGGCGCAGGACCTGTTTGGCCATGGGGACGCGGTTGGCAAAGAGATTACAGTCGAGAACCGCACGATGACGGTCATTGGCACGCTCGAAAAGCAAAAATCGGCTTTTGGCGGCGGCAAGAACCCGCAGGACAACCTGGCGGCGATGCCGATTACAACTTTTCACAAGCTGCATCCCGAGATTCTCGACTACTGGATCAGCGCGAAATTCGACGACCAGAAGAACAAGCCGATTGTGGAAGACGAGGTGCGGGAGTTGCTGCGCCGGCGGCGCAAGGTGCCCAATGCGGCCGAGGACAACTTTTCCATCTCCGGGCCGGATTCCATTGCGCACCTCTGGACGCAGATCACGAGCAGCCTGTTTTTGCTGATGCTCGGGCTGAGCGCGGTAGGGCTGATGGTGGGCGGCGTAGGTGTGATGAACATCATGCTGGTGAGTGTGACGGAGCGCACGCGCGAGATCGGCATTCGCAAAGCCATCGGCGCGACGCGTGGAACCATTCTGCTGCAGTTCACGGTGGAAGCCGTGGTGCTCTGCGCCGTGGGTGGGCTGCTGGGTGTGGTGGTGGGGTCGCTGTTCGCATTTGGGTTGCACTTCGTGTTGAGTTCCGAGGTGAGTTGGTTGTGGATCGGGGCGGCGTTCGGTAGCTCGTGCGCCATTGGGCTGGTGTTCGGGATCTACCCGGCCTGGAAGGCTTCTACGCTGGATCCGATTGTGGCTTTGCGCTACGAGTAAGCTGCGGGAGCTTGCGGGATCGCGTTCTGTGTCCCGGCTTCGCAGATTTGGCTACACTGGGGGACGGTGAACCGCTTTCTTTCCGCGCTGCCGTTCCTTACCGCGCTTCTTACGCTTTGTGGGATGGGCTACAGTCTGCTGGCCCTGTGGGGTTTGCGTTCCTTTCGGCGGGCAGTGCGGTTGCGGGCCGCGCCGTCGCCGGCACCGGGAACCATGCCGGGTGTTTCGGTGTTGAAGCCGTTGCGCGGCGCCGATCCGCGCATGTATGCGGGCTTCCTGAGCCATGCGACACAGCGTTACGCCGGTGACTTCGAGCTGATCTTCGGGGTGGCTACGCTGACGGATGCGGCAGTGGCCGAGGTGGCGCGGCTGCGGGTGGAGTACCCGGCGATGGCGATTGCCTTGATTCATTGTCCGGAGCGGCTGGGCACCAATGGCAAGGCGTCGTCCTTGGCGCAGATGCTGCCGCATGCGCGCTACGAGCATGTGCTGGTGAACGATTCGGACATCCTGGTATCGCCTGAATATCTCGAGCACGTGATGACGCCGTTTGCGGAGGCTGCTGCCGCTGTGCTTCCGGGCAAGTCCGGGGCGCGGCCGCTGGGGCTGGTAACGGTGCCCTACACGGGGCAGGCCGGGGCTTCGGCGTTTGCACGGATGGAGGCGCTGGGCATTGCCACGGACTTCATTCCCGGCGTGCTGGCGGCGCGGGCCCTGGAGGGCGGTCTGCGCTTCGGCCTGGGGTCCACGCTGGCGACGACCAAGAGCGCGCTGGCCGCCATCGGTGGGTTCGAGGCCCTCTGCGATCAGCTGGCGGATGATTATGAGTTGGGGGCGCGTCTGTATCGTGCCGGGTACCGCGTGGAACTGGTGAACGAAATTGTGGCGACCAGCATCCCGGCGTACACCTGGCGAGGCTTTGCGGATCACCAATTGCGCTGGTCGCGGTCGACGCGGGATTCGCGCCGCGCGGGCTACCTGGGCCTCCTGTTTACCTACGTGCTGCCGTGGGCGCTGTTTACGGTGGTGGCGAGCGGGGGAGCGCTCCCGAGCCTGTCGCTGTTGTCCCTGGCATTGCTGGTGCGCCTGGCGGTGGCGCTGGCCGTGGGTGTGGGTCTGCTGCGCGATCCGCAGGTGTTGCGCGACCTGTTCCTCTTGCCATTTCGGGACCTGGTCGGGTTGTTCTTCTGGGCCTGGAGCTATGCGGGCGATACGGTAGTGTGGCGGGGTGAGTGTTTTCGGCTGCGGCGTGGGACGCTCGAGCCGATGGACGCCAACGGGCGCACAAAGCTAAGGAGTGAAGTCCCGTGGCATCCAAAGAATCAGTGACGACGCATACAACATACGCAATGTTTCTTCTGCCCGATCTGCTGGGTTCACTTTCCGGCGAGTCGCGCCGCCTTCTGCTCTACTCGTTTTTCAAGATCGGCGGTCTGGCGGTGACGCCGCTGTTTCTGCTGAAGGCGGTCCTCTTTGTAGTGGTGCTGATCACGGTGTCGCACCTGATCCAGCGCTACCTGCTGGGACGGCTGTTCCGGCATTTGAGAATTGCGGAGTCGCAGAAGTTTGCGCTGGGACGGTTTACGACCTATGCACTGTTCTTCGGCGGCATGTTCATCGGCTTGCAGTCGCTGGGGGTGAACCTGAGCTCGCTGGTGGTCTTTGGCGGCGCGGTGGGCGTGGGTGTGGGTCTGGGCTTGCAGAACGTCGTGTCGAACTTTGTGGCGGGCTTGATTCTGCTGATCGAGCAGCCTATTCGCATGGGTGATCGCGTGGAGACTTCAGACACGCTGGGCGATGTGGTTCGTATCGCGGCACGGTCGACATGGATTCGCACCAATGACAACGTGGTGATGATTGTTCCGAACAGCAATTTCATCAACAACCCGGTGACAAACTGGACGGCAAACGATCCGAATGTGCGAATCAGTCTGCCTGTGGGTGTGGGCTATAGCTCGGACCCGGAGAAGGTGCGGGCGATCCTGCTGGCAGCTGCCCTCAAACATCCGGACGTGCTGAAAACGCCTCCGCCCGACGTGATCTTTACGGACTACGGGGACAATTCGATTAACTTCAAGCTTCGGGTGTGGACGGCGCAGCATGCTCACACGCCGCAGGTCCTGAAATCCGATCTGTACTTTGCGCTGTTCAAGCAATTCAACGAAGCTGGCATCGAGCTGCCGTTTCCGCAGCGTGACCTGCACCTGCGGTCCTCGGAGATCCCGCTGCCCTTTCCGGGACCGGAAGCGAAGAAGATCGACGCCTAGCTAGCCTTGCAGATCGTTAGAGTCGCGGGGATTGTTGGGCCCTCGCAGACGGTCCTCAATGTCCTCGAGCTTGTCGCCAAGCGAATGCACGGTGCGGGAGAGCGACTGGATTTCGGATTCGGCGCGCCGGTTGACTTCAAAGTCGAGCTCGGAACGGAGGCGGTCCTTGGCGTCCTGGCGGTTCTGACTCATCATGATGACCGGTGCCTGGATAGCCGCGAGCATCGACAGGAATAGGTTGAGCAGAATGAACGGGTAGGGGTCCCAGGCCTTCCCGCGCAGGCCCACGTTGATGCCCGTGTAGACCACCAGGATCACGCTGAAAAGAATGATGAACTTCCAGGAGCCGCCAAAGGAGGCGACCCCGTCGGCCATGCGTTCGCCAAAGGTTTCGCGCTCGTCGATGAGCTCGTTGGGGTTGCGTTGCGAGCGCTCTTTCACCATGCCCTGGGTGGTGTGGATCTCGCGGGCAACTACCGTGAGCAGATCGAGACCGGCCATGGGTTTGCGCTGAAAGAGCTGGGTGAGGTCATTGCGATCCACCTCGACGCAGCTGGTGCTTTCCATGGCAATGGCGCTGGTCTGGTGGGCGGCTTGGTCGAGCATGGAAGCGAAGCCGAAGAAGTCACCATGGCGGGGCTCGGCAAAGAGAACCTCCTGGCCGTCCTGGTCGATGGAGGTGACGCGCACGGCGCCGCTCATGACGATGAACGCCCGGGCGGAGGCCTCGCCGGCTTTATAGATTCGCTGTTTGGCGGCGAAATCGCGCATCTCGACCTGTTGCGCTAGCACGGCAAGCTCCTCGTCGTCGAGCAGGGAAAAAAGCGGGACGTGGCGGAGTTCTCGTGGGTCGCAGGGCATAGGGCAAGGAGTGAAAAATGACGAAGCAAGGAGCTGCTTTTCACTATCTCACTCTTCAGTCCTTCACTTCCTGTTGCTGACAATCTCTTTGCCGCCGCTACGGCTGAGGACATAGACAGGGCCGGGTAGCGGGGGCAGGGTATTGGGTGGATCGGTGAGGGACTGCCAAAGGAAGATGCGTTGCGGGCCGCGCCACTTTGCCGCGAGGGAAGCAGGGGTCTCGAAGATCGGGGGAGCATCGGGGAAAAAGGAGCCGTACCAGAGATTGGAACTGCGGCCTTCGAGAATGTGGATGTCGTCGCGGCCGAGATAGAAGCCGAGGGTAGAACCGGATTCGTATTCGCCGTGAATGGCAACGAGGTCGCCGGGGTGAACGGCGGGGCGGATGGCTTCGGCGAGCTGCGCGGAGCTGAGGACCGGAGCGAAGGTGTCCAGGCCCATGTGCGCGGCGAGCAGAAAGCCGAAGGTGGACGCGGCAAGAACCAGATTGCTCGTGTAAACCCGCTCCCGGCGGCGCAGAAGCCATGCCAGCGGCCAACCGACACCCAGGCAAAACGCGGTAAGAGCCAGTGGGAGGCGGAACATACCCATGGCTTTCGCGTTGAGGTCGAGAAAGTGACCGAAGCTGAGGGCGTAGTCGCCGGGGTTTTGCGCGAGAAGTTGCGACAGATCGGTGCCGGGCTCCGGCGCGCGCGCGTGGAGCAGAAAGTAAAGGCAGAGGCCGCCTGCTAGGAGGCCCAGGCAGGCGAGGGTGGCGACGATGCGACGGCCGGCACGGGGCATCGTGGAGTCAGGGCTGGTCGTTGCGCCTTGGTGGCTCTCGCCCCTCTCTTCGCGCGCCAGCCAGCCGGCGATCAAGACGCTGGCCGCGGGAAGCGCAGGCAGTACGTAATATTCCTGGCGCGTGGAGAGCGAAAAGAAGAGCGGAACGAACGCCGTCCACAGGGCCAGCAGAAGGGGGCCGCGTTGCCGGAGCGAAAGCTCATGGCGGTGCAGATGCTCGCGCCATGGGCGGGAGCGCAGCGGCACGGCCCAGGCTGCGGCTTTGAAGGCGAAGGCTGACCAGGGCATAAGCCAAACGAGGCACAGGCCCCAGAAGAGGGCTAGCGGGACGGTGTCGTAGTCGCGGGGCACGCGCAGGTTGAGATAGCGCAACACGTGCTCGTTCATGAAATAGAACCACGTCCAGCCGCGTACGTTGCCGTCTGTGG
>CAXTZL010000103.1:0-10426 GCA_964248555.1 uncultured Bryocella sp.
CACGCGCAAGTGTGTGGGAGATTAGGTCATCGCCGGCAGTAAAACTCAATGCAAAGGCTCCCAGACATGTCTGGGGGCTTTTGCCGTTTAGGGGACGATTGAGTGGGCCTTAGCGGAGAGCCGATTGTCAGGGCTCCCCTGAGGCATTGGGTGGCGTCACGGACGGTGGCTGCGCTTGCTTTCCGCTAGCGAGTCGGGCTGCTCGAATCCTGCGTCCCGAAAGGCAGATCCGACGCCTGGGACGTGTGCTCTCGAAGCGGAGAAATCTGCTTGGATACGCTGGTGCCTGTCACAGCCGAGCAGCAGCTTTGGAATCCCCGCCTGTACAACCGACACCTGTGACTTTGCTAATGGGTGTGCGAACTGTTGGAGCAAGGATCAGGCTTCAGCTGATCGGACGCTGCTCATGAGATTTGGCTCGGTGACGGTCGCCCTTTGTGGCGATTCGGAGCCCTCACGGTCCGTTGTCCTTACTACCGCGGCCATTGCCGTAAACTGCTTGCTGCGATGGTCTTGGCTCGGCTATGTGGAGGTACGAATTGGGATGGACCCCGAGTTCGTGTCGGAAATAGCTTGTCCGCTTCGCGTCACACCGCAATAGCTCGTATCAGCGGCAGTATGCGGTTTCGTGTTCCTGGGATTCGCGATCGCCATGTGTGGACGATGAAGCGGTTGGTTGAAGGCGTGCGGGTTGAGCGCTCAGCCTCTTTGAGCGCGCGCTTCAGAGCAGTCTGGGAGCCATTGCGAGCTCCAGGCAGCATGCGGCTTAAAGTGAAACATCTTCCCGCATCCGCTGGGTGCCTTGGTCGGATCTGGCTGTGTTTGCTCACCGTGGATGAGCGAGTCTCTTGATTCACTGGAACGACCTCCAGAACGATGGAACGCTTGCACAGGGTAGACCTGTGCAAGCGTTAACCTTTCTCGTTGTTTAAGAGAGCCAGTTCCGAGCTGCTCGCCAGTTTCAGCGACTGTGGGCCTCCTGTGGCAAGCTGAGATTAAGGGCAAGCACGTTGACGCGCGGCTCTCCGAAGAGGCCGAACTGCCGTGGTTGCGTTGCCTGCGCAACCAGCTGCTGCAGAGTGGCATTGCTGATGTGGCGCTCGTGGGCAACGCGGTCGACCTGATAGAGGGCGGAGGCCGGGGTGATGTCCGGGTCGAGCCCTGACGCGGAGGCGGTCACGAGGTCTACTGGAACCGGCGACCCGTTTGACTCTGCTTTTACGCTGGCGGCAACGCGATCGGCAAGGGATTTGTTTGTGGGACCGTAGTTTGAGCCCGAGGAGGCGCCGGCGTCGTAGCCGGTGCCGGCCGCGGAAGGCCTGCTGTGAAAGTACCCTGGCCCGCTAAAGGGCTGCCCGATGATGGCCGATCCGACAGTTTCTCCGCCACGTTGCAAGAGCTGGCCGTCCGCCTTCTGGCGCATGGTGAGCTGCGCGATGCCGGTGATGGCGAGGGGGTAGGCAATGCCAAGAACGATGGCGGTGATGATGGTGTAAAGGAAGGCGGTGACGATGAGCTTTTTCATGACGGACTCCAGACGTTGCGGCGTTATGCGAGGTGAAGCGTGACCAGCAGCATGTCCAGCAGCTTGATGCCTACGAAGGGCACGATGATACCGCCGAGACCGTAGATCAGCAGGTTGCGCTGGAGCAGCGCGGCGGCGGACATGGGTTTGTAACTGATACCTCGAAGAGCCAGCGGGATGAGGCCGACGATGATCAGCGCGTTGAAGATGACGGCAGACAGCACGGCGGATTCGGCGTTGTGCAGGTGCATGATATTTAGCGCGTTCAGCACCGGAAAGACGCCGGCGAACATCGCAGGAATGATGGCGAAATACTTCGCAACGTCGTTTGAGATGGAGAAGGTTGTGAGGGCGCCTCGCGTCATCAGCAACTGCTTCCCGATTCCAACAATTTCGATTAGCTTGGTGGGGTTCGAGTCGAGATCGACCATGTTGCCGGCTTCTTTGGCCGCCTGGGTGCCGCTGTTCATGGCGACACCGACGTCTGCCTGGGCCAGCGCAGGGGCGTCATTCGTGCCGTCACCTGTCATGGCGACGAGCTTGCCCTCGGCCTGCTCGCGCTTGATCAGATCCATCTTGTCTTTTGGCTTGGCTTCCGCCAGAAAGTCGTCGACGCCAGCCTCGCGGGCAATGGCGGCGGCGGTAAGCGGGTTGTCGCCGGTGATCATGACGGTGCGGATGCCCATGGCGCGTAGTTGGTCGAAGCGCTCCTTCATTCCGCCCTTTACGACGTCTTTCAGGTAAATGACGCCCATGGCACGGCCGTTTTCCGCAACAACCAGGGGTGTACCGCCCTTGTGAGCGATGTCTTCCACCGCGCCGCGCACTTCATTGGGCATGGGATTGCCGAACTGCTGCAGGTAGTTTGCGATGGCGTCCACTGCGCCCTTGCGGATGCTGCGGCCTTCAATTTCGATACCGCTCATGCGTGTGTTTGCGGAGAAGGGAATGAATTCTGCGTTCACCTGACTGAGTTCGCGGCCGCGCAGATTGTATTGTTCTTTGGCCAGGACGACGATGCTGCGACCTTCCGGTGTTTCGTCCGAAAAGGATGAGAGTTGAGAGGCGTCCGCGAGTTCGGCCGCACTGACTCCGGGAGCGGGAACAAACTCAGCTGCCTGTCGGTTTCCGATCGTGATGGTGCCGGTCTTATCCAGCAGCAATGTGTTTACGTCGCCTGCAGCCTCCACCGCGCGTCCTGAAGTGGCGAGCACGTTGTGTTGAACGAGGCGATCCATACCTGCGATCCCGATGGCCGACAGCAAGCCGCCAATGGTGGTCGGGATAAGGCAGACAAGCAGGGAGATGAGCACGAACACTGTTTGCGGTGCGCCGCTGTAGAGTGCGAAGGGCTGCAAAGTTACCACAGCCAGGAGGAAGATGATCGTCAGTCCGGCGAGCAGGATATTCAGCGCGATCTCATTGGGTGTCTTCTGGCGCTCCGCTCCTTCCACCAGAGCAATCATGCGATCAAGAAAGGTTTCGCCAGGGTTGGAGGTGATGCGGATTGTTAGCACGTCCGAAAGCACACGTGTGCCGCCCGTGACTGCGGAACGATCGCCGCCCGCCTCACGGATGACGGGAGCTGATTCTCCCGTGATGGCGGATTCATCGACGGACGCGATCCCTTCTGTGACTTGACCATCGCCGGGGATCATCTGCCCGGCAGTGACGCGCACCAGATTGTCCTTGCGAAGTTCGGAGCTCGGAACCTCGTCGACCTTGCCATTGCGGATGATGTAGGCGGTTGTTTCCGACTTGGCCAGGCGGAGTGCGTCCGCCTGGGCCTTGCCACGGCCTTCCGCCATGGCCTCCGCGAAGTTCGCAAACAGAACCGTGAACCAGAGCCACAGAGTGATCTGCAGATCGAAGCGGAAATGGCCATGATGCGTGATGAGATTGCTGAAGAGCAGCACGGTTGTCAAGACGCTGCCGAGTTCGACGACGAACATGACAGGATTCTTCATCATGACGCGCGGGCTAAGCTTTGCGAGTGCATCTGTCGAGGCACGTCGCATAATCTGCGGATCGAAAAGCGAGCGCCGTTTTGTCTGGCTGGACATAATCGTTCTCTTTCTCTGGTTAGAACAGTTGGCCCGCACGCATCAGCAGGTGCTCAAGCACCGGGCCGAGCGACAGCACAGGGAAGAATGTGAGCGCACCCACGATGACGATGACGCCGGTGAGCAACACCGTGAACAGGGGCGTTGTGACGGGAAAGGTACCTGCGCTGGCCGGTGCGATTTTTTTGCCCGCCAAGTTTCCCGCGATGGCCAGCATGGGAACGATCATCATGAAGCGGCCGAAGAACATGGCGATTGCAAGCGAGTAGTTGTACCAATGCGTGTTCGCGTTCAAGCCAGCAAAGGCGGAGCCGTTATTCCCGGTGGCCGACGTGTAGGTGTAAAGGATCTCACTGAGCCCGTGAGGACCATGATTGGCCAGGCTGCTTAGCCCAAGGTTCGGCATCAGTATCGCCACTGCGGCAAAGCCCAGGATGAGCAGCGGAAAGATGAGCAGGTAGAGCATGGCCATCTTCACATCGAAGGCTTCAATTTTCTTCCCCAGGTACTCCGGAGTGCGGCCCACCATCAGCCCGGCGATGAAGACCGCCATCACCACAAAGACGAGCATTCCGTAAAGACCGGCACCGACGCCGCCAAACACAACCTCGCCCAAGAGGATATTTGTCATCGGCACCATTCCGCCGAGCGGAGTGAAGCTGTCGTGCATGCTATTGACCGCGCCGCAGCTTGCATCCGTTGTCACGGTGGCGAACAGAGCTGAATTAGCGATGCCAAAACGGACCTCTTTGCCTTCCATGTTGCCGCCGGCCTGCGTCTGAGAAACGGTCGCATTCACATTGTGGAATGCAGGATTACCGTGCGATTCGGCCCAGTACGCCGTGAAGGTCCCTGCGAACCACAGAATGACCATCGCGGCCAAAACAGCCCAGCCATGTTTTGGCGAGCTGACCATCTGACCCAGCGTGATGCAAAGGCCGGCAGGAATGAGAAAGATCGACAGCATCTGCAGGAAGTTGGTCAGGGGCGTTGGATTCTCAAAGGGGTGCGCGCTGTTGGCGTTAAAGAAGCCACCACCGTTGGTCCCCAGCATCTTGATGGCTTCCTGCGAAGCGACAGGGCCTTGTGCAATTGTCTGCGTGGTGACGATCGTAAATTTCCCGTTCGCATCCGTGACGGTCTGCGGCTGCACCAGCTTTACCGTGTCGTACGGCCGAAGATTTTGGACAACACCCTGCGAAACGAGTACAAGCGCGAACACTGTGGAAATGGGCAGCAGAACCCAAAGGGTGCCGCGCGTGAGGTCCACCCAAAAGTTGCCGAGCGTTTTGGCCTCGCGTCGTGCAATGCCGCGAATAAAGGCGACGGCAAGCGCCAGGCCCACAGCGGCAGACCAGAAATTGTGCGTTGCCAGGCCCAGCATCTGGGTCAGGTAACTCATGGTGGTTTCCGGCGTATAGGCCTGCCAGTTGGTATTTGTCGTGAAGGAAATCGCCGTGTTCAACGCGAGCGCGGAATCAACGCCGGGCAGGTGCTGCGGATTGAGCGGAAGCAAGTGCTGCAGGCGCTCCACAACGTAGGTCAGCAGCGAGGTCGCCGCGCTGAACACGAGCATCGCGACGGCATACTGCGTCCAACGCATCTCGTCTTCCGGGTCTACGCCCGTCATGCGGTAGAGCAGGCGTTCGCAGGGAGCGAGAAGGGGATCGAGGAAAGTTTTGCGACGTTCAAAGACCGCCGCCATATAACTGCCCATCGGTTTTGCCAGCAACAGCACCAGCGCGATGAACAGAGCGATTTGTAACCAGCCGTTCAGGGTCATGGCTTAAAACTTCTCCGGACGTAGTAAGGCGTATACCAGATAGACCATCAGCAAAGCCGATAGCACCAAGAGGATTGCATTGAGGATCATGGGCGGGGTCCTTTCAGGCGGTCACAGCCATGCGTGTAAAGCACGGCAAGACCGTACAGCAACGTGAGCGAAACGACAGCGAGAAGATCTAACATGTGATTGTTCTCCGGACTTACCAGCTACCCTGTTTCATGCCCCACCAGTACACAAGGCCGAGCGTTGCCGTGGTCTGTGCGTGCAGCAAAGCCCCTTGCGTGTCACTGAGGAAGAAGCGCTGATTGGACCAGTCGCGACGGTACTCTGCCTTGGCAATGAAGCCGGATGCGAAGGTGTGGTTCAGCACGAAGGTCGCTTCCTTCAGCGCCTGTGTCGTACCGCTGAACAGGCCTCCACGATCGTCGAAGTATTCGGTGCGCGCGCCCACGTTCCAATAAGGGGAGAGCGTGTATTTTCCCGTCAGTCCACCGATTGCCACGCGTCCCGGCTGCTGTTCGCTGACTGTGCGGTTCAGCACATAGTCCGCTTCGCCCACCAGCGTGAGCTTCGGCGTCGCCTGCCATGTTGCGTAGGTATCAAAGATATGTTCCCGGCCATTGGGTGCGGGATTGATGTTTGTGGTCGGGAGACCGGGTTGGGTTGGCGATGTGGGTTCTCCCGGGTTTAACGTCGGCTGCACATCTCGGGCTTCCTGGCCGAAGTAATAGTTCACGTTCCATGTCACCGTCGAAGCGGGCTTCAAGGTAAAGAGGAACGCTTGCGATTTGGAGCCGTTCAGGTCTTCCGTGTCGTTTGCGCCGTTCACCAAATAGTAGGTTAGGTTCACCTTTGGTGTCACGTTGTAGTTTGCCCGCAAACCTGTGTGATAGAACGGCAGGTAATTAAAGCTATACGCGCGGGAATAGGTGACCTGATCCTTGGTGTAGTTACCCTCGTTCCCTAAAGAGCTTGCAAACTTTCCAAAGTCAACTTGCAGACCGGAGCCTACTGGCGCCAGGTAGCTTCCGTACGCCTGGAACAGATTGCGCCATACCTGCGGCCGCTGTTCGTTTACGCTCGATCCCTGCAAGGTTTCTGTTGCCTGCCCGAATTGCAGATCGATTCGTCCGCCGAAGCGGCTTTCCGTCGAGGGCAGATGTTCGACGATGAAGTTTACCTGGTTCAAGTTGAAGCTGTTGCTGGTGACGTCGTAGGCGCGCAGCAGATTGACGCGGCCGATGGGTGCGTTGAAGTTGTAGCCGTAGTAACCGTCGACGCCAAAGCTGAGTGTGGTATCGCGGAAGAACGACAATGTTGGTGTATCTGCACTCGTAAGCACAGGCGCCGTTTCAGCAACCGAAGCGGAACTTGTGGCGGCCGGTGCCGGTGCCGGTACGGTCGCAGGGGCAGGAGAGCCGACCGGAGCCCCTGCTGTCGCCACACCCGGTTGCTCCGCCTCGAGTCTTGCCAGGCGATCTCCAATGAGCTTAAGTTCTTGGTGTAGCTCGCGAATTTCCTGATCGCGCTGCGCCGGTGTGTCGTTGCCTGGGGTTGCTGGAGTCTGTGCTGCAAGGTTGGCTGCGACGCCCACTACCATCAGACCCGGCAAACATGTTCGTGCAAAATTCATGACTGCCTCCTGATCTATTCAACGATCAGAAGGCATAGAAAATTCGTAGTCTTTGTATAAGAGTTTTGTAAAAGTCCACAATTTACTCGCCGGAAACGCCTTCTGCCACGAAGCGGTACCCGATCCAAGGCTCACTTTTTATATACCGAACGCTTGAAACGCGATCCAGCTTCTTTCTTAGCTGCCCGATCAATACGCGTAAATATTCGGGCTGTGATTCTGCCGCCTGCCCCCAGATTTCCCGCAAAAGAACCTTGTGCGTCATCACACGGCCACTGTTTTTCAGCAGCAGAAAGAGGAGGTCGAATTCCTTCGGCGTCAGGTGCAGTTCCTGCTCGCGGATAAAAGTCGTGTGGGCGACTGTATCCATTGTCAGGTCGCCTTCGCGTAGCAGTTTAGGGAACTCGGCGACGGCCGGACCACGCCGCAGGTGAACGCGAATCCTGGCCTGCAGTTCCGGAAGGCTGAATGGTTTGGTCAGGTAATCGTCGGCGCCTTCGTCGAGCGCCGTCACCTTGACGCGGTCGCCCTCTCTTACGCTCAACACAATGATCGGTGTAGCCGCTATCCGGCGTATGGCCTTTGTCAGTTCCAGACCGTCCATCTCTGGCATGGCGAGATCGGTGATGACAAGATCTGGCCGCTGTGCCTGGAATTTCGCAAGGCCGTCTGCGCCGTTTGAAGCCGTGTCCACGGCATAGCCGCTGCTTTGCATGGCCATGCGCAACACGCGGGTGATCTGCAGCTCATCATCCACCAGGAGAATCCGCTTCACGCCTTCTCCTGGGTGACGATGTGCAGATCCACGTGCGGCGCCTCCGACATAAATTTTTGCAGGGAGAAGTAGTACAGGTATGACCGCAATCCGTGCGTCGCCGAACGGCCCACAATCGCCTGGGTGATGCGATGCTCACGGATATATGCGGCGGTGGTGCGGGGTATGTCGGTGCCTGCAAGATTTACCATTTGCGCCCCGAGATGCTCGGCAAACGCTACGCTGCTTTGCAGCGTACGCCCGCGTTCTGCATCGGAATCCTGCGGATTGGCGACGTGAAGGACGTACAACTCAGCGCCAAGCGCCTCTGCCAGGCGGGCACCCCGCGCAATCAGATCGCGCGCCTGCACATTGGAGCTGATGCAAACGCCAACCTTTTCGGCAACCGCCCAGTGTGCGCCCAGGTTCTTGCGCTTGACATACTCATCCAGCGTCCGGTCCACCGCCCGTGTCACTCGTTGAAGAGCGAGTTCCCGCAGGGCAATCAGGTTGCCGCGCCGGAAGAAGTTTGTCAGCGATCGTTCGATGCGTTCGGCAGGGTAGATATCTCCGCGGCGCATGCGCGTCACAAGCGCTTCCGGCGTCACGTCGCTGATCACGATCTCATCCGCCTGGTCCAGGACCCAGTCGGGGACCTGCTCCCGGACCGTGACTCCGGTCAGAGCCTGTACCCGCGGCGTCAGGCTCTCCACATGCTGAATGTTGATGGTGGTGAGCACGTCGATGCGTTGTTCCAGGAGCAGCAGAACGTCTTCGTAGCGCTTTGCAAAGCGGCTTCCCTCAATGTTGGTATGGGCAAGCTCGTCTACCAGGACGACCTGCGGGGCGCGCGCCAGGATGCCGTCCACATCCATCTCCGCAAACAACGTGCCTTTGTATTCCACCTCTCGCCGTGACACCTGCTCGAGCTTTTCTGCAAGTTCAGCCGTACCGGCCCGGCCGTGTGTTTCCACGACGCCGACCACGACGTCTTCCCCGCGTCCCCGCCGCCGCAGCCCCTCGCTTAACATGCTGAAGGTCTTGCCGACGCCCGGTGCGTAACCCAGAAATACCTTGAAGCGGCCACGCTCCTTTTCGGTGGCGCTGGTCTGCAACCAGTCTTCAGGCGATTTACCCGGAGCTCGCTCTCGATCCGTCACTTAGACTATTCTCCATGAACTCGCGTCAAGTGGTATTCGCTGCGCGGTGGCTTTCGACGTTCGCACCCCTTGCCAGCATTATCCTAATCTACCGCCGCTGGCTCCACGTCAATCCGACCACTGTCGCGCTCACCCTCGTGCTTTTCATTTTGCTGGTTGCGGCCAGGCTCGGTCTTCGCTATGCGGTCGCGGCCTCCATCGTCGCCACCGCCTGCTACAACTTTTATTTTTTACCGCCTTTAGACACGTTCGTTATTTCCGATCCGCAAAACTGGCTTGCCCTCTTCGCGTTTCTGGCAACGGGGGTTATCGGCAGCCGGCTGTCGCAAACAGCACAGGATGAAGCCAATCAGGCCCGGAGAAAACAGCGTGAACTCGAAATTCTGTTCGCCCTCAGTCGGGATCTCCTGCAAACCGAAAATGTCGCCGAACTGGTCAACACGCTTCCCACACTCGTCAACGCGGCGGCACGGGTCGGCACCTCGACTTTATACCTGCTGGATGGTGACCGGATTTATCAATCCGGCCTGGAGCGTATCACGCCGATAGAGATACCCCATCTGCGCCAACTTGCCCTGACGCTTTCCACACCGGAATTTTTGACCGATGGCGAGGTCAACATACCGTTGCGAGCCGGTGTACGGCCCCGCGGCCTTCTCCGGCTGCATCACGCCCGCCTTTCCGCCCATACAGCACAGGCCATTGGCGGGCTGACCTCGATCGCGCTCGATCGTGCGCAAGCCCTCGAAGACGTTGCCCGCAGCGAGGCCGGCAAAGAGGGTGAACGCCTACGGACATTGATCCTGGATTCCATTACTCATGAACTAAGGACACCTCTCACCTCAATCAAGGGAGCGACGGGTACGCTTCTCAGCGCAGACAGTATCGGCACCGAAGATCAACGGGAGCTTCTCACCATTATCGACGAGGAAGTGGACCGTCTGAACCTTCTGGTGAGTCAGGCCGTGGAGATGGCACAGATCGAATCGCAGGAGGTGCACATGACTTTCTCTTCCCTGGCCCTCAACGACCTGATCGCCGAGGCAAAAGAAAACTGTTCCTCGATGCACAGTACACATCCCGTCAACGTCCAGGTGAAAGCTTCGATACGCGTTTATGCCGATCGTGAGATGGTGACCAAGGTTCTGTGCAACCTGCTGGAAAATGCGGCCAAATATTCTGCTCCCGGTTCCCCCATTTTCATTTCAGCGGAGGAACACGGCGGATCTGTGACCACCAGCGTGGCTGACCGTGGAATCGGCATCGATCCGTCGGAACAGGAGTTAATTTTCGATCGCCTGTACCGCTCGAAGTTGCGAGACCGGCGGGTGTCCGGCACAGGAATGGGATTGGCTATCAGTCGTGCGGTTTTAGAGGCGCATCATGGGAATCTCACCCCGACCCGCCAAAACGGGCACGGGCCCGTATTCAGCCTCCCTCTTCCCCGCCCCCCAAAAGAGCCCCCCCCCCCCCCTTCGGGGGGAAAAGGCGGGATGGGTGGGGTG
>CAXTZL010000104.1:0-10345 GCA_964248555.1 uncultured Bryocella sp.
GCCGCACGGCCGCCAGGCCTTCGAGAATCGTAATGTTCTCGCCGCTGTAGGAGTTGGACGGATTCGAATTGGCCGCAGGTACAGGCTGCTGCGGATCGGGAAGGGGCGTCTGGGTTGCCAAGCGAACTCCGGAAGGCGGTGCGGTGAAGCCATTCCATGGCCGAAAGTGGCTGGAAATGCAAGGGAAATCCGCCTATTGTTGTATTTTTCCCTATCTACAGTTTAACATGCGCCCCGTCGTGGCCCGCTTTGCCGTTGCCAAGGCGATCGGAGCTCGTTTCCAAGCAAATTACAATCCGGGCGCGCCTCGAGCGCACCGTGCCCGAATTATCGCGAGCCTAGAGTTGCCGCGTCCAACCGATGCGTCCCTTCCACCGCTGCCGGAGATTGGCTCGCGATGGCATACAGCGCCTCGCCTGAAATTTTCCTCGCCAGCCGCCACGAAATCCAGTTCAGCACGACAAGGACCGGCACAAGGCGCCAGTCTCCCGTAAGCTCGGCTGCCATAAACGCTGCCATAAGGGGCGCGTGCGTCACCGCCGCCATAAGGCAACTCATCCCCACCATCGCGCCCAGCGTTACGTGACCCAGCGCTGCGTGACCGAGCATTCCAGTGCCCCGGGGCAGCAAGTACCCCAGCAGCGCCCCGGCAGCGCCTCCGGTAAACAGTGTCGGTGTGAACACGCCGCCCACCGTGCCCGTGCCCACGCAGGCCGTCGTCGCCACCAGGCGCAGCAACAACAATAGCGAAAGCGCCCCGGCACCGGCCGCCACTGCGGGCAGTTCCCGGTGCGCTTCGGCGATGCCTAAAGCGGCACTCAGCCCAAGATCCCCGTTTCCCCAGACCCGCGGGTCCCGCAAAGAGAGCAGTCCGACCAGCAGCCCACTCAGAACCAGCGCCAATGGAAGCGACTTGGCAGCGCCGAGGCTGCGAATCGTTTTCTGGTACAGCGGTCCTAGCGCCCCGAACAACAGCGCCAGCACGGGAAGTGCGATCCAGACCAGAAGCGTATCCGGCAACACTGCGCGCGACGGATAAAGGCGCTTAAAACCGAGCATCTCTCCGGCCACAAGCCAGCCCGCGGCGGCTGCGGTCGCAAGCACAGGCAATTCCCGCCAGTCCAGGCCACCCAGCACAATTTCGGCAACGAAGAATACAGCGGCAATCGGTGCGTTGTAGGCAGTAGTCACTCCGCCTGCAACGCCCAACGCTACCAGAAAACTCAACCCCGGTGCACTTGTTGCTTCCGCACGCTCGCTTCGGGACCCGGTTATTCCGCCGATGCCGCTCGCTCCTCCCAGCCAACGCTCCAGCGGTCCTCCGGCGGCTGAGCAAACTGCCCCGGCAAACTGAATCATCGATCCCTCGCGGCCCACGGCAGCCCCGCTCGCCACGGAAAAGGCCGCCGACAGCGTTCGCCAGCAGTTCGGGAGCAGGGGAATGACTCCATGCCGGTGCCGCACTGCCTCCACATATTCCACATAGGGCCGTGGCTCCCGCCCGAGCCGACGCGCCCGCCCCTTGCGAACAAAAAGCACAAAAGTGGCCAGCATTCCGCCCAGCACAGGGGTCAGCACGCGCCGCCAGGGTTCAAGCTGGGCTGCGGCCAAAGGGGGAACCGCACTCGAATGCGTCAACAACCATTCCAGCCCTCGGAAACCCAACCGTACACAGGCCGCCGCAAATGCACTCAGTCCGCCCATAACGATTGCTGCGACAAAAAGCCGCCAGTCAAGGCGCCTGAGCCTCACCGCCGCATGCGGTAAATGAACCGGCTCAGGATCCGGCAACGAAATGCTCACCGAGAGCTAAGCAGCGCAGCCACGTTACCGGTGACGGGCACACAGCGACTTTCATGCAGGATGCCACAATGGCCGGACAGCGGACCGGTCTGTAAGCGGATGGCTGCCTGGGCTGCGGCCGCCTGCGTCTTTGGTAAAGCTGTAGTTTGGTTCACTCACCTTCACTCCCTATCAGTCTAACTTGCGGGAACACATGGTTTACGCAACCAAGTCATGATAACGAGCCTTGCCGTTTATCTCACTTGCTGCTGATCTCAGATACAAATTCGCTAACACCTAATCAGCAGTTGGTGGAGGATAATAAGGCAGCTTCTCCTGTTGTTGTGTTCCTCGCTTCACCGCGATGTCTGCAAAGAGCAGCGCAGGGGTAATCACGGTCGAAGGTAAAGGACTAATCTCCTGCGATACGTACGGCGTTCCTCCTGCTGCAACCAACTCCGATCGCAATGAGCGCTGATCCAACTCATCGAGGGCAGCGCCGCGAACCAGCGTCCGCGTACCGTCCGGGCCCACGCGGTAGAGCAGGCGTGGCGTAAGCTCCCCGCCGCCCAGCGTCTCGACCTCATACACATCGCGCCCCTGATCCTTCGCGAATTGCAGCAATCGTTGGCGCAACTCTGGAAGGGTAAGTCCCTCGGAACTCTTCACGACCAGAACTCCCGGGTACGGGTGCGCTGGCCCCCCAAGTGTGGCGCGCCCATGCCCGTTCGATTCCGGGAAATCCTTGATCGGCTGCCGTCCCAACAGAAAGCCGACGAGCTTGCCATGGTCCACGATTGTCACAGGTTTCGCCACTTCACCCTCGTCATCCACCCGGAAAGAGCCCACCAGAGTCTTGCCACCGAAGGACCGCAGGGCCGGATCGTCCTCCACGGTGAGGAATGACGGCAGCACCGGGGTGCGTAGGCTCGATTGGTAAGCACCTTGCGTCCGCGCCGTGGTCCCGAGGTCAGGGCGCTCCGCAGTGATATTGGGGATAAATAGCCGCGTTACAACATCGGCAGCGGCATCCCCTGAGAACAGCACCGGCCCGTGGTAATCTTCGGCATCGACCACGGGAGCCTGACGCAGCGCCTCGTAGCTCTTCAGATCGTCGATGGTCCTTGCGCGCAAAGCCGCAAAGGATTCCAGTCCTGCGGCCGTTTCGGCAACCGACCCATTGTTACGCCCCAACTGCATCCCGTCGTTTGCCTGCCCCCCTACTGAAATGGAATCCTGATAACCCGAGAAGCCATGCCGTACCACGGTTCCATCCGTGTTCACGGTGTAGCGGTTTACAGCGAGAGCATTCACGCTTGCGGTTGAAAACTGCACATCGCTTGCAAAGGCGCGAACCGACGGATCCACCGCATAGAGCCCGCTGACCTGTACCAACTGCTTCTTCCATTCCGAGCGGTCCAGACTCAGGCTCACCAGGGGTTCCAGCAGATGAATGGACTTTGCCGGCGTGAAATCGTTGGCGTTCGGTGCATTCTGAAACTGCTTGATCGCCGCAAGCTTCGCCGAGTAGGCGCGCAGGGCTGCTTTATAGGCATCATCCGTCGCGGTCCACAACGCCTCCCGCAATGCAGCCGGGTCGTTATCTTCGGGCGCCAACACGAGGGATCCATTTCCACGTGATGAGCTTGAATCCGTTACGTAATCCCCAACTCGGACCTCCACCCGTACGACGCGCTGCCTATTTTCCGTTTCGCTGGTTAATGCTCCATAGCTGGCCACCGCAGCATAGCTGTCAATGTCCTCCAACCGGTACTCGATGAAGTAGGGTGCCCGCATACCCGGCAGAACCAGGTGACCCTTTTCCCGCTCGAGCTCTGCCTGCATGGCCGAAAGCATTGGATCGGTTGTGCTTGGCCCAGAAGCCTGCGTCGCTCCCTGAGCGACCGCAATTGTGGCCGAAACTTGGGCTACACCGTCCGGGGGAAGGATAAGAAGCAGGCAAGGGAACAAGAATGAAAGTCGCAGTTCCCTCCTGCTCGGAGCACAAGGAAGGTTCCCTATCGCCGAAGCCCAACCTGGGTGTATTGGATTTGCCAGAAGGGTCCGACAAAGCAAGCCGAATGAAATTGCCAAGCGCACAGGACGAACCGGACGAGAAAGTCTCATTGACCACCCTTTCCGTCCTGCACCTGCGGCGCGGGCAGGATGGGCGGCCGGGCCGTTCCCTGGGCCTGCCGTTGCGTTTCGATCTCCGAAACCAGCATGGCTGGTGCCACGGCACTCACAGGTATGGTGCCGCTTTCCGCACCACACTCCCCGTTAAATACATCGGGTTTGTCATTCGTCGCCAAAATGCGACTCAATGCCGCCTGGGGCGTGCCGACGATACTGACTCCGCGCACCAATTCATCAGGACGGCCATCGACATATACCCGGTAGACCACAAGGGGGATTACCTGGAATGCCTGTGGCGAGGAGCGGGAGGTCACCGCGAATCCGGAACTGATGTCCTCGAAATACAAGCCATAGGCCTTGCCCTGTTTCTTGGCCTCAGCCTTGAGCATCTCGCGAAGTTGGGCGTCGCTGACCGCTTTGGTTGAGGTGACGATAAGATTGCCCTGCCTTCCCGTAGGCATCTTGCCCGTTTCGGCGCGTCCATGCCCGTTCGAGTTGGAAAAGCCTGCTACCGGCAGTCGTGACATCAGAAAGGTCTTCAAGACGCCGTCATCCACCAGTTGCACCCGTTGCGCCGGCGCTCCCTCATCATCGAACCTGTAGTAGCCGCTGAGCGGCTGACCATTGAAGGCGCGCAGCGTTGGGTCATCGGCGACCGACAGAAAGCTTGGCAGAATCGGTTTACCCAACAGCTTCGTAAAGGTCTGCCCTTCTTCGTCACCGCGCTGGCGCTGGCCTTCCAGCCTGTGCCCCAGCACCTCATGAAAAAACACAGCGGCTGCCCGGCCCGACAGGATCGCGGGGCCTGCGTAGGGCTCCGTAATCGGTGCCCCGCGCAGGTCATCCAGGTTCCTGGCCATGGCCTCTGTCTTGGCTAAGACCTCGGCCTGGGCTGGCAGGTGCCCCGTCGCATCTGCCTCAAATGTCTCCGCCCGGAACAGGTCCATGCCATCGGTCGCACGCGTCCGCGCCACCACCACCAAACGAGCTACCTCGCTGGGCGCCGCCAGCTTCGCCCCTTCGCTTGAAACAAAGTAGTTTGTCTGGTGCGAGGACTGCAGAATGGCCATGTCATACGTAATGTCTGCATGTTTGCGAAACAACCCCGTAATCTCACGAAGGCGACGCTGCCACATTTCCTGGTCTACCTGCATCGGCGGCTCGGCCGGTAACACCTTGCTCTGCGCCGTTTCCACGGAAAAATCAGCGGAGGTGTCTTCTTCCTTGGCCCGGACCTCCTGTTCAGTCCGCACCTTCTCCAAGGCATCCAACGCCCGTCCGTAGCCACGGTTCGTGGCGTACCAAAGCGATCGCTCGATAGCTGCGCGATCGTCCGTCAAAGGCAGCGGCAGCGTTGTCAGGGCGCTGGTTCGATGTGCTCCGTGCGTGTTGTCCAGAGTGGGTGAACCCAGCCGCACCTGCACGTCAGCAGTCCGTGTGTGATTGTTTGTCGTCTGTGCAACGGCTCCAAACTGAGCCGTGATGTTCAGCGTTTCCGTGTCGGCCACGGCGTAACTGAGGAAGTAGGGTCGCGGTTGCCCCACCGTCTTCGCCTGTGCGCCCGGGGTGGACGGAGCCGCCACGATTGCCGTGCCCAGAGCTCCCATCGCGCGATGCAGCTCCGTTTGCATAGCCGCGATCAGCACCGGGTCCTTCCCCGTTTCCGCCACGGCCGCAGACTTCACCGACGCTGCTACGTCCTTTCTTTCTCCGGCAGACGGCCCTTCCGCCTTGCAGGGGACCTGGCAGCAACCAAGAAGCAGGCCGGCGTGAACCCAAGCTGCCAACCGGATGGGCCCCGAACGAGAAAACTGTTTTACCTTGCACCGTCCAAGACCCGTCTCTACCAAGGAAACCCCACACTTCGAAGCCACAGCCGCAGTGTACCGGGGAGGCGAACATTTGGCGACAGTACGCAGGTAATGTACGACCGTTCCCGGCAACTTGCCTTTTTCCAGTGCTGCGCCCACACTCAAAAGCACTCTTCTCTGACTATGCCCTCGCGCCCCTTGCTCTTTTTCCTTGCCTTCGTTCTTTGGCTCTCCCCGGCCATGGCTACCCCTGGCTGGGCCCGCACGACGGCTGCCGAGCGCCAGGCCTCGACCTATGCCGCGCGGGAGATCGCCGCCGCCGCTCCCCATGGCAACCTGCCCGACTACAGTCTCCGTCCGGAGCAGCTCCTGAAAGCCCAGCACCTCGCCTCCACCCGCGCCACGATGCACTTCGCCAATGAATTTTGGGGGATTGCGCAGCTCCTTCTCATGCTCTTCACTGGCTATATCGCCTTTTTGCGTGATTTCGCGCTCAAAATCAGTCGAAACCGCTGGGTTCAGGGCTACGCGTTTCTGCTCCTTTTTCTGCTCTCCGGGTCCCTGCTGGATCTTCCGCTTGACCTCTACGCCCATCTCACGTCGCTCCGTTATGGCCTTTCCATCCAGGGTTGGGCGAGTTGGTTTGGCGATCAGGGCAAGTCGTTTCTCCTCGAATGGATCGTCGGCGGTCTCATCCTGATGCTTCTGTTCTGGATCATTCGCGTGCTGCCCTCGCGTTGGTGGCTCGCCTTCTGGGCCGTGACGATCCCGCTCAGCTTGTTCGGTCTTTTTATGGGGCCCTATGTTGAACCGCTGTTTTTCCATTACGAATCCCTCTCAAAGACGCAGCCCGCCCTTGTAGCCCGGCTCGAGGAGGTTGCCGCGCGCGGGAACATGAATATCCCGCCCGAACGCATGTTCCTCATGCAGGCCTCGGCCAAGCTCACCACCCTCAACGCCGACGTGGAAGGTTTCGGGCGTTCCAAACGCGTTGTGGTCTGGGACACCTCCGTGCAGAAGTTCACCCCCGACGAGATTTTGTTTGTCTTCGGCCACGAGTCGGGCCACTACGTGCTGGGTCACATCGTTCGTGGTCTGCTTTTGAGCTTTATCGGCAGCTTCTTCCTTTTCTTTCTCGGGTTTCGGCTCGCTCGCGCGACCCTGTCCCGTTTCGGGCCGCGCTGGCGCATTTCCGGGCAGAATGACTGGGGTGCACTTCCCGTTCTGATCCTGGTGGCTGCCCTTTTCTCAGCGGCACTGGAACCGGTAAGCGCCACGATCTCCCGCGCGCAGGAACATGCCGCCGATGTTTATGGCCAAGAAGCCATTCACGGTATCGTCAAGGACCCTCAGACAGCGGCCCGCGGTGCGTTCGACGTGCTCGGGACTACATCGCTGGACGATCCAAACCCCAGCCGATTTCTGGAATTCTGGACCTATGATCACCCTGCCATTGGCCGGCGCGCCGCGTTTGCCTGGCGCTATAACCCCTGGCTGCCGGGTTACGCACCGAAATATTTTCCCCCAGCCCCCAATAACCCGCACTGAGTCTACTCGGCAGCCGCAAACGCACGCACGCGGGATTCAGGCGGTGGTACCCACCTGTCGACAGCGACGATTTCGGATCTCCATGGCAATCCAGGCCTAGCTGCGGCGCAGAACTTTACTCCGTCCGGGCCGTCTTTTCAGGCGATATTGGCACAAACTCCCGCGAACCGTCCTCCGCAATGCAGATGCCGCCCGAGCCGATGTCATAGACCCAGCCAGAAATACTGAGTGCGCCGCGCGCCATGGCGCCGGCTACGGAGGGATGCGTCTTCAGGTGCAGCATCTGCATCAGCACATTTTCCGTGGTCAGGCGGCTGAGCCGTTCAGAAAAAAGGTCCGTCCTATCGCCCGGCGACTCGGCCACATGGAGGGCTGCCGGACCATTGCGCAGCCACGTACGTACCGCAGGCATCTCTTCGGTCGACGAAGGATTCAGCAGCGCCTTCATTGCCCCGCAGTCCGAGTGGCCGCAGATCACAATGTGCTGCACCTTCAGCGCGGACACGGCGTACTCAATCACGGCGGAAACGCCGTCCAGCACCTCACCATAGGCCGGCACCATGTTGCCAATATTGCGAGTCATAAAGACCTCACCCGTACCCGCGCCCGTGATTGACTCCACATCGACCCTCGAATCCGCGCAGGCGATGAACAGCGTATGCGGCTGCTGCGGGTGAGTGGCCGCGTGCTGGTACGCGGCGGCGCGTTCGGCATGAATCTCCAACTGAAAACGGCGTACCCCTGCCTTGAGGTGTTCGAGGGCGGAGCGGGTGGAAGCGATCTCACTCATACCTGCCTTAGAAGGCATCCGCGCCTCCGCGTTAGCCATCCTGGGCCCGATTCTTCGTCAAATTTCTAATGGCAGTTCCCGTCCGCTCGTTTGAGTGACGATGTGCATTGCAAAGTCACGTAGCTCGCCCGGAGACGCTGGGCACCGCATGGCAGCTCGGGCTATTCTCAGTCGTATGCCCGACGCCTCACCAGAAGCTCAGCCCAAAGCACCCGTTTCGGACTGCCTGTTCTGCAAGATCATCGCCGGTCAGATCCCCGTCACGCGGCTGTACGACGATGCTGACACCCTGGCCTTCGCCGACATTCGCCCGCAGGCCCCCGTGCACGTTCTCGTCATTCCCAAGCGCCACATTGCCTCCCATGCACACACCCTGCCGGAGGATGCCGTCCTGCTCGGTAGTTTGCTTGCCGCCGCCGGGGAAGTCGCCCGCACCCAGGGCCTCAAGAACGGCTATCGCCTCGTCGTAAACACGGGCCCCGATGGTGGTCAGACGGTCGACCACCTCCATGTGCACGTCCTGGGCGGTCGTTCGATGGGCTGGCCGCCCGGCTAGCCCTGCCCCCGCAACGGACTCTGCCACTCTCCCCTGACAGAGTTCAAGTCGCAGTTGAATGTGCTGTTTACTCCCTTGATTCTCCCTTCCCGAGGCACAGGGTGGCTCCGCGCCACCTTCCCGTCGGCTCGTGATGGGAAATGAACTGGAAAACGGGCCCGAAGCGATCGGGCGGCATCGCAAACCCCTCCCGCCGCGTCCAATGCCCGTGAACGGCTCTTCCCTGCTCCAGGCTGCTCTCGCCCTGCTCGTGGTGGGAGTGGTTCTGCTGCTCGGCATGAGGCTTCGGAGGCATATGGCTATCACATCATCCCGCAAGGAACCCATTCCCGCTCCCCTGCGTGACATCGTCCCTCCTGCTTCCGGTCTGGAGGCAGGCCAGCGTGAAACGGCCGTCTTCGCGGGTGGCTGCTTCTGGGGCGTGCAGTCGGTGTTTCAACGCGTTAAGGGCGTCCTTGAAACCGTCGTAGGCTACACCGGCGGGTCTGCCGACACTGCGGACTACAAGTCCGTCAGCTACCGGCAGACAGGTCACGCCGAGGCCATTGAGATCGTCTATGACCCGGCAAAGGTGAGCTATGGCACGCTGCTGCGTATCTTCTTCTCCGTCGTCCACGACCCGACGCAGCTGAATCGCCAGGGTGGTGACGTCGGCACCCAATATCGCTCGGCCATCTTCTATACCAATGAGGAACAGCGGGAGACCGCGGCCGAATATGTACGACAACTGGACGGAACGGGCATCTTCCCCGGCAAGATCGTGACGGACGTTACCCCCTTGACGACCTTTTATGCCGGCGAGGCTTATCACCAGGATTACGCCATCAAGAACCCACATAATCCTTACATCCAGGTGTGCGACATCCCGAAGATCGCGTCGCTAGGCCAGCAGTTTCCTGATCTATTTCAGGAGTATCGCCGCTAGTAACAGCCTACCCAAAGAGGGCATTGCTCTCCCTTACCGTATGCCCAAAAATCGAACTGCTGACCCCATCGCAGAATGGATTGCGAAGTTGACGAAGTTTTTTCATTTTTCCTCGGCCCCGTTCGCCTCGCTCTTCCTTGGCGGGGCTGCGCTCCTCTTTTCCTCCCCGGCATCCGGCCAGAGTGCCACGGCCGGAACCCCGGTTATTAAAGGGCAGGAAGCCGTCCAGGAGTTGGGGGGCAAAACCCAGCAGGGTGCTGGCGCACAGAGCGGCATGGGTTCCAAGGATGCAACCGGCAAGGGGAAGCCTGGAACGGGAAATGACACAACATCCTCCAGCAAGCCGGCCTCGGCAACGGAAGAAGCGGCCAGCACCAGCAAGCTTCGGCTGCCGCCTACCGCACCTGCCATCCCGCCCACGGACCTGCCAAAAAATCGCCCCGTGATCGGTCTTGCGCTTGGCGGAGGCGCCGCCATTGCATTATCCGAAGTGGGCACACTGCAGTGGTTTGAGGAACACCACATCCCGATCGATGTCATCGCCGGCACCAGCATGGGTTCCATTTTGTCCGCGCTCTACTCCACCGGCCACACCCCGGACCAGATGAAGGGCATTCTGACCGGGGAGAGCGTGAGCCGCGTTTTCCGGATCGATGCCGCCTATTCCTCGCTGAGCTATCGGCGCCGCGAGGACGACCGGGAGCTGCCCAATGCCATCAACATCGGCCTCAAACATGGTGTTTCCCTCCGCAACAGCCTGCTCACCGATACGGGCCTGAACGATCTGCTCGACAAGG
>CAXTZL010000105.1:0-10311 GCA_964248555.1 uncultured Bryocella sp.
TCAGGGCGACCCGGAACAATGGTGGTTCTCACCGTCTGTTCATTGATTAGAGCCAGAAAGGCCCCATCAAGAATCGAGCCCGAGGGTCCAGGGTGTTGAGCGGACACACCGTGGCAAGACGCACATGCAGCCACATAAACGGCCTGGCCCTTCGCCGGATCCCCTGCACGGACAGGGTGATACGGCGGTGGCGTGTCTGCTCCAAATGTGAATCCCCTGCCCCAGTTCTTGCGCATGCCGTGCACCAGAATGTCTACCTGCTGATCCGTCAGGGTCCCGCCCGCGGATTTGGCAAAGGCCGGCATCAGCACACCTTTTTCACCATTCGCAATCGCGCTGCGCAGGGAAGCATCATCGATCCAGGCCTGGTACTCGGGGTTGTTCAGATTATTGGCCGCGCCATTCTGTCCACCCACGCCATGACATCCGGCACAGTTCTCCCCATACAGCTCATCAAACGAGACAATCTGGTCCGGGCGAGGTACATCCACCTCGTCCTTCGGGCGACCCGGTAAATTGCAGCCAGTGAACCCCAGACTCAACAACGCCACACTCAGGGCAACAGCAAAACGCATTCTCACTCCGTCGGCTCTTTTCCGTGCTCGCCCGGGTGCAGTCCCGGGGTCTCCACGCCCAGACGTACCGCGAGAGGCACCTGCGCCAGGCCCTTCAATCCACCCAGCCGGGAGACGACATAACCAGCCACCACGCCAAACACGACCTGGGAGGCCGCAAACGACCACCAGTCAATTCGCTCAGCCAGAAAAGGATTCACAATGCCCAACACACTATGCAACAGACCCGTCCATAATGCAGGCGCCACCAGACCGCCCAGCAGAACGGGATGCTTTGGCCACACGGGTAGCAGGGCGCCGTACAAAAGGCCCACAAGAAGCGTCGTAACTCCCTGAATCACGTTTGCCGTCACAAAGGCACTCAGACGGAAGTGCATCAATTGCGCGGAGGTGGGATTGACCCAGTCCCCCACGCCGGCGCCGCCCAGCAGGTTCACCACGTACCAAAGGCTGTGGTACCGAAGAAGGCCATAGATCTCGGCTGGGATCACCATCGCAATACCGCCCGCGATGCCGCCCTTTAGGCCGCTTGCGATTGGAAAGGTACGCAGCGGCAACTGGGCACGGTGGCTCTCCCCCAACTCAATCCGCTTGACCCGGCCACGCGATGGCTGAATTTCAACGACCTGGTCTGTAACCTCAATATTTTCAACCTTCTCAAAAGGCAGAACCTCTCGAAACCAGCCCACGGCGCCCCAGATGGCAAGAAGAAGTCCAAGGGCTCCTACGGCTTCATCGAGCACCAGGGACCCAATCAGCAGAACCATTCCAAGGGCCATGACCATGGGCCACGCGGTGGGAGCTGGCAGGTGAATACTGTGCTTCTCATCGCGTGCGTGGCTCTTGTCCACGGCAACCGGCGTCGGCGTTATCATCGGCTCACCACATATACAACCGTAAATACAACCACCCACACGGCGTCTACGAAGTGCCAGTAAAGCCCAAGCACCTGGACACGCTCGGCATGGGCCACCGTTAACTTGTTCGCGAAGGCAAGTATCAACACCACCAGTAGTAGTAGCAGACCCACAATGACGTGCGTCGCATGCAGGCCCACAAGGCAGAAGTAGGTGGTGCCGAACAGGTTGGTGCTCACCGTCAGGTGATCGTGATTGATCAGCTTGTTCCACTCCAGCCCCGTATCGGCCAGAAAAAACAAACCCTCGGCAATCGTAATGGACCAGAAGAGCTTGAACTTCTCCATCTGTCCATGCTCAATAGCACGCTCCGCCATCCAGATAAAAAAACTAGAGGAAAGCAGGGCGATGGTGCCGAAGATCGGGAGCTCAAGAACCTCACGCGGTGTGGGTCCATGCACGTCGCGACCCATGTAGTAGATGTAGGCCACAACAAAAATCGTGAAGACAGCCGTCTCCGCGATGATCAGCGTGATCATGCCGACGCGGCCCTTGGAAGGCAGGGTCCACGCGGCTTCATTTTCAATATGTTCCAGAGGAATAGTGCTCATGATCTCTCGCGCCTACTCGAAGGCTGAATCCGGGTCATCGGGATGCTTCAGATCCCAAAGGGGACGACGGCTGGCGACCACGGGGTCGACCGCAAAGTTATAAGCAGGTGGCGGCGAATTCGTCGCCCACTCCAATGTCCAGGCGTCCCAAGGGTCCGGACCGGCAATCTCTCCGCGGAAGTAGGAATAGACCAGGTTGTATACAAACACCATTGTCGCAATTGATTGCACAAAGGCACCGATGGTAATCAGCAGGTTCCATCCCGTCCAGCCACGATCCGGCTCGTAGGTGTAGATCTGGCGCGGCATCCCAAGCAGACCGGGGATATGCATCAGGTCAAACGTGAGATGGAAACCGATCAGCATCAGCCAGAAGTGCCACTTGCCCAGCCTCTCATTCAGCATCCGCCCCGTGGCCTTCGGGTACCAATAGTAAAAGGCCGCGAAGATCATGAACAGGATGGAACCCACCAGCACATAGTGAAAGTGCGCGACCACGAAGTAGGAGTTGTGCAACTGCCAGTCCCAGGCGGAGACAGAAAGCATGATCCCGGTCAGGCCGGCGATGACCCACTGAAACATGAAGCCGATCGAAAACAGCATCGGGGTCGCAAGACGAATCTTCCCGCCCCACATCGTTGCCAACCAGTTGAACGTCTTGATTCCGGTCGGAATCGATACAAGCATCGTCGACAGCGTGAAGAAGGTGTTCCCAAACGACGTCATGCCGATCGTGAACATATGGTGCGCCCACACGCCCAGGCTGATAAAAGCGATACCCACGGTAGCTGCCACCATGGCCGGATACCCGAAGATCGCCTTGCGCGAGAACACCGGAATAATCTCGTTCGCAAAACCAAAGGCCGGCAGCACCAGCACGTACACCTCCGGGTGCCCGAAGATCCAGAAAAAATGCGCCCACAGAATGGCCGACCCGCCCATCTGCGTGTCAAAAAAATGTCCGCCGAGGTAGCGATCTACCAGCAGCATGATCTGCGCTGCCGTCAGAGGACTCACCGCCACCAGCACCAGAAACGCAACGGTGGCGTAAATCCACGCCAGCAGGGGCATGCGCATCATCGTCATGCCCTTGCAGCGCATGGAAATAATGGTTGCCAGGAAGTTGACGGACGTTCCAATCGAGCCGATACCACTGGCGATCAGCCCTAGCGCCCAGTAGTCCATGGTGTGACCAGGCGAGAATGCCTTCTCCGTCAACGGTGCATACGCGAACCATGCCGCGTCGGGCGCCGTACCCGTTCCACCCAGGCCAAGCCCACCAATGAAACTGAAATACAGGAAGATGCCCGCAAACGCCGCGATCCAGAAGGAGAACGCGTTCAGGCGCGGAAACGCCATGTCACGGGCGCCCAGCATGAGCGGCAGGACGTAGTTGCCGAACCCAAACAGGATCGGCATACCTACCAGGAAGACCATGGTCGTCCCGTGCATCGTAAACACGCGGTTATAGGTCTGTGGCGAAACAAAGGTATTCAGCGGTATGGCTAACTGAATACGAATGATCATCGCTTCCAATCCGCCCACGAGCAGAAAAAGCAGCGCGTAGGAGATATACAAAATACCAATCTTCTTATGATCGGTCGTTGTCACCCAGTCATGGATGGTCTCAAGATACTGTGATCGCGGACGCGCCGGGATCGTGGTATCCAGGGCTCCTTGAATCCCTTTCGGGACCGGCATTGTCGGTGTAGCCATAAAAGTGTCTCCCTGCCGTTCTAGTGCAGCGTGGTCAGGTATGCGGTAATCTGCCGGTTTTGGAGGTCGGTGAGGTGCATCGCTGGCATCAGCGTGCCCTCCTTGATGTCATTCGGATCGGCCAGCCAGGCCACCAGATTTTCCGGCGTGTTCATGGCCGCTCCGGCCGCAATCGTCGTACGGCTGGCAAGATGTGTGAGATTTGGACCATAGCGGCCATCCGCCACCGTGCCCTGGATCGCGTGGCAGTTAATGCAGGCCTGCTCTTCAAAGACCCGGCGGCCCTGTTGCGCGTTGATCTGCGTCATGCCAGCGTCGCTGTCCGCCACCTCATGCAACTGCGCAATCGTCCCGCGTGTCGGAGGCGTGTTGGGCGGTACACCCGCCGCGGCCGCGGCCACACTCCCAGGTCCACGCAGGCCCACTATGCTCATGTTGCTGACATTCGGCTCGGAAGCGGCCGGCTCGCTGGAGCCCGTACCGCTTTCCTCATCCCGCTGCTGGTCAGCCACCCAGGCCTTGAACTGTTCCGGTGTGTCCACAAAGACGCGGATCAGCATCTTGGCGTGCTCGGGGCCGCAGAACTGGGCACATTGACCCTCATACAAGCCGGGCTTGTACGGATCAATCCACATTTCGTTTACCCGGTTCGGCAGCGCATCCGTCTTGCCCGCCAAGCGCGGCACCCAGAAGCTGTGAATCACATCCGCCGAGGTCAGTTTCAAAAAGGTCGGCGTTGGATCTTTTGGATCGCTCACCGGAACATGCAACTCGTTTGCAGTCACAATGTTGTATTTCGGGTAGCGGAACTCCCACCAGAACTGGTGGCCCACCACCAGCACATCCACCGCTGAGGGCGGCTTGGCATGATCCTCAATGGCAAAGATCACGCGGGCCGTTCCAAGGAAAAGAACAACAATAATCAGCACCGGAATGATCGTCCAGGCAAGCTCGATCTGTGTACTGCCAAAGACCTGCGCCGGCTCCATGGTGTCATCCGGCTTCGCTCTGAACTTCCACACCGCGTAGGCCAGTAGCGCACTTACTGTAAGAAAAATCAGCCCGGTAATGAAAAGCACAAAAATCGACAGCGAGTGCACCTCCTTGGCAGGGGTGGAGGCGCTTGAAAATGTGTTGGTCGGCGACTGCAAGTGCAACTTCGCCATATCGATCAGCGACTCTGCCAGCAGATGAACCGACGCGTCGGGTAGCATAAATTTCTCCTGGGCGGAAACGGAACCCCTTTGGAAAGACTGCTGCCTCGCACATTGCGAGATCGGCTCCCAAGGGGGGCTTGCCCTAGTTCTGAGCTTAGCAAACAAAGGTTCTTTACTGGCCCGGCTGTAGCCGAAAACCGCCCGGCTCCGGTACAGTGCTACAGCTCGCTTTGTCCTGCTTCCAATGCGTCCAAATTACTTCAACGTACTCAATGGGGGCTGCTCCTGCACGGCCACCCCGTCCAGCTTGCCCTGAAATGCAACAATCCGGCTCAGAACCTGCACCGGAACCTGGGCCAGGGGCAACGGACGTCCATTCACGAACAACGTCGGCACCTCGGCCACACCTGCCTCGTTCCCCAGCTGGACCACCGCATCCACTGCCGCTTTCGTTGCAGGCATACCGGCGCAGGTCGCCATCGCAGCCGGATCGGCGCCGGCGGCCTTGGCCGCCGCCCCCAACGTCTCTTCGAGCTTCGCCGCGGTCATGCCCGCCTGGTTGGCCCGCACAGCCTCGGCATACGCGAAATAGCCCCCGTCCCCCTTGGCCTGGCGCACGCAATATCCCTCCGCCGCCGCACGGTAGGCCAGCGGGTGCGCCCGTGTCATCGGCATGTCTTCCACCACCACGTGAGCCTGCGGAAACTCCTCTTGCAGTTGATCCAACGTCACCTGCGCCGCCTTGCAGGCCGCGCACTGCAGGTCCGTGAACTCCACAAATTCCAGCTGTGTGTCGCTTCCCCCGCGTGAGGGTCCCTTGGCCGCCTTCGCCAGCAAGGCCCGGTTCTCGGTAAATGGTTGTGCCCCGAACGGCACCACCTCGCCGGCAATGGCGTGCCTGCCGTCGGGCATAATAAACAGCGTCGTCTGCGCCATCCGCGTTGGCTGCGTGGACTCGGTAACAAAAACGCGCACGGCCACAACTCCCGGTGCCTGGGTCGGCTGAATCGAAGCCACACTCCAGGTACGATTCCCGTCATAGCCCCACTCTGCATGCAGAAAGCTGTTGACCGTGTCGACCGTTGGACTAGCCGCGGTAAAGTTATGCGGGTCGACCGCGGGAAAAGTGGCCCTGGGGATCAGCGTCGGAAGCGCGGCTTCGCCCTGCGCTGCCGCTCCCGGTTCGGCCTTGGCCGGCGCTCCAGTCACCGGCGCCGGCGCTGCAGGGTGCCCGCTCTGGGCCCACGCCTTCCCCAGCCCCGCCCCAAAGCATGCCATGGCTGCAACCGTCGCAATCCAAGAAACTCTCGCCATCCGTACCTTTGCCTTCTGCACGACTTCCTGCTTCACAAATACCTGCTTCACCAAATCACTCCTCGCTCCGCGGCCCCTTGCGGCTGCCACCAAAACCCACACCTACACCTCGCGCCGTGCCGCAATCGGAAACCGCCGTCCCATCCCGAAAGCCTTCCGGGACACCTTCAGCACCGGCGCCGCCTGCTGCCGTTTGTACTCTGCAATCTCCACCAGCCGGATCACCCGGCGCACCAACGCCAGCGGCACGCCCTGGGTCTCCGCAATCTCCTCCGCCGGCCGGTAGTCCTCGATATAGGCCCGCAACATCGGGTCCAGAACCTCATACTCCGGCAGCGAATCCGTATCCTTCTGCCCATGCCGCAGCTCCGCCGAGGGCGGCTTCGTGATCGTGTCCCACGGAATCACCTCGCCCTCCCGATTCACCCAGCGGCTCAGGGCATACACCTCGGTCTTGTACAGGTCCGCAATCACCGCCAGGGCCCCCACCATATCGCCGTACAGCGTGCAATAGCCGGTAGCCATCTCGCTCTTGTTGCCGGTAGTCAGCACCAGCGCCCCGGTCTTGTTGGACACCGCCATCAGCAACGTCCCGCGAATGCGCGGCTGCACATTTTCCTCCGCCAGGCCAAAATCTGTCCCGGCAAAGAACGGCTGCAATCGCTCCGTAAAGCCGTCATAAATGTCCCGGATCGGCAATACCGAAAACCCAATCCCTAGACTAGCCGCCAGCCGCTCCGCATCGGTCAGCGAGCCGCTCGAGGAAAACTCGCTCGGCATGCCGATCCCCTGCACATTTGCCGCACCCAGCGCCTCGACCGCAATCGCCGCCACCAGCGCCGAGTCAATCCCTCCACTTAACCCCAGCAGCGCCTTGCGGAAACCGCACTTCTGCACGTAATCCCGCGTGCCCAGCACCAGTGCCTGCCAGGTCCGCTCCAGCTGCTCCGGCCGGGTCGTGTCCAGAACCTCCGGGACACCCCGCTCCGGGGCTGGAGCCGCCTTCCCCACCGGAGGCGCTGCCTTCTCCAACGCGGACCGCCGCCGGGGCACAGGATCTGCCGTGTCAAAACAGACCAGATCCTCCGCAAAAGCCTTTGCCTGCGCGATCACCTCGCCCTCCGCATTCATCGCGAAAGAATCCCCGTCGAAAATTAAGCTGTCGTTGGCACCGACCTGGTTCACCATCACCACCACCGCCCGGTGCCGCCGCGCCAGGGCGCCGATCATCCGTCGCCGCGTCTCCGGCTTTCCGTGCCAGTAGGGCGAGGCACTGATGTTCAAAATCAGCCGCTCCCCAGATAGGGTCTGCGGCAGGGTAGCCCACTGCCGCATCAGCTCCTCCACCGGATCCACCGGGTAGTTCTGCCGCGGCCAGAAGATCTTGTCGTTCCAGGCATCCTCACAAACCGTGATCGCGACCGGACGGCCCTTGATCGTCGTTAAAAGCTGACGCTCTGCCGGCTCGAAGTAACGCTGTTCATCAAATACGTCGTAGAACGGCAGCAGCATCTTCTCCTGCGCGAATCGCAGTTCCCCCGCTTCCAGCACGGCTGCCACGTTGCGCAGAGGCTTTCGCCCTTCCACCTCCAAACGCACCGGCGATCCACACAGGACGGCCGGCCTGTCTGCGCCACGGGTCAAAGCCGAAATCTGGCCCAGGGACTCCTCCGCACGCCGGGTGAAGGACTCCTTTTCCAACAGATCCGCCGGAGGGTATCCGCAGGTCGCCAACTCCGGAAAAATCACCAGCTCCGCGCCAGCCGCACTGGCCCGCTCGATGCCTCCCGTGATCTTCTCCAAATTGCCCGAGAAGTCCCCCACGGTTGGATTAATCTGGGCGAGGGCAATGCGCACAAGCCGATTCTACCGCGAGCCGCCGCCCACACCCGAGCCGGCTTAGCCCTAGGAACCCGTCCCACCTACCACCACGCCCACCGTCCGCGCCAGGATACGCAGATCCAGCAACAGCGACCAGTTCTCCACATACGCCGTGTCAAGCGAAATGTAGCTGTCAAACGAAGGATCCTGCCGCGCTTCCACCTGCCACAGCCCCGTAATGCCCGGCAGCACATCCAGCCGGCGAAGATGCGAAAGGTGGTACTTCTCCACCTCGACCGCCAGCGGAGGACGAGGTCCCACCAGACTCATATCGCCCTTGATCACATTGAAAAGCTGCGGCAGCTCATCGAGCGAATACTTCCGCAGCTTCACCCCGATCTTTGTAATGCGCGGGTCGTTGGTCATCTTGAATAGAATGCCTTCACGCTCATTCAAATGCGCCAGCTGCTTCTTCATCCGGTCCGCATTGGGAACCATCGTGCGAAACTTGAAGCACTTGAAAACACGGCCCTTGCGGCCAATACGCTCGGCCCCATACAAAATGGGCCCAGGCGAGTCCAGCCGGATCAATACTGCAATCACCAGCATGATCGGGGAAACCAGCAACAGCACAATCAGCGCCAAAACCATGTCGATCGCCCGTTTCATCACAAACGCGCCCCGGGGGAACTCACGGCGGTGCAACGGAATGGTCGGAAACTGCCCGACGTACTCCACCGGCGCATGCCATGCGAGCCCGTCATACAGATCCGGTACCACCCGCACATCAATGCCCATCGCCCGGGCATCCTCCACCACCGTAATCACGGTCTGCTTGTCCGCTGGTGTGGAAAAATAAATCTCGTCCACAAATAACGTCCGAGCCACGGCCACGCAGTTCCGGAGGTCGCCCACAATGTGCGGCGCGCTTTCCTTGCCGGACGCCTCCCCTGTCGCATTCATCGAGATGAAACCCTTGAACCGAAAGCCAAGGTGCGGCAGCGCTTCCAGGTGATTGCGCAGCGCGTGGCCCACACGCCCATCGCCCACAATCAGCACATTGCGTACCTCCAGTCCGCGCAGGTGGCGGCGATGGCGCAGCCGGCGCCAGAGCGCCCGGCGCGTCATCAAAATCCCACTCGTCAGCAACATCGTCAGCAGGACGACAAACCGGGATACCGCATAATCCCGCATCAGGAACAACGTCCCGCACAGCAGCAGTGAAGCCGTCAGGCAGGCCTGTGCCGTCATGCGCTGTTCATGCAGCCCGCTTGCACTCTCGCTGGACCGGTACAGCCCAAAAAGCTGTGAAAACAGCACAAGGTAGGCGCCAAAGATCAGCAGCGTGATCCACGTGTGCACCGGAGCCGTATGGGCAAAGAAACCAACGGATCCCCCGCCCCGGCTGGTGTGCCACTCGTAGCGAAGATCATAGGCCAGCAGGCCGGCCAGCAAGGCACTCAGCACATCCAGAACAGCCCAGAACACGCTCGCAAACGAGGGCCGACGTCGGCCCGCACGACCAACCGCCGCCGCCCTGTTCGCCGAGCGGTTCGAGATGACGACTTGATCGAGGTATTCGGGTCTTGCCATGCAAAAAACGCCCCTGTCAACGGCTGCTGCGCCCTCTAGACGCTAGAAAAGATTTCGCTACACTCAGGCAGGGCTTTCTAGGCCCTACTCTAGCATCGCCTGCGACGCCCCGAGGTGCGCCTTCGTGGTATGTCCTAAATCGGAAGCACCAGCCTCGAAGGTCAGCCCCGACCGGCTCAGCCAGGAAGGACCAGCCGGTCCAGCTCCAGGAATTCCTGCAAAATCTCGTCCGGACTTTCCCGCAAGGCCTCCACCGTGCCAAAAAAATGTGCTTTGCCCTCGTGCAGAAACAACACCCGGTCCGCCAATCGCTCCGCCAGCCGCACGTCGTGCGTCACCACAATACTGGTCAGGTGCAGCTGCCCCTTTAAGCGATGAATCAAGCTGCCCAGCAGGTTGGCCATCAGGGGATCCACCATCGTCGTCGGCTCGTCATACAGCACCGCGGAAGGCTGCGCCGCCAAAGCTCTTGCAATCGCCACTGACCGGCGCATCCCCGTCGAAAGATCGCTCGGCAATAAATCTTCCATTCCCGCTACCCCCACCATCTCCAGCAAGCCCTTCACCACCTGCAGGATCTGGTCCTCGGACATCCCACCGCGCTCCCGCAAAGGAAAGGCTACATTCTCGCCGACCGTTACAGAGTCAAAAAGCGCGCCGTTTTGAA
>CAXTZL010000106.1:0-6382 GCA_964248555.1 uncultured Bryocella sp.
GCGAAAGCATCACGCTGGCAGACATCAAGGTGGGTGACAACGTCATCGGAACCGGTTCGGTCAAAGGCGGCGTCTTTGTACCCGCACGTCTGCTGGAAAGCCCCGGACGGTCCCGTGGCATGCATGGCCGCCCGGGAGCGAACGGGGCGGCCGGACCCGATTCCGGTAGCTCCGGCGGGGCGGCTCCGGCCGGCCCGGGGGCGCGGTAGGGCGACGATGAGCGAGCTCGCCAGCGGTACGGCCAACCCGTCCGGAAAGCGTCCAAGGCGCGGCTGGCTGACCGGAGCGACCGGGGCAGGCTCCCTCCTGGCGGCCATGCTCGTGGGGTCGGTTTCGGTTCTGTCCGTAGCCGTGGCCGAAGCGCGGAGAGCACCTGCGGGACGCGCAACACAGCTGCATCCTCTCCTGCTGTTCGTGCAGGTGGCCCCGGCTGCCAGCGGGGGGCAGGCTGCTACGCCGGCCCCGGCAGCCGGCACAGCCACCGTGACCCAGGGAGGCACGATCCATGGCCGCGTGGTCGCCGGGACGGGGAAGGAGGCCGGCGGCGTTCCACTACCCGGCGTAGCCGTCACCGCCACCAACTCGCTCACCGGCCGCGGCTACACCGGTGCCACCGATGCGGACGGTGCCTACGCGCTCAAAATTCCGCGCAACGGCCGCTACGTGATCCGGGCGGAGCTGGCCGGTTTTGCCCCGGCAACCAGTGAAATCTTGCTGACGGGCGCGGCCGCCGCCCTTCCGGGCACCGCAACCGATCTTGGCCTGCAGCTGGCCAGCCGTGTGGAGGCCGCTGATGCGTCGGCGGCGGGTACGACCGGCTCTGGCAGCGGCGCAACGAGCCTGTTGCGCGGCCTGCAGGGGCTCAACCTCAGCGCGGGCACACCGAATGCAGAGGATGCAAGCACCGGTGCCGGCAACGCGGGCGCCGCCCTTCCTTCGCTCGGCGGTTTGGGCGATGCCCCCGGGGCTGGCAATGAGACCGTCGCCGTAAGCGGGCAGACCGGGGGGACCAACGGGCTGGCAAACTTCAGCGAGGACGAACTACGCAATCGCATTCAGCAGGGTGTAGAGCAAGCCCGGGCCAGTGGCCAGTTGCCCGCCGGCGCAGACCCGACCAACGCGATTGTGGGCCTGCTGGGCAACTTGATGGGCGGCCCCGGACCGGGTGGCGGCGGTGGTCGTGGCGGCGGTGGCTTCGGTCGGGGTTCAGGGGCATTTCGCAACCTGGACCCGACCCAGCTGCACGGCGGCCTGAACTACGGGGGGGAATATTCGGCGCTGGACTCCGCGCCGTGGTCGCCGACGCTGCTGCCGGGGACCAAGCTGCCGTATGCAAAAAATAACTTTGGGGCCACACTGGCCGGTTCACCCTACATCCCTGGCCTGATCAAGCCGAGCACAAAGCAGTTCGTGTTCTTGAACTTCAACTTCTCGCGAAACACAACACCCGAGGTCCTGCCGGGCACGGTGCCCACGGATGCGGAGCGAGCCGGCGACTTCAGCGGGTTGACGCAGACGATCAACGGCGTGACGATGCCCACAGCAATCTTCGACCCGACCACAGGGCAGCAGTTTGCCTACAACGGCAAGGCAAATGCCATGGATCCGGCGCGGATCTCACCGCAGGCGCTCTATGTGCTCAACAACTTCTACCCGCATGCGAACGTGGCAACGGCGGGCACGCAGGGGTACAACTACCAGACCAACACAACGGCCGGGCAGAACGCGGCGAACCTGTCGATGCGGTTTATTCGCAACCTTGGGGCAAATAACAGCGGGCCGTTCGGCGGCTTTGGTGGCGGCGGGCGCGGCGGAGGGAATCGCAATGCGCCCGCAACCCTGCGGCAAAGCCTCAACACAAGTTTCAGTTACTCGCATGGCGCCTCTGACCTGCGCAACATCATTCTGCCGCTTTCGGGTGCGACGCAGTCCAACGGTTTCAACCTGAGCCAGGGTTATGTGGTAGGGTTTGGGCGGTTTAACAACAACGCTTCCGTAACGTGGAATCGCAGCCACGCGCTGACCCGCAACTACTTCACAAACACGGCGAACGATCCCGCCGCAGCCGCCGGCATCGCGCTGCCCAGCACAGGCGCTCTGGGCGCGCAGCCAAACTTCTACAACGGCCTGCCGTCGCTGACATTCACCAACTTCACCTCCGTGAACAACACAGATCCGCAGGACAACATCGGGCAGACGATCTCGTTTTCCGACCAGGTAAGCTACCGGCACAAAAAGCACAACTTCCGCTTTGGCGGCGATGTGCGGCGGGTGCATCAGGACTACCTCGGCGGCGGAACCCCGCTCGGCGCATTTACCTTTACGGGCTACAATACGGAAAATCCCGCGTTGCAGACGGCCTCGCTGACGGCAACCGGCTCCGTGCCGAGTGGGTCGGCCTTTGCGGATTTTCTACTCGGGCTGCCCCAGAAGTCCGCCATCCAGGCAGGGCTGAACAAGATCTACCTGCGGGCGAACATCTTCGACTGGTACGCCAACGACGACTTTCGCGTGGCCAACGGACTCACCCTGAACGGCGGTCTACGCTACGAATACTTCAGCCCCTACAACGAGAAAAATGGCCGGCTAGTAAACCTCACGGGCGTCAGCGAAGGCACGGCCAGCGTGGGTTGCGTGACGCCCAACGGCGTCAGCGTGCAAACAACAGCCGGTGTGCTGACGTGTGCGGCGGGGCCCAGCTCTTCCCTGCTGCATGGCGATCACGTGCTGTATTCCCCGCGCTTCGGTGTGGCGTGGCGGCCGCACGTGTTTCCAAAATTCTTCAAGGAAACGGTGCTCCGCGCCGGCTACGGCATTAACTTCAATACGTCGCAGTTTGCGAGCTTCGCGCAGTCGTTGTCCTACCAGGCGCCGTTCGCGGCGTCGCAGAACAATGTGCTGTCGAGCGCCAGCAACAATACGGGCTGCATCCAGGCAACGCCAACCAACGCGGCGAACCTCACGCTGGCCAACGGCTTCCGTTGCAACAACAAGCTGTACCAAAATACCTATGCCGTGAACCCGAACTATCGGCTCGGCATGGTGCAGGTATACAACGTCGACATCCAACGCACGCTGCCGAAAGGCGTGGTGCTGAACATCGGCTACAACGGGTCGCACGGTTCGGGGCTGAACGTGGTGCGTGCGCCGAATCATTCCACCAACGCGCCCACCACGCCCGATGCGGTGGCGTTCACCTACCAGAGCTCGGAGGCGGAATCGACCTTCAATGCGCTGACCGTGAATGCGCAAAAGCGGCTTGCCAATGGCGTGGCGCTGACGGCAAAATATCAGTACGCGCACTCGATCGACGATGCTTCAAGCTTTGGTGGTGCGGCAACAAGCTCCACCATACAAAACGATGAAGACCTCCATGCGGAACGCGCGAACTCGAGCTTCGATGTGCGTCATCTGCTGACGGGAACCTGGGTATATGAACTTCCCGTAGGCCCGAATCGCGCGTTTCTAAACAAGGGCGGTTTGACCTCGAAGCTGCTGGACGGGTTTTCTCTTTCGGGCTCATACACGCTGGCTTCGGGGTCCTACTTCACGCCGGAGTACACCTCCACGGTGGCGCAGATCGCGGCCGGTGGAACCTACACGCTGCGGCCAAACCGCAATTTTGCGCAGCCGATTGCGGGCGCGGGCACCTTGCGTTCCTTCTTCAACGCCGCGGCCTTTACAGCACCTCTGGGCTACGGCACGGCATCGCGGTATTCCATCGAGGGGCCGGGCCGTGTGCTGGTCGCGAGTTCACTTTCACGCACCGTACAACTCGGCGAAACACGATCCTTTGAGGCGCGGGTCACTGCCAACAACGTGTTCAACACCGTCCAATACAACGGCATCAATACCCAGCTCGATGCGGCCACGTTCGGCCAGGTGACAGGTGCGGCAGCCATGCGGCAGATCGACTTTGTAGGCAGGTTCCGGTTTTGACGCGCAGGATCATCGTGGCACCACGAATATTTGCATCGCTGCTTGCGGCTGCACTCGCATGTGCGGTGAGCACGGCGCAGGGAACCGCGCCGGCCCTGCAGGGGGCGGGTGGGGATCAGACAACGGCGCAAGCTTCGGCGGGGGGCAAGAGCGGTTACACGCTCACGGTCAACGCCAACATCGTACTCACCAACGTCGTCGTACGCGACAAGAAAACCGGCGCCGTGGTGAAGGGTTTGACAGCAAAAGACTTCACCATCCTGGAAAATGGCAAACCGCAGCGGGTGGCGAGCTTCGACTACCAGAACGTGGATCAGGCCGCGGTGCTGGCGGAAAAAAATACGGTCAACGGCAAGGCTTCGATCGCGGATCTGCTGGAGCGCAACTTCGCGGCGGACCCGCAGCAGTTAAAAAACCATCGGCTGATCGTGATGTTCTTTGACCTCAGCACGTTGGGGGACGACGATACGGATCGCGCCGTCGAGGCGGCGCAAAAATACATCAACACGCAGATGCAGCCGGCCGATCTTGTAGCGCTCGTCAGCTTTTCAACAGCGCTCAAATTGGACCAGGACTTCACGGCCAACAAGCAGTCCCTGCTGCATGGACTGGCGAAATACAACGGCACCGATCAGACCGCGCTTGCCAACGGGGCAACAGGCGGAACCACCGACGGCACAAGCGACAACGGATCGACATTTGTTGCCGACGACACGGAATACAACAACCTGAACACAGACCGCGAACTGTATGCCATCCGGCAGATCGCGCAGTCGCTGGAACGCGTGCCGCAGCGCAAAAGCATGTTGTATTTCTCGGGAGGGCTTTCGCGCAACGGCATCGAAAACCAGGCCAGCCTGCGCGAGGCCACCAACGCCGCAGCCAAAGCGAACCTGGCCATCTATTCCGTCGACGCGCGCGGTCTGCAGGCACTGCCGCCGGTGGGCGATGCCACCCAGGGCAGCCTGCGCGGCACCGCAGCCTACACGGGCACAGCGGTAAGCAACCAGTTCAGCGCAAACTTCAGCTCGCAGGAACTGCTGAGCACGCTGGCCACGGACACAGGCGGCAAAGCCTTCTTCGATTCGAACGACTTTGGACCGGCATTTCAGCAGATACAGCACGATACGGAGGCGTACTACATCCTCGGCTTTCACTCCTCGGACCCGCGGCGGGACGGAGCCTTCCGGCACCTGACGGTCAAGGTGAATCGCCCGGACGTGAAGCTGGAGTACCGGCCAGGCTACTATGCGCCGGCTGATTTCCAGCACCAGAAAACAGAAGATCGTGAACAGGCGCTGGACGACCAGATGCGCAGCGATCTGCCCGGGCTGGACGTGGCGGTCTACCTGCAGGCGCTCTACTTCCGGCAAAACGCGAATACGTTTTATGTTCCGGTAAGCCTGATCGTGCCGGGATCCCAAATTCCATTTACAACAAGCAAGGATCACGGCGGATCGGTAGACAAAGCCACGCTCGACGTTCTTGGCCAGGTGAAAAATGCCCAGGGTATTCCGGTGGGCAATGTACGCGATACCGTCAAGCTGGCGGTCAACGGAGCCCGGCAGGTGCAGCGGCGCAACATCCAGTACTCCACCGGATTTCTGCTCGCGCCCGGCCACTACCACCTGAAGTTCGTGGTGCGTGAAAACGAAACCGGCAACATGGGATCCTTTGAGACAGACCTCAATGTGCCCGACCTGAAAAAGCTGCCGGTAAAGCTGAGTTCCGTGATGCTCGCCAGCCAGCGAACCCCGAACGCCGTAAAGAACACACCCGACCTTCTGGTACGCGACGGCGAGCAATACGTTCCCAACGTGGCGCATGTGTTCCGTCAGGATCAGCACCTGTTCCTGCTCTACGAACTGTACGACCCGGCAAAAGCCAAAAACGCGCCACAGCCCGCGAACGCCCCCGGGCTGGTGCGGCGGGAAGGCGGCCCGGTGCACGTGCTGACCTCGATCGAATTTCTCTCCGGCGGCATAAAGGTGTACGAAACGCCGCTGATCACCGCCGACTCCCTCAATGTACCGGCGCGCGATGCGGTAGCCTTTCAGTTCGACGTCCCGCTCACACAGCTGAAGGCCGGCAATTACATCTGCCAGGTCAATGTGATCGATGACGCCGGCGGCTCATTCGCCTTTCCAAGGCTGGCGATGCGGGTAGAGGCGCCCGCGGCCCCCGTGAGCCCGCCGGCGCCCGTGTCTCAGGTTCCCGCCGCGCCCGTAGTCCCTTCGCCGTAACCGACGCTCGCGCGGTCCGCAACGTGCAGCATAAAGGGGAAAGCGTCGTACGCAGCCCGAACTGCGTCTATTCAAAAGAAGACTGCCGCCCGGCGTTCCCTCGTCCGTCGATTCCGTCTTCCGGAGACAACTTATGAACGGCTCGGTTCGGCGCAGCGCAATCTTTGCAGGCCTTTTCGCATGTGGCGTCGCTGCGGCGG
>CAXTZL010000106.1:6482-10156 GCA_964248555.1 uncultured Bryocella sp.
GTTCGGCGCAGCGCAATCTTTGCAGGCCTTTTCGCATGTGGCGTCGCTGCGGCGGTGGGGTCCGCTTTCCCGGGTACGGCCGCGGCGCAGGAGAACCTGTCACCCGCGGCTTCCGTCAACGAACCCTTGAAGTTGAACGTCGTCGTGACCCATGCTTCCGGCGAACCGGTCGCAGACTTGCCGGGGAATGCCTTCACCGTTCTTGAAGATGGGCAGCCACAGCCTGTGTCCGGCTTCAAAGCCGTTTCGGGCAAGGAGGCCGCAACCGCGGTCTTTCTGGTGCTGGATGCCGTAAACATCCGCTACAGCCAGCTTTCCTATGCCCGGCAGCAGATAGAGACCTATCTGAAGGCCGGGGGCGGCCACCTCCAACTGCCGACTTCGCTGATCCTGGTGAGCGATACCAAAACCGAGACCACGGGTCTCAGCACGGATGGCAACGGCCTCAGCAGCGTGCTGGAAAACAAGGTGATCGGCCTGCGGGTGCTGACGCGCAGTGCCGGATTCTATGGTGCGGAAGAACGGCTGGACATCTCGCTGAAAGCTCTGCAAGAGGTCATCGCCAGGGCCGGCGAAACACCCGGCCACAAGATCGTAATTTGGGTTTCGCCAGGTTGGCCGCTGCTGTCGGGGCCGGGCGTGGAACTTTCGGCCCGGCAGGAACAGGGCATCTTCAACGATGTGGTGAGGTACTCAACCGCATTGCACCGTGCGGACGTCACGCTGTACAGCGTCGATCCGCTGGGCGCCCAGGAAGGTGTGCTGCGAACCTTCTACTACCAGAATTTTCTGAAGGGCATTCGAAAGCCGTCGGAGGCCGTGCTCGGCGATCTCGGTCTGCAGGTGCTGGCGGTGCAAAGTGGCGGACTGGCACTGAACAGCAACAACGATATTGGCTTGCTCATCAAAAAGGCAACAAGCGATACCCATGCCGAATATCAACTGACGCTCCCCCCGGCAACGGCGCCCGCCGCGGGAAACAGTGGGTACCACAGCGTGGAAGTGCGCCTCGCCGACCCCGGGCTAAAGGCCCGCACGGACCAGGGCTTCTACACTCTGCCGTAAACCCTGAACAGCGGCTTGACGTTGACTCTTTCCGGGCGCACGATGGTGCCGTCTCTCAAAGAAGGCACGCCGTGCGCCTCGCAGGCCCGCTGTTTCCTCATTCGCCGTTGCCCTTGCCCCGTGCTCCCTTTCGCACACGCAAACTCCTGGGCGCAGCGGTCTGCGTTCTTGCCTTCCCCTGCGTTGGCCGGGCACAGGGTACCCCGCAGGAGAGCCAGCCCGAGCCGGCCCGGGCAGCCGCCCAATCCCAGGCCCCGGAACACGGCACAGCGGAATGGGCCAACATCGCAGAGCACCTGCCCGACAAGGCCACCGCAAGCAGCGAAACTCTGGAAACAGCCGCCGACGTGCTGCGCGCACGGCGTTACTACGCGGATGCCCTCGACTACGACAACCTCGCCATGGCACACGGAGCCGACCCATCGCGCGTGCTGAAGAAAATGGGCATCACAGACCTCGAAATGCAGCAGCCGCGCCTGGCCAGGCTACTGTTTCAGCAAGCCGTGCACCTCAACAAACGCGATGGCATCGCTTGGAACGACATGGCTGCGGCAGATTTCGCCCTGGGCGAAACGCATGCCGCGCTGGGCGAGTACCGGCGCGCAGTGAAGCTTGAAAAAAACAACGCCGTGTTCCACGCAAATCTCGCCCTGGCCTACTTCGAGGTGCACGCAACCTCAAACGCACGCCGCGAGCTCAACAGGGCGATGCAACTCGATCCGGAGATCCTGCACCGCAACAACAACAGCGGCTACAGCGGCTACAGCGGCTACAGCGGCTACAGCGGCTACAGCGGCTACAGCGCGCAGGTGCTCAGCGCGGAGCACTATGCCGAAGTATGTTTCGCGATGGCCCACCTGCACGCCCAACAGGGCAATGCCCCGGCAATGCTGGACTGGCTCGGCAAGGCCAGTGAACGCGGGCTGGACCTGCGCGACCGCATGGCGCATGATGCCGTTCTCGCTCCCTGGTTGAGCGATCCGCGCGTGGGCGTGCTGGTGCAAAACGCAGCCGTCTTGAATGTCGGCAATCGAAGTCCAGCCGGCGGCTCCAGGCGGGCTAGCGCGGCGGTGCCGTCGTTGGGCGTAGCGCCACAATAACGGCTCCTTTAAAGCCCCGTGTCCTCCGCTTCACGGTACGGGCAATGCCGGCACCCGGAGTGACAGCAATAGCCGCGACGCAGGTGGTACTGCGCCGTAAACACAAGATAAGGACCATCCAGATAGGCATCGCCGGGTTGTAGCTCCTGCATCGGCGTAAGCGTGCGCGTATCCCCGGGCCCCGCTGACGCATCCCCTTCCGCAGGCGCCGCATTCGGCCTCTCCGTGCTCATGAGAAAAGGCCCAGGTTGCCCGTTTCCACCGCCGGGGAACGCACCGCGGGCGCCCGCAATCCCTCGCGCAACAGCGCGGCCACGGAGCGGTTCGCTCTGGCGATCGGCCTCGTTGTGAGTCGGTCTTTGGGCATCCCCTCGGCCTCCACATCAAAAGCCGCACCGGCCTGAAAGCTCACGGTCCGGCCCGGAATCGCCGCGACGCGCTCACCCGGAACCAGAATGCCGGCAAGGTTCAGCGGGTCCGCGGCGGCGACGGTGATCGCTGGCTCGGCGGAACGTGCGGGCTGCCGGCGGCGTGCCTCGCGCAGGCCTTCCACGGCCTCCGTATGGGCGAACTGCTCACCAAAGGGACCACTCACAAAGCGGCCACCTCGGATCTCACCGCGAGCCTCCAGCCGGCGTAGATGCGGCAATAGATCGCGCCACTTCGGCGCATTCGATTCGCGCGCCAGCAACTCGCGAAAAAGCACACCATAGCGGCAAAGCAGGACCCGTGCATGCGATTCGAGCGCAATCTGTTGTTGCTTTGCGCGCTCGAGGGGGACTGCTTTCGCATCGGGCACCCCGGCCGCAACCGGAGCTTCGTCGCAGAGCAGAGACCACCGGCCGGCGGTGGTGCGGGCCGCCGCACGCTTTCTCAGGCTCACCGCTGGGGTCTGTTCCAGGTGCACCGTCTTGCGGCGCGGATCCATCAGCGCACGCAACTGGTCAAAGCCATCGGCCGAGGCCAGCCCCGCGGTCGCAAGCTCCCACAATCCCGTATTGGCGCCCTGCTTGCTCAGCCCGCTCAGCCGTTGCAGGTCCGCGCTGAAAGCCGCGCCACGCTCCGCAAGCAGGACTCGCAGCTGTTGCGCTTCCGGTGAAAGCGCCTGCTTCAGGACCGCGGCTTCAACACATTTGGAGGCGAGCGCCTCCGGCAGCCAGTCCGCCGATTCGCGCAAAAAAAAGGTGATCGGTGCCGCGCCCGTGGGAATCACGCGGCGTGGCGCTCCACAATCGGCCTCTGACCACGCAGGGTGCGGCGAGATGCGGCCCCAGCCCACGATGCCCGCAAGGCAAAGATTGTCCAGCCAGCGTGGGTCGTAGTCTTTCACGCGCTGGGGCAGCAGCGAACGCTCCCACTCGCACACCGGCGCCTCAAACCCTTCAAGCTGCTCCAGCGCAGCGAGAACACCCTCTTCGCCGCTGACCTGGACCTCGGGAGCCACGTGCTGCCAGTCCTGCAGCCAGCGGTTGAACACCGCGGGCGAGACCGGCTCCACGCTCTTGCGCA
>CAXTZL010000107.1:0-9885 GCA_964248555.1 uncultured Bryocella sp.
ACGGCATGAACTACCGGGTGAAAGAACGCATCACCATGGCGGATCTTGCCTTCCGCGTCCAACACGTCATCAAGACGGAGATCGACGTCACGGACGCGCAGCTTTCACGCAACAACGTGGAAATGCTTACCGGAACGGCGAGCTTTGAGGATGCGACGCACGTACGTGTCACCAATTCGAAGGGTTCGACGGTTTACGAAGGGAAGAACATTGTGATCGGCACCGGCACCAAGCCGGCGACCTCACCGAAGGTCCCGATTAATGGAACCACAATTATCAATTCTGATTTGGTGCTGAATCTGACCACCTTACCGAAGACGATGATTATTGTGGGCGGTGGCGTCATCGGTGTCGAGTACTGTTGCATGTTTGCGGCGCTGGGTGTGCGCGTGACGCTGATTGAGCGGCGGCCGCGTCTGCTTGAGTTTGCCGACCAGGAGATCATCGAGGCGCTCAGCTACCATCTTCGCGATGCGCGTGTGACCATGCGCCTGAACGAAGAGGTGGAATCGGTGGAAGCGGCCCCGGACGGGTCGGTGATTGCGCACCTGCAGTCGAAGAAGAAGGTACAAGGGGATGCGCTGCTGTATTCCGTGGGACGGCAGGGCAATGTCGACGAGCTGAACCTGGGTGCGATCGGCGTGGAAGCCGACAGCCGTGGCCGGATTCCGGTTGATAAGGATTTCCGCACGAAAAGTCAGAACGTGTTTGCAGTCGGCGATGTCATCGGTTTCCCCTCGCTGGCTTCGGTTTCGATGGAACAGGGACGCATTGCCGCCGCGCGTTCGTTTGGGGATGAGAGCATCGTTTCCAATCCGAGCTTCTATCCTTACGGTATCTGGACCATCCCGGAGATCAGCTTTCTCGGCAAAACCGAGGAGCAGTTGACCGAGGAAGATGTGCCCTATGAGGTCGGCGTGGCGTATTACCGGGAGATTGCACGCGGGCAGATACGCGGTGATACAACGGGTCGCTTAAAACTGATTTTTCATCGTGAAACACACGCCCTGTTGGGAGTACACATCATCGGCGAGGGTGCCAGCGAGTTGGTCCATATCGGCCAGGCTGTCATGGCGCTGGGCGGCAAGCTGGATTATTTTGTCGAAACGGTGTTCAACTATCCGACTTTGGCGGAGTGCTACAAGGTGGCTGCCTTCAATGGGTTGAACCGGCTGACGAAGTTCGATTAGTCTGCCGCTGGAAGGCACGAAGCCCGTTGGTGTACCCCAAGGCGGGAGCTTCGGCTTCCGCTTATTTGTTTCGGTTGACGAGACTGGGTGGGGCAGGCTACTTTCACTCCACGCTGATTTGCCGGCGCGTCCCCATAGCTGGGGCGGCTGCCTTTTCAGTGTTGCTCGCCAAAAACGGGAGGCAACGGATGTTGACCATGGACCTACAGGACTCGACGGAACAGCGGACCGACGGCACGCGAACAGTTGGCGTAGTTGTGGCGGACAGGCTCTATGCCGGCCTGATCGTAAATGGCGCCCTAGCTGGCCCTCTCCAGGTGTTTCCCGAGATACACGAGCAGCGGGAAGAGGAAGAGAGTCCGCTGACCGAGTTTCACACCGACGCCCTGGTGCTTGCCATTTGTGAACTGACGCTGCGTGTGGCGGGAGTTCATAAGAAATCTCTAGATGCCGTGGGGGTCACCCTGCCCGGCCTGGTACGCAATGGCGTGGTGGAAGAGGCGCCCAACCTGCCGCAGCTCAAAGGCGCTCGCATGGCGGAGTTGCTGGCACATGCCTTCTCGTTGCAGGGCCTGAACGCACCTGTAATTATTTCCAACGACGCCGACGCCATGGCCGCCGGTTTGGCCTCCAAGTTCGGCAAGCTGGATCGGCGCATCCGCGTCTGGACGCTGGGTACCGGCATCGGCTATGGCACCTACCCCATGACGGACGATGTCTGGGAGGCCGGGCACAGCACCGTCACACTGGACGAACGGGAGAACTACTGCGGTTGCGGGGGCAAGGGTCACCTGGAAGGCATCATGGGGCACCGCGCCATGCGCCTTCGGTTTCTGGATATGGAGCCGGAAGAAGTTTTCGCGGCGGCCTGCCGGCGAGACAATCCTGATGCCCGCTGCGTGGAGTTTCGGAATCTGTGGCACCGTGCGCTAGCGGCAGCGACGGCTTCCAGTATTCACAATACGGGTGCCGGCAAGTTTTTCATCACCGGCTACAACGTTCGCTTTTTGGACCTGAATTTGCTTCGGCATTACCTGCATGAAATGGTCAAGATGAGCCCCCTGCAGGCGTATCAGATGGAGATTGTGGACGATGATCAGGCGACGCGGGTCGTGGGCGCGGCGGTAGTCGCAGAGCAACTGGCGAGTGGCCGCTGCTGAATCGGCTCCGCTGGTTTTCTGGCTTATCGCTGGCAGATGGGGCAGTAAACGGTTGTGCGACCGCCTACGATCAGCTTTTTGAGGGGCCTGGCACAGGTGCGGCAGGGTTCGCCGGCCCGGCCATAGACCATGTGTTCCAGCTGAAAGAAGCCTCGCACGCCGGCTGCATCGACGTAGTCCGAGACCGAGGAGCCTCCCAGCTCGATGGCGCGGGCCAGCACCGATTGCAGCGCACCATGCAGGCGATCGAGTTCAGTGCGGGTGAGCCGGCCGGCGGCTTTGCGGGGGCGGATCCCGGCCCGGAAGAGGCTTTCATCGGCGTAGATGTTGCCCACGCCATGCAGGATGGACTGGTTCAGCAGGGCCGCCTTGATGGCTAGTTTGCGTCCGCGAAACAGCCGGGCGAAGTCCTGAGCCTGAATGGTGGTGGGCTCGGCGCCTGGTCCGTCATAGCCCTGGCCGGATTCAGCATGAGGCCGCACGATGCTGAGCCTGCCGAAGCGGCGCGGGTCGACGAAGCGGAGTTCACGGCCGTCGGCAAGCGTGAGGACGGCATGGGTGTGCGGCGGCCAGGGAACCTCCGGCGCTGAGACGAGCAGGCGGCCTGTCATACCTAAATGCACCAGAAACTGGGCTTGCGGTGTTGTCTTTTGAGCCGGGATATCCGATCCCAAGACATCCAGCACCACTGTTTTGCCGATTCGGCGTACGCGTTCGATGCGCGCACGGGTGAGGGTTTCGACGATCTCATGTTCCGGTGTTTTGAAGGTCTGCGGCTTGCCGCTGGTCCAGACCCGCTCGATGCGTTGTCCTGCGACGCGGGCGTGCACGCCGTTGGCTACGGTCTCGACCTCAGGGAGCTCAGGCATGTCTGATGGATGCGGCAGGCGTCCGACGGATGCCGCTTTGCTTTATGAGGCGGAGGCAGGCCGGTGGGAACGTGAGCGGTAGAAGGCGTAGCCCAGGGCATTTAGAAACAGTGTCGTACCGACGATCTTGGCGGCGAAGACAGCGGGGCTGGCGACGTTGAGGAAGGGATAGGCGTTGAAGACGAGAACGAAGAGGATTGTGAGCAGGCCGACGAAACAAATTGGAGATATCCACAGCGGAAGACTGATGCGAAGTGATTTTTTGCCGATAAGAGGGATGAGGAACAGGGAAAGGTAAGCGAGGGCGTAGAGCTCGGAGGAGGTGTCGTTGAGGACGGCGAAGGCTTCGGAGGCGTGGACGCCGGCGGAGCCGAGGATCAGCAGCGCGGCGACAGCGATCGTGGTGAGGGTGATGGAGTTGACGGGGGTACCGAGGCGCGGATGGAGGCGCGCGAACCATGCGGGTACGAGGTGGTCCCAGCCGGCGGCCATGGGCAGGCGCACGACGCCGGTGAAGATGAAGCTGGCCGCGCCGAGGATGCGGATCTGCAACAGCAGAATGGCGAGCCTGGCGACGCCGGCGGTCCACCCGGATGTGCCGAAGGCCAGCGACAGCGTTTGCGGGATGGGGGCGACGTAATTGATGGCGGTGGCGGGGTAGAGTTCGTGAAAGCTGAGCACGGAGGCGGTCCCAAGCACGAACATGAGGAAGATGATCGGAGACGCGATGAGGACGGAACGGCCGATATCGCGGTAGGCCGCGTGGGTTTCGCCGGCCATGATGGCGATGTATTCAAGCCCTGAAGCAGCAAAGAGGGTTTGTCCCAACAGGGAAAGGGAGGTGCTGTCCCGCGCCGGGAGGTGAAACGAAAGGGGAGCGTAGTGGAGGTGCGCGCCGTGCAACCAGGCCCACAGCGGCGACACGATGAGGAAGCCGAAGACGGTGAGCATCGCCAGACCGCTGCCGTTGTGAATCCACTTGCCAAAAGCGAGGCCGCGGCGTGCCGTCCAGGCCAGCAGCAGGAGGTACAGGGTGAGCATCGCGGCGACGAGCGGCTTGTTGTCCGGCAGCGTGGCGTAATGAGGGCCGAGAAAGTAGGCAAGCTCCGACGGCATCTGCGTCAGCAAGAGTGCGATAACGACCAGGCCATAGGCCCAGATGTTCCAGGCGGTCATGAAGCCGGCGCTGTCGCCAAAGGCGCGGCGTGCCCAGACGTAGAGGCCACCTTCGAGCGGCATTTCGCGGTTGAGGTAGTACACGGCAACGGCCATCGGCGTGTAAAAGAGCGCGAAGGCGACGAGCCAGGCGACAAGCTGCGCGTGCCCAAGCCCGGCCGCGATGCCAACCCACGAGCTGCCCACGACGGTGAGGATCTGAGCGAGCACAAGGTCACGCAGCCGCAACTGGCGCTTGAGGACGTGCGTGGTTTCAGCGGAACCATCGGAGGACTCAGACAGATCTGACAAGTCCGAAGGTGGCGGGGTCCTAGGGGCGTCGGGCGATCTCATTGTGGGCATCGTCGCACACCGGTGGCTTTTGAAGATATGTGAGGTGGCCGACGCCCTCAACGGCGTATTGACAATTTTTGGACACAGTCAGTGGGTAACGATGCTGGTGCGCTTCGGGGCTTACGCTACGCTTTCCCGTTTGGCGGGTCCTGCGGCGGGAAAGAATGACTGCATGAGAACGGTACAGGTGGCAAGGCCGGGGCGCAGTTGGTCTCGCATTGATGGCGTGGACTGTCTACGGGCCCTGGCGATCTTTACCGTCCTGATAAATCACGTGAACATGCGGCTCTTCTTCGCGCATGTGCCGTACCTGCGCGGGCTGCCGCGGCAGTTGGGAAGTTCGCTGGTCTGGCAGGGTCAGAATGGGGTGCAGATTTTTTTTGCCGTTTCCGGATTCCTGATTACGGCTACCTCCCTGCGGCGTTGGGGGGCGCTTTCGCTCGTGAGCATCAAGGATTTTTACCTGCTGCGCTTTGCGCGAATCGCGCCGTTGCTGCTCCTGTTGTTGCTGGTGCTCAGCATGCTGCACGGGCTGCGTTTGCGTGATTTTACCGTGTCCGCCGAACGCGGCGGTTTGCCGGCGGCTCTGCTGGCGGCGCTCACATTCCGTGTCAACTGGTTTGAGGCAACGAGGGGTTATCTGCCCGGCAACTGGGACATCCTTTGGTCGCTTTCGGTGGAGGAGATGTTTTATCTCTTCTTTCCCGTGGTGTGCCGCCTGGCGCGTGGGCGCTGGATCTATGCAGTGCTGGCTATTTTTATCGTGCTTGGACCGTTTGGCCGTACGGTGCTGACGCATGGCAACGAGACCTGGCAGGAGTATTCCTATCTTGGCGGCATGGATGCTATCGCGATGGGCTGCTGCACGGCGCTTCTGCTGCACGATCGTGCGCTGCGGCCGGCAGCGGTTCGAACGTGTGCCGTTTGCGGTCTGGGGCTGCTGCTGTTCTGTCTGGGGTTCTCGCGGACCGCGAGCCGGATTGGGCTGGATGCGAGCGGTCTGGGCATGACGCTGGTGGGCCTGGGAGCGTGCCTTCTGATTGCCGCCTCGGCCGAGAGCGGGTGGCGTGCGCCACGCCGGCTGGGCCCCTTGCTGGCGTACGGCCGTCGCAGTTATGAGGTTTACCTAACGCACATGTTCGTGGTTTTCGGCTGTTTCAACTTCTTCTTTGCCAGAGGAAAGCCATTGGGATGGGTAGCAGCCCTGTTTCTGGCGGTTATTTTGCTCGCTGGACTGCTTGGGGAGGGAGTCGGCCGTTTCTGCTCTGAACCAGCGAACCGCTGGCTGCGGGGATGGTTTGGCGAGGGTGCCGGGACGATGGGCGCAGAGGTACCCGCTCCTTAGGCCTTAGCGGCCAGAGCCGACGACGTACAACCCTCGCGTGCGCTGCCAGGACGGATGCAGCTCAGGGTTCGTCTTCCCAGGAAGCGGCGTTGCGATGGCTACTTCTTTGAAGTCAGTTTTTTGAGAACGAATTCCTGAAAAACGTTATTCATGGCGTCCCCCGCGACGCCAAGCAGACCATTTTCAACCGTTAGCACGGCGCCCTGCCGGTCGGAGGCAGCATAGTACAGGTTGGAGATGGCTCCGGCAGAGAAGTCACCCAGAACGCTGGCGAAGGCGGGCTGGCGGTGACCGCTGTCCCCGCGGCAGATCACGGCTGTCGAAAGGGCGTAAAGGAAGCGCGAGCGCCTGGAGCCGGTGCCCTTGTAGAAGTAGCGCGGGTCCTGATGGAACAGGGTAGGCAGCACGGCACCGCCCATGTAGGTTCCGGCGACGAGGTTGGCCAGGTCGGCCCCGTAGCGTTTGCCGTAGCCGGCTGCCCCCTGATGGTATCCGGGAAAGGCATTGGTAGCCTGTTGCACGCCGGCAACTGTGCCAACCAGAAACAGATTGCCAGGGTCCAGGGCGTTTCTGGTGGCAAGGGTAAACTTCTGCCGCGTTGTGAGTGGCAGTGCGTTCCAGTTGTAGCTGACGAAAAAGTTGGGGAGCACGCCGAGGAGCCGTTGGTGTTCCTCTGTGACCACCTGCTCGGTAGCGAGCTCGTCCGGCGAGGCAATGGCATCCACGCTGTCGGTAAACGTAGCAAGATGGAGTGCCGGCACGGACAGGGCGAGGTGCTGCGCCGGTTCCAGGCTGCCGGTGAGGGTGACCGGGACAAATCCCGGCAGCGTAATCAGCAGATCGAAGCTGCCGGGCGGCACATCGAGGAAGAGAAAGCGGCCATCACGATCGGAGGTTAGCGTGCGGAAGCTGCCGGCGTCCGGAGTGCGCAGTTGAACCTTGGCTCCCTGCAGCAAGGCTCCGGTTGCGTCGTTCACGCTGCCACTGACCGTGCCCGCTTCTGAGACAGCAGGTGGCTGGGTGGACCCCAGGTTGCTGGCAGAGGATACCTGGGCGCCTACCGGACTGCCGCAGCACAACATCAGGAGCAGTAATGAAGGGAGAAAGCTCCCCTTTACCCTTCCTCGAAGATTGCGAGTGCCTGGCACTCTCCAGGGATAGCGAGTGGCAACTCTGAACAATTTGAACTCTAAGGGGCAGAGATGATCTAAGGAGCAGAGATGAAAGGCGGCCCGAATCGCTCCGGGCCGCCTTTCATGATTCACGTTCACGTCCTACTTGGTGGATTGCTCTACATATTCGCCGGGGATGCGTTCTACTTCAACCTCGGTGCGACGAACGGAGTCGTTGATGGACTCAGTACGGTCCGTACCTTGCTTACCGATGAGAACTTCCTCGACGACACGGCTGGTCTTGCCGACAACCGCCTCTTCACCCATGGCACGCAGCTCAAAATTGTTGCGGTTACCGGTTTCGAAGTCGGCAGCGGTGGCGGGGCGATTGACAGCACGGCGATCTACGTTGATGCGCTCTTCGTGGAGATTGACTTCGGTTTGCACCGGTGTTTCCACGACGTGCGAGTAAACACGGACGCCGCCGCGGTCCACCTGACGCTTGCCGACGGCAAGCTCTTCTTCCACAATCGGGATCGCGGTCTGACCCGTGATCTCCTGCGTGCTGCCTGAACGATCATAGCTGCCTGAGTCCGTCGAGGTGCTGTAGCCACCTTCGATCTCGGTTGCGCCATGCTGCTTCAGCAGGGTCGCCATCTCTTCGGCGTCCTGGTCGGCAGTCGTTACGGTCAGCAGGGCTCCACCTTCGTTGACGCCGCGCGCGTAGTGGGAATGGGCATGCTCATCACCGCCGGAGAGGCCGTGGAAGAAGTTGCTGATCTTGTTTCCGATACCCTCATCGGACTTGTCCGAGCCCTCGTAGCCCGTGCTGTAGTCATCGCTGTCGGTCGCAACGATCTTGACGTCGCTGGCGTTGTAGCCGTTATTGGTGAGGATCTGCTTTACCTCTTGGGCAGCCGCGGTGTTTTTGAAGAGTCCTACGATTGTCTTCGACATAATATTTTCCTTTTGGGATTCAGGTATGAAAGCGTTGGCCTTGGGGAGGAAGGCACGGGACTAGGACACGTCAGCAACGAAAGCTTACGAACGTAAGTTCTGCAGGAGGAGGTAAAGAATGCTGCGTCCAGGTCGGGTAGCAGAACCGGAACTCTGACTCCATTCTTCGTACGAATGTCTGCTGAGTTTCCGAATAGAAAATCAGGTCTGGAGTAGACACAGGGTGAAAGAAGCATCCTTCCACTACCGGCGCAGCAGTTTATAGGGTGCTGCAAAGAGGAATTTCGTTGCCCATCTCAAGGACATAAACAACCATGCAGCCGGCTGCCGGCGGTGTGTGTCTGAATGTGGGCAGCGGCAGAGAAGGAGGGGGAGTGCAGTGCAGGACGGGGTGAGTAGGCCGCACTGGCGGTACGACTCGAAGAAATGCCAGAGCCTTTGGGCAGCCGTTATGGCGGCAATGCGCGAGATTACCCGCCGTAGCCGCCGTCCTGAATGGCGGCAGGATCGCTTCCACTGTTTTTGGCGAGCTCCGTCTTTACCATGTCACTGACGATTTTGTTGTTCACAAAGAGGCCGCTGGCAAGAATGCGCTGCTGTACCACCCGCATGACGGGGCCCATGTCTTTCGGTCCCGGCTGCTGGCCGTCCGCTCCGGCGGCGATGTGCGCCAGGGCTCCCTGAATGATCTGCCGGATGTCTTCCTCGGCGGCCGCTTTTGGCAGGTACATCTCAATCATGCCGATTTCGGCACGTTCTTTCTCGGCGAGTTCTGGGCGGCCGCCTTTCGTGAATTGTTCGGCGGAGTCGCGGCGTTGTTTCAGCAGCGTTTGCAGGATCGATTGTTCTTCGGCCTCGGTGAGCGGTTCACGCTTGTCGATTTCTTTGGATTTCAGTGCCGATTTGACCATGCGGAGGGTGGTCAGCCTGGGTTCTTCACGAGCCTTCATGGCGGTGATGATGTCGGTTTGAATGCGCTCCCCGATGGTTGGCATGGATGAACTCCTTGTTGGGTACCAGATTACCGTGCCGGCCGTTTGCCTGCCTTGCGATGCCTCCTGTTGCGGCAAAAGCGATCACGGATCGCTAGAATAGAGGAATGATTCGCAAGACGCGCCTTTTTACGCCTGGTCCCACGCCGCTATTGCCCGCCGCCCAGTTTGCGATGGCCGCGGCCGATATTCACCACCGTACCGCGGAATTCCGTGCGCTGTTCAAGAAGGTTTTGGAGCAGCTGAAGGTTTTTGTTGGCACAAAGAACGATGTGGTGATCCTGTCGAGTTCGGGGACGGGCGCGATGGAGGCGGCGATGTCGAATCTGACCTCGCCGGGGGATCGAATTCTTGTGCTTTCGGCCGGGAAGTTCGGTGAGCGCTGGGCCGCGCTGGGCAAGGCGTTCGGGTGCGCGGTGGATACGCTTTCGAAGCCTTATGGCGACACGTTTGAGATCGAAGAGGTACGGGCTGCGCTGAAGCTCGAGACGCGAGCCGTGTTCGTGCAGTCGAATGAGACCTCGACGGGCACACGGCATGATGTGCAGGCGATTGGGCAGTTGCTGAAGGATGAGCAGTCGGAGGCGCTTCTGGTGGTCGATGCCATCACCGGGCTGGGCACCACGACGCTCGACATGGATGGCTGGGGAATTGATGTTCTTATCGGTGGCTCGCAAAAGGCGGTGATGATTCCGCCCGGTTTGAGCTATCTTGCGGTGAGTGAGCGGGCGTGGGACCGGATGGAGGCGAC
>CAXTZL010000108.1:0-3880 GCA_964248555.1 uncultured Bryocella sp.
GGCATGCCTGAGGCAAAGGATGTTCTGATAGAGGCTAAAAGTGGTGAGAGGCACTCAGGCTAGGGGACGGACCCTCCTTGGGGGTGGCCTTCTTACGCGCGGGCTTCTTGTGGTTTGCCGAGGGGCCGGGAGTTTCGTCAGTTTGCCCGTCCGGGGCGCCGGAAGCTGCCAGGGAAAGCCGGGACAGCTTGGCGGAGTGATTTTCCAGCAATTTCTCCAGTTGCTGGATCAGTTGGGCGGTTTGCATGGGCTTGACCAGCATTTTGTCTGCGCCCATGTCCTGCCAGTCCTCGTCGGAGGTGGGGAAGGCAGTCAGCAGGGCGACAGCGGGGTGGTAGGGCGCGGTGCGGGCTGCCTGAATGACCTCACGGCCAGCGGCATCGGATTCCATGCGCATATCCGTGATGACCATCTGGTATTCGCGCTTTTTGATGCGCGACTTGCCTTCCTTGGCGCTGGTCGCGGTATCGACATCGAAGCCGGAGATTTCCAGCACGGCTTTCATCGTCAACAGGACAGGAATTTCATCATCAACAAGTAAAACGCGGCGCTTTGGCAATTGGTGGTCTCCTGAATTCCGAGGTGCTGCTGATCAAACGGCGCACCGACGGGTCCCTTGGGGGCCCGGAGTTTCGCACCATGTTCGCAGTTAGGAGGGCCGGGGTGCAAGCCAGGGTGGGAGTTGCGCTTTTGTGGCATGCGTCTGCCGCGTTGCCTTGCGGCCGTCGGCTCCTGTTGCGCGGCAATGCTATACTCGCGTGTGCCATGTTCCGGAGGTAAGCGCATGATCCGGAAAACTCATCCTATTCAACAGCGACCCCTGCGGGGTCCGGAGGCTGCCCATCCCACCGTTTAACGACAAACGTTCGCAAAAGTCCTTTATCCGCACCAATGACCGTATTCGTGCGCGCGAAGTCCGCGTTATTGACGAGAACGGTGATCAGCTAGGCGTTATGCAGCCCTTTGAGGCGTTGCGGATTGCACGGGAACGCTCCCTGGATCTGGTGGAAATTTCCCCTAACGCTGTGCCGCCCGTCTGCAAAATTCAGGATTACGGCAAGTTTTTGTACGAAAAAGACAAGAGCGAGCGCGCTGCCCGCAAGACCCAGAAGGTTATTGTCATCAAGGAAGTGAAGTTCTCGGTGACCGTGGACGAACACGATTACCAGACCAAAAAGAACCAGGCTGTGCGTTTTCTGGGGGAAGGCGACAAGGTCAAGGCCAGTCTGCGCTTCAAGGGGCGCCAGATGGCACATCGCGATCTGGGCTACAAAATTATCAATCGCCTGATCATGGATGTGGGTGAGGTCGGCGTGGTGGAGTTTATGCCGCGGATGGAAGGGACAACCCTGCACGCGATTCTTGCTCCGAATAAGAAGGCCATTCCGGCTCCGCCGAAGCCGCCGAAGCCGGTTCCAGTCGAGGCTGATCCTGTAGCGGTGGCACCCGGGGCCTAGCCTTTGGTGTCCCCCTTCCCGGGGTCGGTACCCCGGGGGTGGGCGGACCGCGACTTCTCGGGCAGTTGTAAGCCGAAGCCCGTTTAATCGGCGGATCTCACTTACAGCGAGCCCCATGTCGCCCTCTGTTACACTAGGCCCTGCTGTAAACTCAACGTTCCATGCAGGAAAACCTATGCCAAAGATGAAAACCCATTCGGGTGCGGCAAAGCGCTTCAAGAAGACGGCCAGCGGCAAGTTTAAGCGCGGGCAGTCCAAGATGCGTCACATTTTGACCTCGAAGGATTCGAAGACGAAAAGCAAGCTTGGAAAGAGTGTGCTTGTTTCCGTTGCCGACACCCCGAAAGTTGCCCGCATGCTTCCCTACGCCTGATGCTTCCCCACAGGTAAACATGCCCTGGAGTTGTCGATGGGTAAGGAAGCACCGCAGTATGATTGAAGAACTTTGGATCGAGCCGCTCCGGGGCGTAAGCCCGGACACCGGGCCAGCAGGCGTTGAAGGCCCCTGGATTACCTCCTCGAGGTGAGTCCACCGAGATTCCGAGCATCAACGTGAGTGAAGAGGCCGTCCTTGCCTCCAGCCGCGCAAACCACACAACGCAAAACAGGAGACCAGCATGCCCCGTGTTAAACGGAGTACCAAGCGCAGCGATCGGCGCAAGAAAATTCTTAAGCGCGCCAGCGGCTACTTTCTCACGAAGTCCAAGCTGTACCAAGCCGCACAGGAGGCCGTCGAGCGCGGTCTTAAGTTTGCTTACATCGGCCGCAAGCAGAAGAAGCGGCAGTACCGCTCACTTTGGATTGTCCGTATCGGTGCGGCGTCCAAGCTGCACGGTATGAGCTACTCCACCTTCATCAGTGGCCTGAAGAAGGCCGGTGTGGGGCTTGATCGCAAGATCCTTGCCGATATAGCGGTCAATGATGCCGCGGGATTCGCCGCGCTGGCTGCGCAGGCCAAGGCAGCCCAGACGCCGGCTGCACCGCAAGGCCAGGCGGCCTAGGGTTTCACGCATTGCTTTGCAGGGGATAAAGGGGGCGTGACTTCGGTCACGCCCTCTGTCTTTGCCTGACTCGCTTCCGATGTGGCCTGCAGCGCTACGAGATATGTGAGGGAAGATCGCCAGCTACACTTGAGCCATGGTTCGACAAGGGCGGCAGTTCCTGCGGCTTGCCGTGTGCTCGCTAGGTATGATCGCTTGCACCTCACCAGCCGAGGCGCAGGCCGCGGCAGCTCAAACATTGTCAGCGCCGGCCCAAATGCTGCGGGTGGCCTTTACTTTTGACGATCTTCCGGCTCATGGGCCTCTTCCGCCGGGTATGACACGGCCAGCAGTGGTGAAGAGCATTCTTCATACGCTGAAACAACAGGAGATGCCGCCGGTATATGGCTTTGTGAATGGCTTTCGCCTGGTTCATTTTCCGTACCAGATTGGCATCCTTCGGGCGTGGCATGCTGCCGGGGAGCCCCTGGGAAACCACACCTGGTCGCATCCCGAGTTGGACAAACTTTCCGCCTCACAATACGAAGCCAATATCGCCCGTAACGAACCCCTGTTGCGCGAAATAGATCCTCACGGCAATTTTCACTGGTTTCGCTATCCATTTCTCGAGGAAGGCAACACGGTTGCCAAGCGTGAGGAGGTTCGCGGCTGGCTGAGGAACCATGGTTACCGTATCGCCGAGGTTTCCATGGATTTTCAGGACTATCTCTGGAACGATGCGTACGCGCGTTGCGCGGCGAGGCAGGATGAGGCTTCCATCCGTACGCTGCACGACTCCTACCTTGCGACCGCGAATACCTATATCGGCGTGCATCGGGAGCTTGCTCATCGGCTGTACGGCCGCGACGTTCCGTATGTTTTGCTGATGCATGTTGGGGCGTTCGATGCGCGGATGCTCCCTGAGTTGATTGCCTTGTTTCGAAAGCGCGGATTCGGCTTCACGACGCTGGAGACCGCAATGGCCGATCCTGTGTACAGCGTGGATCCCAAGGTGGCGAACCCGGGGGGATCGACCTTCAATGAATTGGTGGCCGCTGCACGGCATGTGGAAGTTCCTAATGCAGAGGAGCCGACGGGCATGCTTGATGCCTTGTGCCGCTAGGCGGTTTCAGCCTGGAGTGGAGGGGAGAGGCCTGGTTTTCACCCTACGGTAAGTGAAGACGATGCGGCCGTGTGCGGGAGCCATCCTGCCCTTGCCCACCCGGCATCACACGACCCACATACCTATGAGCGGCTGGGTGAATGACACCCGACTCCAGCTGCGCGGAATGAACGTGGGAGATACCGTACAGCTTTCAGCACGGGCCAACGTCCATCTGTTTCCCTCCACCGCTTCGGCCCTACCGGAGCCCCTTCAGGAGATTTTTATCCATGTTGAATGCGAAGTTGAGATCGCTACTTAATCCAAGTGAAACAGTGACG
>CAXTZL010000108.1:3980-9883 GCA_964248555.1 uncultured Bryocella sp.
ATCCATGTTGAATGCGAAGTTGAGATCGCTACTTAATCCAAGTGAAACAGTGACGGCGGAGCAGCTTGAAACTGACCGTAAGCTCCTTGGGTTTGACCGGGCGGTCAACCGGCTTACCCGTCGCACCTTTGCTGGAAGTTTTTCCGGCGCCATTGCTCTTGTTGTGGGCGGCGGCTTCATTGAAACTCCCAAGGGGTTCGCCCAGACCACAACCACTCCAGCGATCACCGATGTACTGAATTTCGCGTTGAACCTCGAATATCTCGAAGCCAACCTGTATTCGATTGTGGTCACAGGAAATCCGATTTCGGCCACCCTGCGAGGTTCGGCTCCAGGTGCCGTTACCGGTTCCCCTGGCAAGCTGACACTTGGCACCATGACGACCGCGTTGATGCAGGCACTCGTGCAGGATGAGACCAACCACATCAATTTGCTGCGCAGCACGATTACCTCGCTCGGCGGTACGCCAATCAGTATGCCGAACATCAATTACGCGGCAATGGGGCCCATTACTACGGAAACGCAGTTGTATGTGATCACTCGTCAGTTCACAGCGACGGGCAACGGAGCCTATGCCGGCGCGGCGCAGTTCCTGATCAGCAATCCGGCTGTTCTGACCGCAGCTTCGCAAATTCTCGGTGCGGAAGGGCAGCATCTTGGAGCGGTAAACTTCCAGATCAATGCTGGCGGTGTGAATGCCATGGCGGGAACGCAGAAGGCTCTTGATTTGCAGGACACCCTGCCGAACGCGACACAGTACTTTGATGTGTTCCTGGCGGGGGCGGTCAATGCCAACACCTCCAATCAGGCCCCCGGCTTAGCGCCCGCACGCACCACGGCGCAGGATCTTGGGATTGTGTACGGTGTTTCCACCGCGACGACGCTGACTCCCCCAACCGGTGTTACCTCCGGCGCCTTCTTCCCGACCGGTGTTAACGGCAAGATCATCTCCACCTAGCGCTGAACGCTGACTGAAGACGCAGATCCAATCAAGGTCTGCATTCCAACTTCCGCAACGTTTCAGGAGGAAACATCGTGTCCACGACTACGAAAAGTAAAAATTCCGCTGTGCTTGAGTGCAGCGATGAGCAGATGCAGCAGGAGGCACTCGCCTTCGAGCAGAACGTGACTGCAACCCGGCTGAACCGCCGCAAACTCTTATCCAACCTTACGATGGCCGCAGGTGCCGCGGGTGCACTTGGACTTGCGGGCTGCAGTGCAGCGGGTCCGGCGGCCATCAGCACCGTGCCAACGGCTGCGACGCCATCGGTACTCGATGTGCTTACCTTTGCACTAAACCTCGAATACTTCGAAGCCAGCTTTTACTCCTATGCCGTGACCGGCAGCGGGTTGTCGGCCGCCAACGTGGGCTCCAGTCCCGGCACGGTGACAGGCTTTGCGAAGATCACGTTCACCAACACTTATATGGCGAACATTGCCGCCAATCTGATGACGGAGGAGGTGCAGCACGTTGCTCTTTTGCGCGCTACCATCCAATCGGCCCTGGGAGTTACCCCTATCTCGATGCCGTCACTGAACCTGGCCCCGACAACGGCTCTTACAGCAAACAGCGATGCCACCTTTGCAGCCATTACCCGTCAGGTTGAGGGTGTGGGTGTGAGTGCGTATGCCGGTGGAGCGCAGTACCTTACCAGCAACGTCGCAGCGTTGAACTATGCCGCCCAGATTCTGGATGTGGAGGCACAACATTCGGGTGCGTTGCGTCTGGCGTGCATCAAGCTCGGTGTAGCTTCGCCTGCCGCAGATGCTCTGGACATGCCGCCTACGCTAAGCCAGCTGTTTAACACAAACAATGCGACCGGCCTGAACCCGATACGTACGCCCCAGCAGGTTTTGGGTATTGTTTACGGGATCTCGACTGCTGCCACAACGACTCCGCCGGCGGGTGTGGTGAAGGGCGGATTCTTCCCCAACGGCCTTAATGGCAATATCTTCAGCACCTAATCTTCAGTACCTCTTTTCCGTTCTTTACTTTCAGTACCTCGTTGCGCTGTAGCTTTTGCCTCACTCCGCCACCTTTCATGGTGGCGTTTCTCTTTTTGCTTCCTGCCCTCGCAGAACACGCTCCTGACGACATGCACCTACACGTCCAGACCGATGAGGCGCATCAGTTCCAGGCCGTTGCTGCGGGTGATGATGCCGTCGCGCAGCGTGTAGTCGAACTGCAGGGTTCCGTTCTCGATGCGATCTTCAAAGTGCATGTTTCGCACGACGGCGCGAACTTCCGCACCCAACTGCGTCAGCGCAAGATCATGGGTGCTGAGTAGCCCGATGGCGCCGGCGTGCAGCAACATTTCGACCACACCGGCGGCACCTGCCAGGCGGTCCTGCGAATTGGTACCGGCCAGCAACTCGTCCAGTAGAAACAGGATGGGAGGTTGCGTGCGTGCGACTTCGCAGATGGCACGAAGGCGCAAGATTTCCGCGAAGAAGCGAGAGCGCCCACCTTGCAAAGAGTCCTGCACCTGAATGCTTGCCGCGACCTGCAGGGGGCCGAGGCGGAGGGCGTGCGCACGGACCGGCGCACCTGCCATTGTCATTACGCAGGCGACGCCGGTGGCGCGCATCAGTGTGCTCTTGCCGCTCATATTGGATCCGCTTACCACAAGCAGGCGCGTTTTAGCATCAAGTGTCACGTCATTGCGGATGCACTGTGCCTGTGCCAGCAACGGATGTCCAAGGCCTTTGGCTTCCAGTACGGGCTCGGTGGTGAGCTTGGGAAACGGGTCTCCCGGGTGCTCAAAGCTGTATGCCGACAGTGCAAGCAGGGCCTCAAGATCTCCGAGTGTCTTGAACCAGGTCTCAAGATGGGGGCCGTATGCTCGCCGCCAGGCCTCAACCCGCATCGCCAGGTGAACGGAGTACAGCAGGCCGAAATCCAGTAGTCGCGTGATCAGGTTGGCACGCTGCTCGGCTGCACCAGCCAGGCGTGCAAGCTGCCGAACGGCGGCTGACGCCTTTTGCCCATCGCGTGCGAAACCGTCCTGCGCGGAGCGCAGACGCTCCGCCGTAAATGATTGTGACTCAAGTATCTCGAAAAGCTGGGCGAGCGCGCGCAGCGGACGCGCTGTGTGCTCGGTCTCCTCCAGCAAAGGTTTGAAACGGGTTTGCAGGGCGAAGGTGATTGTGCCATTGACCAGCAGGGCAAGAACAAACCATGTTACCGGGTGACCCAGCGCCCACCACACTGCGGCGGCGATGCTGAGTGCTGCCAAGGAGGGCGCCAGCCAACGAAAGACTGAAGGGATGGCGGTGTTCGTAGCGTGGCCCCAGGCGGCCAGCGGCCCTGTCTGCAAGCGCAGTGGGTCGGGGCCCTGCGTGCTGGCGACCTCTTCTCGCAGGGCGACATCACTACGCAGCTCCCCAACTGCAGCCTGACGTGCGAGCACCTCGGAGATGGAGGCAGGCTGCAGCAGCCAGGCGGCCAGGGTGTCTTCGCCGAGGCCGGTGCGCGTTGTGCAGAGCAGCTCGAAGACTCCACCGGGGTTGAAGAGATCGAGATCGTTGGCGTAGAGGCTCTCGCTCGCGGCGGCAGGCGGGGTGCGCGGGTGAAGGCCGGCCCAGCGGTCCTCGACCCGGCTTAGACCGGCCTCGTACCAGGCCACGGCGCGGCGGCGTGCGGCGGCTGCGGCCAGGGCAGTGGCGTGCAGTCGCGCGGTCACGCCGAAGCCGGCCAGGGGCAGCAACAATACGGGCCACCGCAACAGGTGCCGGCCGTAGACATACCAGGCAAGAACCGCCGCCAGAACTACCCAAAACAGGCGCAGGTAGCTCAGCAGCAGATTGCGCCTCTGCAACCGGGCGAGTTTGCCCTGAGACCGTTGCAGCTGCGCGGCGTAGACAGACCCGGGCGTGCCGCCTGCATGGGGGCGCATACTTTTATCCTGTGACATAGTTACTTCCGTGCGACAACTTGACCGCGGAAAGCTGACTCCTTGCGCAACTCATAGGCTATCCTCATGGTATGCCGGCTATCGCAGAGCCCACGATTTCGCACTCTGGTCCCCCCGCTAACGATCCTACCGAGACCACAACGGCTCCTTTCGAGTCGTGGGGCCGCTACCCGGTTTATAGCGCAGAAATCCGCAATCTGAACTGGCAGGGAGATTATCCCCAGGCGATCCGCGGCGTGCATCACGGCGCCTTGCCGGTCGGCATGGGGCGCAGCTACGGCGACGTTTGTCTGCTGAAAGACGGAACCCTGCTCAAGACGACCGGGATGAACCGTTTGCTGTCGTTCGATCCGGAATCGGGCCTGCTGACCGCGGAGGCCGGTATCACCCTCGCGCAGATTCTGGATTTCGCCGTGCCGCACGGCTTTTTTCTACCCGTGACCCCCGGAACCAAGTACGTCACCATGGGCGGGGCAATCGCCAATGACATTCACGGCAAGAATCATCACATTGCCGGGACCTTCGGCTGCCACGTAACGCAGTTTGAGCTGGTGCGTTCGGACGGCACGCGTCTGCACTGCTCGCCGACGGACAACCCGGATCTTTTTTCGGCCACCATCGGCGGCATGGGGCTTACCGGCGTGATCACCTGGGCGCAGCTTCGTATGAAGCCCATCGTCAGCCGCAAGATCGATTACCAGGGCATTCAGTACCATGGCATTGATGAATTTCTAGACCTCACCGAGCAATCGCAGCACATCGAGTACACGGTCAGCTGGGTCGATGTCACCTCCACGGGCAAGAACTTTTGCCGCGGTATTTTCATGCAAGGCGATCACTCCCAGGTTCCGGATGAACTGAAGCCGTCTCCGGAGCCAAAGCTGGTTTTTCCTATTGACCTGCCGCCGTTTGCGTTGAACGGCACCACGGTAGGGCTTTTCAATCAGGCCTTCTTTCATAAGCAGATCAAGAGCCGCGTGACGGCGCTGCAGGACTATGAACCGTTCTTCTACCCGCTCGACGCCGTGCTGAAGTGGAACCGCATGTATGGCAAGGAAGGCCTGCTGCAGTTTCAGTACGTCATTCCGTGGGAGCATGCGCGGCAGGGAACCGTGGCCGTCCTGCGGGAGGTCGCGCGGTCGGGTCTCGCCAGCTTTTTGGCGGTGCTGAAGGTTTTCGGCGATGTGCCCTCACCGGGCATGATGAGTTTTCCCAAGCCCGGTATTACCCTGGCGCTCGACTTTCCGATTCGCCCGGAGAAAAGTTTTGCACTCTTCGACCGCCTGGCCCGGATGACGGAAGAGTTCGGCGGCCGGCTTTACCCGGCCAAGGATGCCCGCATGACTGCCGACCAATACCAGACCTTCTATCCCCAGTGGGAGCGGTTTGCCCGCTACAAGGATCCGGCCCTCACCTCAAGTTTCTGGGAGCGCGTCGTTGGAGAGAAGGGGATGAGACGGTGAGTACGACCCTCGTAGAGCCTACCTCCACCAGCACGCCTTCACCAGTTTTGGAGCTGCACATTCAATCGCAGACCCGTTTCGCCTACAAACCTGAAACTTCGCCGAAACGCATTCTGGTGCTGGGTGCGACCTCCGGCATCGCGGAAGCCAGTATCCGCCTCTGGGCGGTTCGTGGGGAGGCCCTGTTCCTCGTGGGCCGCAACGCCGACCGGCTCGCCGCCGTTGCCGCCGACGCGCGCACCCGTGGCGCCCGTCTGGTTGAGGTTGCGGTCACGGATCTCGACGACACCTCCACGCACCCGGAGTTGCTGGCCCATGCCATCAATGCCCTGGGTGGTCTGGACGTCGCCTATCTCGCTCTCGGCGTCCTGGGCGAGCAGGCCCGTGCCGAGCGGCAGTTTGCCGAAGCAGGGCAGATCCTGCATACGAATTTTGTAGCTCCTGTCAGCCTGCTCACCTGGCTGGCGAACTACTGTGCCCAACGCCACTCCGGCACCCTCGCCGTTCTCAGCTCGGTAGCGGGCGA
>CAXTZL010000109.1:0-9787 GCA_964248555.1 uncultured Bryocella sp.
CTCTCGCAACTCACTACAAAGGTTCGAGATAGCGCACGAGAATCCCACGAAAGTTCACTCGGTCAGCTATTTTTGGCACATCCGCAAAGCCAATCGGCTCTCTTGCAAGCAAGCTCGAAAAGGCAGGGGAAAGACCTGTTCTCACGACGCCGTGTCCAGGCGGAGGGAATAACTCGCTCGCTTTCTGCTGCTAACATCAGGATATGCCTGCCCTTCGTCCCTTTCATATAGCCTTCCCCGTCGACGATCTCGCAGCAGCCCGCCACTTCTATGGCACGGTGCTTGGGCTTCCGGAGGGTCGCAGCGCGGAGCAGTGGATCGACTTCGACCTGTTCGGGCATCAGATCGTGGCACACCACAAGCCCAAAGAGGCCGCCACGGCTGACCTCCACAGCAACCCCGTAGACGGGCATGATGTGCCGATACCGCACTTCGGCGTCGTGCTTACCCAGTCCGACTGGGACACCCTCGCCACGCGGGTAACAAACGCCGGTATCCGCTTCATCATCGAGCCCTACACGCGCTTCAAGGGTGAACCCGGCGAGCAATCCACCATGTTCTTCCTTGACCCTGCCGGAAACGCACTGGAGTTCAAGGCGTTCGCAGATCTTGGCCAGCTTTTCGCCAAGTAGCCCGAAAAAGAAAGTAACCCAAAAACAAAACCTCCAGCAAATAACTGGAGATCTTGTTCTTTTCATCTTCAGCCCTCGACCTTACACCGCAACCGTAAAGGTATCCTCGCTGCGCGTCACGGCACGGTATAAGGTGTCACGCTCAAAGGGAACGCGCCCTGCCTCCGTGATCAACCGCTCCAGGTCCTTGCGCCGCATCCCTTGCGGTGTGCTGGCCCCGGCATCGTGGTAAATCTTTTCCTCGATCACCGTTCCGTCAATATCATCGGCCCCGAACCGCAGTGCGATCTGCGCCATCTTCGGCGTCACCATCTGCCAGTAACTCTTGATATGGGCAAAATTATCCAGGATCAAGCGGCTGACGGCGATCTGACGAATATCCTGCATGCCCGTCGACTTTGGCAGATGACCAAGCGCCGTATTCTCGGGATGAAAGCTGAGCGGGATGAACGTCTGAAATCCACCCGTCTCATCTTGCACCTCCCGGAGCTTCATCAGGTGATCGACGCGATCCTCGTCAGACTCAATGTGCCCATAAAGCATCGTCGCATTGGATCGAAGTCCTGCCTTGTGCGCCAGCCTTGCCGTATCGAGCCACTCCGAGCCATCAATTTTGTGGTCACAGATAATGGCACGCACGCGCTCGGCGAAAATCTCGGCGCCACCGCCGGGACACGAATCCACGCCAGCCTCTTTCATCCGCTCCAGGACCTCGGAGATGCTCATCTTCCCGCGCTTGGCAAAAAATGCTACTTCTACCATCGTGAAGGCCTTCACATGCACCTGCGGGTAACGCACCTTTAACCCACGCACCAGGTCCATAAAGTATTCAAAGGGCAGATCCGGATGAAGTCCACCCACAATGTGGAACTCGGTGACAGCCTCCGTCAAACCGGTGCCCGCGGTCTCCCAGGCCTCTTCCAGCGCCATCGTGTAGGTGTCCGCCGCACCCTTCTTTCGCCCAAAAGCACATAGTCGGCAAGAGGCTACGCAAACGTTCGTGGGATTAATATGCCGGTTCACGTTGAAGTAGGCTAAGTCACCATGGAGGCGCTCACGCACCAGGTTGGCAAGCCATCCGACGGCCAGCACGTCCCCTGTCCGGTAAAGAGCGACACCGTCCTCAAAGCTTAACCGTGTTCCCGCCTGCACCTTGTCTGCAATAGTCAGGAGGTTTGGATCATCGGTTTGAAAACCATGGCGGGGTTTGCTCATGCTTTGCATATGCTTTAGATTCTATGCCTCCGCCACGGTCGCAACCCCCCTTCCACCGAGCGAACAAAAGGGGTAGAGATCTGGGTTGTGATTACTTCGGACTCGCCACCGCGGCGGCGGTGACGGGCGTCGCCACCATCTCCGGTTGCACCACCATGCCGTCGAACAGGGTGGCTCCAACCAGATGATCGCCAACCGGGCGAAGGAACCGCAGTCGCCATCCCGTATCCCAATGCGTCACCTTGCGGTCGGGCAGTTGCACACTGAAGGCCGCCCTCGAGTTTGCCGCCGTCACCAGCATCCGATGCTGGGCAGCGTCGTAGAACAGGCTATCCACCTGCGTAAGGAATAGATCGCGCAGGGTTTGCCAGCTCGCCCCGTGGTTTTGGGAAAACCAGACGCCTTCCCTGCCGCCAATCCAGTAATGACCTTCTCCATCGATGCCCACCGCGCCAATCTGGGTCAAGCCTGCCGGCAGAACAACGGGAGACCAGCTGTTGCCGCCGTCGCTGGAGACAAAGGCCTTACTCAAGTCCGCAGCAAGCAGAACCGGCGGTGCGCCGGCTTCCGCCGGATTCGCGGAGGCCTCGTGGGAGGCGAGAAAAAGGATCGCGGTTGGTCCTGCGGCGGACATCATCCGCCAGTGCAGCCCCGCATCGTCAGACCGAAGCAGACCATCGCCTGTGCCCGCCAAGATCTGGCCATGAATGTTCGCGAGCGTATAAACCTTCGCGGAAATATGACCCGGTTGAGCCGGCTTCTCTGCCTCGTGGATCCCACCTGCGATGCTCCCCCCCGCACGTGCAGCACCAGGAGATTTCGGAGCTGCTTTTCGGGATGCAGCAGCATCTTGCGGCGCCACACGATGCGCGTGAACGCCGACACGCACAAGGTGTGACCCATGCTGCAGGCGAGAAGCCACGCCAGCGCGTTTCTGCTTCGCAACGGGGTGAACGCCCCTGCCTCCAGGTCGCGTAAACACGGAGATCCGCCCAGCCGGAGCCGGCTTGTGCTTGGGACCGCGGTACGTCGCGGGCTTCACGACAGGTGGAACCATGACGCGCTTCGCCAGCGTCGCCGCACCGGACCGTGACCGCGGGACGACAAGCCCCACCTTTTCCACCGTAACCCCGGCCAGAAGGCTGGAATCCTTCCATGTACCGCCGTCAAAACGCATTACCCCATGAGCGGTTCCAGCCAGCAGCGTTCCATCGGACAGCGATACGAGACTGAAAACGTCCCGCCCATCCAGTCCTTCACTCTGCTGCTGCCAGTGCACCGCGCCATCTGTGCTCTGAAACACTCCGCCGGCTCTTTTGTCATTCACAACCCCTATATAGAGTGTGTTCGGTTGCGTCGAATCCTGTGCAAAAGCGCTTATCTGGCGTGACGTGAAGCCTTCATTAGAAGATTCAAAGGTTCCGCCGCCATCGTCACTCCGGTAAATGCCGCCCCGCTCCGTCGCAAGCAAAACGCGCTTGGAGTCGTTTGGATCGACGTAAACATCGTTGACGATCACGTCCGCCGGCGTCATGCGTTCCCATTGCTTTCCCGCGTCCAGCGTTCGGTACAACCCTTCCGTCGTTCCTGCGAATACAGTGTCCAGCTGCTCCGGGTCCTGTGCCAGCTTTCTGGTACGCCTCGCCGTCGACGGAATGCCCTGCACCTTGTGAAACAGCTCCCCGCTGTCTGCACTCTTGTAAATTCCCGAGCACGCACTGGCATACACCACGCTCGGCTGCTTGGGGTCGACAATAATGGAAAACACATCCGAATCGTCAATCAGGCCCGTTTTGATGCTATGCCAGGTGACACCCCCATCCGTCGTCTTCCATGGCAGGTGCCACGTGCCGGCATAGATCACGTTCGGGTCTGCCGGGTCGATGGCAACCGACTCCACCTCATGAATCTCCGCATTGCCCGCCGGACTGATCCGCTTCCAGTGCCGTCCGTTATCGTTGCTGCGAAAAACTCCCGTCAGGGTGCCCGCCACCAGCAGCTTGGGATCGGACGCAGAACGCGCCAGCGATCGTACCGACTGCCCGCGCATCTCGGCCTGGCTGTACCAGGTTTTCCCATAATCTTCGCTGACGAAAATGCCACCATCCGTAGACTTCCCAATCACCCACGCCGCCACAAGGATGCGCTTCGGGTTGCTCTTATCCACCAGAATGTGGTCCACCGCCAAATCATTGCGGTCGGCAATCTGGGCAACGCGCGTCCAGCTCTCTCCGCCGTCATGGGAGTCATATATCCAACCCGTCGCCGTGCCCAGAAATAAATGGTGCGACGGATCCGACGGATCCGCGGCAAAAGAACGCACATCCCCACCGAAAGGCCCAAGGGGGAACCACGTCGCAGCCCGGCAGACTCCTCCCAGGAGCCCCGCCGTCAACATCATCACACCAACCCGCAACCACACCGGACACCACATCTCGTTCTTAGACTCCACATTCCCTGGGCCGCAACCCGCAGCACTCTCCGGCTGTCTTCCCTGGCGCGCCCGTAGCGAAGTACGCTCGGCCATAGGATGCCACCTTCGCGTCAGCACGCGACGTAATCGCTCCGGACGTCCCGTTCCCACTCACCCCTGCACGCCTCCCAAAACACCACCGCATACCTTATCGGCAGTGACCGCAAAAACGTTAGGAAAATTGTGCGCCGAACTTCATGAACGCGACCTAACGCAGATACGCATCATCCTTGCTGATCCAGTCCTGCCGAGGCGGGGCAAACAGGTCAAAATCCACTGTATCTTCTAACGCCTCAGCGGCGTGCGGCAGATTGCCGGGAATCACTAAAACTTCCCCCGCCCGCACCTCCACCGTTCGCTCCCCGCCCGCTTCTCCCAGCGTAAAACGCAACACACCCTCTGTGATCCAGGAGATCTGCTCGTTGGAGTGACTGTGTCGTGGCACGATCGCGCCCTTCTTCAGGTCAATGCGGGCCAGCATCGCCTGCTCCCCCGTGATGAACTGCCGCCTCAGCAGAGGATTCAGAACTTCGGGGACGATATCGGTCCAGCGGGTGAGCGTGGCAGAGGTGGCATCGGGAGCAGTTTGCGGCATACCGCATTCTACGTTCCTCCGCCGCAACACCCCTCTCTGCCGCGGCCCGCAGCTGGCTCTTGCACCCCGTGGCTGCTGTTGTACAGTAAATCCAACTGCAGCACATCCAGGGCTCTTTCGCGCGCACTCGGCACGAATGCATCGTTTCCGCTGCCGGACTCCCCGTCCGTCGCAACGCTCAGCCAGCCTGCATGTTGAAGTAAAGCGAAAGGACGGGAAAGCGCATGGTTTTCAAGGCAACACTCGGGCACGGACGACGGAAACAGCATGGGGCCGCCCAGCGAGTCACATGGCTGATCGCCCTTCTTCTTCTGCTCTTCCCGCTCGGCTCGGCGCTGGCCCAGATGCCCGCGACCGCCTCCACCGACCGCCTCGCCGCACTTGAAAAATCCACCGCCGACAGCGCCACCGCCATCGCCGCCGCCCAGTCCGCCGGCGACAACGCCTGGATGCTCGTCTCCGCCGCCCTCGTGCTCATGATGAGCGGCCCCGGCCTCGCTCTCTTCTATGGCGGCCTCGTTCGCAAAAAGAACATCCTCGGCACCATGATGCAGACCTTCGCCATGATGGCCGTTATCACGGTCCTCTGGGCGCTCGTGACCTATTCGCTCGCCTTTGGCACCGGCAACGCCTTCATCGGCGGCCTCCACAACGTGTTTCTCCGCGGCGTCGGCCTCGCCCCGGATAAGGACTACGCCGCCACCATCCCGCTGCAGACCTTTATGGTCTATCAATTAATGTTCGCAATCATTACCCCTGCGCTCATCTCCGGCGCCTTCGCCGAACGCATGAAGTTCTCCGCCATGGTCGTCTTCATGGTGCTTTGGGCCATCTTCGTCTATAGCCCCATGGCCCACATGGTCTGGGGCAAGGGCGGTCTGCTCAACGCCTCCCTCGGCGGCCGCTTCCCGACACTCGACTTCGCCGGCGGCACCGTCGTCCACGTCACCTCCGGCGTCAGCGCTCTGGTCACCGCGCTCTATCTCGGCAAACGGCTCGGTTACCCACAAAAAGCCATGCCGCCGCACTCGGTCGTGCTCAGCTTCATCGGCGCCTGTCTGCTCTGGGTCGGCTGGTTCGGCTTCAATGCCGGCTCCGCGCTCGCCGCCAGCCCCCTGGCTACCTCGGCCTTCATCGCCACCCACTTCGCCGCCGCCGCCGCGGCCCTAGGCTGGCTTGCCGCCGAATGGCTTCGCAGCGGCAAACCCTCCGCTCTCGGCGGCATCTCGGGCGCGGTCGCCGGTCTGGTCGGCATCACCCCGGCTGCCGGCTTCGTCACCCCCATGAGCGCGCTCTGGATCGGCCTCATTACCGGCGTCTTCTGCTACTTCATGGTCGTCAAGGTAAAAAATCTCTTCGGCTATGACGACTCCCTGGACGCCTTTGGCGTCCACGGCGCGGGCGGCACTATCGGGGCCGTCCTCACCGGCCTCTTCGCCAACTCCGCCATCAATCCCCTCTTCGGCAAGGACAAAGCCACCGGCTTCTTTGAAGGAAACCACCACCAACTCCTCAATCAACTTATTGGCGTCGCCATCGCCTGGACCCTGTCGATTGTCGGCACCACCATCATCCTGTTCGTCGTCGATAAGCTCATCGGCCTGCGCGTCAGCGAGGAAGCCGAGCGGATCGGCCTCGACATCTCGCAGCACGGGGAAGAAGGTTACGACTGGGAAGCCGCCTAGAAGCGGACATATCTTCGCACCGGTCACCATCCCAGCCCATCCAACTCAACTGCCAGCCAATCGCCGGCACCCGAGGAGCAGTCTATGCAGAAGATCGAAGCCATCATCCAGCCCTCCAAGCTGGACGCCGTAAAGGACGCGCTGGTCGAAGCCGGCCTTTCCGGCATCACCATCTTTGAGGCGCGGGGCCACGGCCGTCAAAAGGGACACACGGAGTTCTATCGCGGCCGGGAATACGCCGTCGACCTGCTCCCCAAAATCAAACTCGAGATCGTCGTCGCCGACAACATGCTCGAAACCGCCATCGGCGCCATCGCCAACACCGCACGCACCGGTCGCATCGGGGATGGCAAAATTTTCATCTCCCGCATCGACGAAGCCATCCGCATCCGCAACGACGAGCGCGGCGAGATCGCTCTCTAGAGCCTCCCATGGCAACCATCGGCTCCGGGGATCGGCCATCGGCGGCATGGGAAGACCCTCGGGCCCGCTATGAGGCCCGTATCGCGGCCATGCGCGCGGATTTCGCCGCCAGCGGCGATGGCGAAGCCGCCTGCCGGGCCCGCTCCGCCGCACTCGATACCCTGATTCAGTCCCTCTGGGGAGACCCCGGCGAGGCAACCGGCGTCACCATTCTGGCCGTCGGCGGCTACGGCCGGCAGCAGGTCTTTCCCTTCTCGGACGTCGACCTCCTTTTCTGCTCCCCCCGCGGCCCAAGCGGCGCCACCACCGCCAAAATTCGGGATCTCACCCAGTCCCTGTGGGACTGCGGACTCCGAGTCTCGCCCGCAACCCGCACCCTCGCCGACATCGAGCGCCTGCAACCCGCTGACCCGGAGTTCGGCCTTTCTCTCCTCGACCTCCGCCTCGTCGCCGGTTCCGCACCCACCGCGGATGCCGTGCGCAAGAAGGTTCTCGAGCGCCGCTCGGCCCGCGAAGCCAGGACCCTCGCTTCCACCGCCGCCTCGCTCACCCGCGAACGCCACCTCCGCTTCGGCAATACACTCTTTCACCTCGAACCCAACCTCAAGGACGCCCCGGGCGGTCTGCGCGACGCAAACATCTATGGCTGGCTCTCCGCCCTGCGCCCCAAGCGAAATGACCCCGCGCCGACCGCAACCGGACACTTCGGGAACGAAGAGGAGACGTTTCACGAAGCCGTAGCCTTTCTGACCTCCTGCCGCGTCTTCCTTCATCTGCGCCACGGCCGCGATGACAACACCCTCGACTGGCACGCCCAGGACGAAGCCGCTGCCCAGGGCATCGGCATGGGGTGGGCTCAGGACTCTCGCCGCCGCGCTCCCAACGCCGGCTCCGGCCCGCCCTCTGACGCCGCGTCCTGGATGCGCGCCTACTTCCGCCAGGCTCGTGCCATCGAACGCGCCCTCACCCGGGAGCTGGAGCGCAGTGATCTCCAAAGGCCGCGCAGCCGCGTCCTCCGGCGCCTGAAGGCGCCCCCGCTCTCCGGATTCTTCCTCAGGGACGGCATTCTCGAACTCAAAAAGCCGGCTCCCGCCGCAGAGGGTGGCCAGTCGCTCGATCCGGCGCACGAAGCGGAAATCGTCCTGGCGGCGTTCGGCCTGATGGCTGCAAGCGGCATCAGCCTCGCTCTTTCCAGCGAGAAACGCATCGCCGCATCCATCCCGTACCTCTCCGCAACCCTGGAGGAGGGCCCACGCCTCTGGTCGCGCCTCCGTGCCGTACTTCTCGGCCCCCACGCCGGAGACGCCCTGCGCGAGCTCCACGCCCTCGGCCTGCTTGAACTCATCCTCCCCGAGTTCCACGGCATCGACGCCCTCGTCATTCGCGACGCCTACCATCGCTACACGGTAGACGAACACACCTTCGTTCTGATCGACGCACTCCACAGCCTAGCCGCCGAACTTCCACCCGCGGCTCCGGAGTGGCGCCTCCGCTTCCGCAGCTTCCTCCTTGAACTGCCGCATCCCGATCTTCTCTACCTCGCCGCCCTGCTCCACGACACCGGCAAAGGACGAGCCGCGATCAAGCACGCCGACGCCAGCCGCCAGCTTGCCGCCTCCGTCTGCGGCCGGCTGGAGCTCAGCGACTTTGAAACGGCTCTTGTGGTTCGCCTGGTCCAAAATCATCTCGAAATGTCGGCCGCCCTGCGCCGCGACATCTTTGACACGGAGACCATTCGCACCTTCGCGGAAAAGATCCAGACCCACGAGCTTCTCCGCATGCTCACGCTGTTCACCTGGGCGGATATCTCGGCCGTGCACCCGGACGCCCTCACACCTTGGAAAGCTGAAAATCTCTGGCGGCTGTTCATGGCAACGGCCAACCACCTCGACCGCAGCGTCGATGAGGATCGCCTTCACACCCGGGAAGCGCATACCGGGGCCGCCATCCAAACCCTCCTGCAGGCGCTCGGACCCCGGAAGGCTGACCATGCGACCCTTGAATCTTTCCTCGAGGGCTTCCCTGAACGCTACCTCCGCACCACTCCGCCGGAAAAGGTGCAGCAGCACAGCCGCATGCTCGAAGACACCGCGCCCGGCGGGGCAGCTGCGCCCCCCGTCCTGTTGCATTACAAGGATGGGCTCGGCGAGGTCTCCATCGTCTACCGCGAGCGCCCCAACCTTTTTGCCGACCTCACTGCCATCCTCGATCACTGGGGTATGGATGTGCTCACCGCGGAGGCCTTCTCGAATGCACACGGCGCCGTGGTCGACACCTTCCGCTTCACCGACACCTTTCGTACCCTGGCAATGAACCCCGAAGAGCACGATCGCTTTCTGGCCGATCTGGGCAGGGCTGTTCAGGTGGGCCTGTCCTCTGAGCTGAAAACACAACCGGTTCCCGCGCGCCGCGGCCGCCGAAGCCCTCTACGCCGCATCGTCAGCACCTCCATCTCCTTTGATAACCATGCATCGGCTCATTCCACCCTGCTGCAGATCGTGGCGCAGAACCGCCCCGGACTTCTCCGAACCGCTGCCCAGGTTCTGAGCGCCGGAGGCTGCAGCATCGAAGTCGCCTTGATCGACACCGAGGGCGACATGGCCATTGACGTCTTCTACCTCACAGAATCAGGAAAAAAGCTCGAAAGCGCGGGCCTCCACGAACTCAGTCAGCGCTTGGGAAAAGCCATCGAAGCCAACGCCCGCTAGCCTCTCCCCGGCTGAAAACTTCGGCGGCATGCAACGGCAATGTCCCGATTCGGAAC
>CAXTZL010000110.1:0-9747 GCA_964248555.1 uncultured Bryocella sp.
AGCCGTCGATGACCATGTCCTTGTCGCCGAAGCCGAAGAGATAGGTGACGGGGCGACCGCCGTAGCGCTCGTCGGCCTCGGCCTTGGGGATGCGTGGGCCGTCGTATTCGGCGACGATTGCGCCGGCGTGTATGGGGTCGAGGGTGTAGCAGCCGGCGGCGTGGATGTCAGAGGAGCGGATGATGAGGCGGGGAGGCGTGGATCGTTCGCGCTGCCCTGCGAATCTGGAGCGGCTCGGTTTTGTGAAGGTGGGAGAAGGGCGAGGCAGGGGAGCAGAAGTCGGCGAAGCGGGGGAGCGGCGCGGCATGCGGGCGAGTATAGCAGCCGTTGGGGCATGCAGATTGCGTTGCCCTGGCGTCTAATAAGGGCGATGAAGACTTTCCCAGAGACGATGCGGGGTGTTGCCCTGGGCGTTGCCGTTCTGGCCTTTGCCGGGCCGGGTGCGTGGGCGCAGACGACGCCGGCGGGCAGCTCCAGTTGCGGGCCGATACAGGATGCGCAGGGGAATATTGTGAGCAACCCGGCCTGCCCGAATGCGCCGGCTGGGGCGGCTCCGCCGGCGAGCGCGGCGCAGAAGTTTCCGTATCCGGGGGAGGCGCCCGCCGTACCGGTGCCGGCTTCGCCTGCTAATTCCCAGGCTCCGGGCACCGGCTCACAGGCTCCGGGCACCGGCTCACAGGCACCGGGCGCAGCGCCGGGGAGCTCAACGAGTGGGGCGGGGCAGTCTGCGGCAAAGCGGTTTCCCTACCCTGGGGAGACGGATGAGGGGACGCCCAATTCGCCGGCCTCGGCGCTGCCCGGACAGCCACCGTTGAGCGATGCGGGGAGTTCCGGGTCGTCGAATAGCTCTTCGTCCTCCAGCAGCTCGTCTTCCAGCAGTTCTTCGAGCAGTTCAGCGCCGGGGGGCGATGGATCGGGTACGCCGCCGACTGGTGGGCCGCTGGATCCGGATGCCGCTGCGGCGCCGCGGCGTGATCGGCATAAGCTGCCGGCTGTTCCACGGCTGAGCCCTTCCGAACAGGAACAGGAAGATGTGCAGGTAGCCGGTTTTTACCAGAACGACGGGAACTTCAAGGCAGCGTATGACCGGGCCAAGGATGCGGTGTCGCTGGATGGGGATGATCCGGCGGCTTTTTTGGCATTGGGGGAATCGGCCCGGCGATTAGGCAAGCTGGATGAGGCGGAAAAAGCCTATCGGCAATGCCTGACGCTGGATCCGGTTCCGAAGGTGCGCAATAGGGCGGAGTCGGCGCTGAAGGAGATGACCGGGGGGTCTTAGATCGGTTCCCGGGCGTCGTTTTTGATATTGACGAATACAGAGATCCCTCGCTTTGCTCAGGATGACGGCTTTGCGATGGGAAGCCGTGGCGAAGGAGAAAGGCTCAGTCCTGGGGCGCCGGCGGTGGAGGGTAGGGACGGGTCAAAAATGCCGGCGTGCCGGTGGGGAGGGGCCTGGCTGGGAGGCGCTTGCGGCGGCCGGGTGCCGGCGCCTTCTCGGGGACGTTCTTGCGAGCTTTTTGTAATTTTGCGAGTGGGGGCTGGCTGGCCTTGATGTCGAGGGGCGGGTCAGAGTCTAGCGTTTCTTCGATGTGGAGGTACTTGCGGAGGTAGCGCAGGGGCTCTTCGGCGAGGGCCATCTCGCGGAGGTGGTAGCGCCAGGCTTCTGGCCGGGCGGAGCGGCGGATGAAGGATTTTCGATGCACGGTGCGCGTGGTGCCGTCGGGCATGACGCGGTTGAAGCTGCGGGCGGGTACGTCGAAGGTGATATCGGTGCCGGGTTTCCAGAAGGTGCAGGCGAAATCGTGGGAAAAGATGAGGGCGTAATAACGGCGCTGCTGTTCGAGGAGGTTGACGGCGGCTTCGGCGCTGATCCAGGGGAGGCAGAGACGGCCGGTGTACCAACGGCGGAACTCAAAGCCGTTGGCACGGGCGCGGGCGACGACGAGTTGTAGAAGATCCAGGCGCGTCATCGCGGTAAGGGTCTACGCTCAGGGCTCGAAGGTGGTTTCACGGCGGATGCGCTCGCGTACTGCATCGCTAAGCGGATCAATGGTGGGGGCGGAGGAGTTGCCGGCTAGTTGGGTGCGGTGGCGGCCATGCCACAGGCGTACGAGGACGACCACGCCACAGATGCCGAGAGCCAGCGCGGCGAAGGGCATAATCCAGGCGAGCAGATCAAAGCCGTGCAGTGTGGGACTGGCCAGAACCACGGGACCATACTTGTTGACAAACCAGTGCAGGATGCCGGCGTCCGGCACCGCGGTGGCGAGCAGGGTGTGCAGCTCGGAGGTCATGGGGCCGGAGGTGGGGCAGCCGACGTGGTTGCACTCGAGAAGAACCTCACCGCAGCCGCAGGTGCACATAAGGTTGTGACCGAGCTTGCCATACCGGTAGTCGGTGGAGCTGGCGCCGAGCATGGTGAGGCCGACGAAGCAGAGAAGCGCAATCTGGAGCAGGCGCTTAGGCACGGCCGGCCTCCGTACGGGTGCGAGCGACAGCTACGGCGGGGCGGTCGGCCAGGGAGCGTCCTTTTTGGGTGGAGACGCGGTGCGGAGCGGTCGCCGTGAGGCGCTGAACGCCGGGTTTCAGGGAAGGGACGAGGGCGATGACGGTGCCGAAGATAACAATCCCCACGCCGATCCAAATCCAGTTGACGAGCGGGTTGAGGAAGACCTTGATGATGGGCTTGTCGGTCTGGGCATCACGGCCTTCGAAGACGACGTAGAGATCACGGGCGAGGGTGGAGTGGATGGCGACAACCGTGGAGGCCTGGGCGTGGTCGGTGTCCGGGAAGTAGACGCGGCGCTCGGGGGTAAGCTGGGTGACTTTTTTGCCATTGTGGAAGAGGTCGAGCAGGGCGTAATCGGTGTCGTAGTTCCCGTTGGAGTCCTGAGAGTAGCTTTGGCAGACGAGCTTCCAGTCCCCGACGGCGACGGAATCGCCGAAGCCCATTTCGGTCTCGCGGGCCTGGTTGAAGGCGGCACCGGTGAGGCCGATAAACATGACCACGATGCCGAAGTGGATCAGGTAGCCGCCATAGCGGCGCGTGTTGCGGCGGGTGAGCAGAACTGCGGAGCTGAGGAGATTGCTTCCAGTCTGGGTGCGAACCACGCCGGCTCCGCGGAGGAACTCGGAGGCGATGGCGGTAAGGACGCCGGCGGAAAGCGAGAGGCAAACAAGGGCATAGATGGAGGAGGTGGGGTCGTCTTCCCGCCAGGGACGGAGACCGGTCGCCATCAGCAGTGCAGCGGAAAACAGGATGACTGAGCAGGGCAGGATGAAGTTGCGGCAGAGGGCCTTGAGTGAGGTGGACCGCCAGGCCAGCAGGGGACCGATGCCCGTCAACAGGATGAGACCGAGGCCGATGGGAACCATGACGCGGTTGTAGAAGGGCGGTCCCATCGTGACTTTGGAGCCCTGGACGTATTCGCTGATGACTGGGAAGAGCGTGCCCCAGAGCACGGTGAAGCAAGAGGCCAGCAGGATGAGGTTGTTGAACAGAAAGCTGGACTCGCGGGAGACGAGGGACTGAAGGTGGTTTTCGGAGCGGAGGTGGTCTTTTTGCTTGAAAAAGGTGAAAAGACAGACCGCGAGGATGATGATAAAGAAGGCGTAAAACCAGCTGCCGATGGAGCTTTGCGCGAAGGCGTGCACGGAGCTGACGAGGCCGGAACGGGTGAGCAGGGTGCCGAGAATGGAGAGCAGGAAGGTGGCGAAGATGAGCCAGACGTTCCAGATTTTCATCATGCCGCGTTTTTCCTGCATCATGACCGAGTGCAGGAAGGCAGTGCCGGCGAGCCATGGCATGAGGGAAGCATTTTCCACCGGATCCCAGCCCCAATAGCCGCCCCAGCCGAGCACCGCATAGGCCCAGTGCATGCCGAGCACAATGCCGCAAGTAAGGAAGAGCCAGGTCACCATGGTCCAGCGGCGGGTGATGTGGATCCACTTTTCGCCGGGGTAGCGCATCATGAGGGCGCCGAGGGCGAAGGCAAAGGGAACGGAGAAGCCCACATAGCCGAGATAGAGCATCGGCGGATGGATGACCATCTCCGGGTACTGCAAGAGGGGATTCAAGCCGAAGCCGTCGGCCGGGGCGACGCCGCCGGCGACGATGGCGAAGGGCGGGGCTGCGAAAACGAGCAGAAGAAGAAAGAAGACCTGGATGGCGGCGAGGATGGTTGAAGCGTAAGCCGAAAGCGTGATGTCGACCTTGTGACGCAGACGGAGGACGAAGCCGTAGGCGGAGAGCAGCCACGCCCAGAGGAGCAGAGAGCCTTCCTGGCCGGACCAGAGCGCGGAGAACTTGTAGGCAGGGTTCAGGGCGCGGTTGGTGTGGTGAAGAATGTAATCGACGGAGAAGTCGTTGGTGAAGGCGGCCCAGACCAGGGCGAGGGCGGCAACCGAGATGACGAAGAAGCTGGCAAGGCCGGCGCGGCGCGAGGTTTCACGGAGGCGGTCCAGGGGCACAGCCAGAACGCGGCCATAAGCGCCGGCCCAAAGGGAGAGGCTCCCGGCAAAGACGGTGTACACGGTGACGGCGAGCGCCAGCAGGAGAGAAAAGCTGCCCAGGGAGGGCATAGGATGCGACGACAGGGTCGGCATGCGCGGAGGCGTCCTTCAGCTCCTATTCTCGCAGGTTTTCCGAGCCAAGGTGAAACGGCGTGGGGCGTTCCGGGTCCACACTGCTTCCTGTGCAGCCGTCGGGGGTTCTCTTACTGTTCGGTGGAAACGGAGTGGCGCTCTGCGACAAGCCGGGTGGCACTGGCCAGAAGATTGTCAGGCAGCAGCGGCTTCAGGCGGAAGTGAATGTTCAGACCGCCGTACTCATCTTCCGCCTCAGTCAAACCACTGATGACGAGAACGGGAACTTCCGTATCGAAGCTGCGAATTTCGCGGACAAATTCGGAGCCGGTCATGCCGGGCATGATGTGGTCCGTGATGATGAGGTCAATGGGAGCCGGAAATTCATGGCTCCGGTACTGCTCGAGAGCGCGTTCGGGGCTTAAAACGGCGATGACGAAAAAACCAGCGCGTTTGAGGATGGTTTGCCGCGTTGCGGCCTGCACCGCGTTGTCGTCGATAAGGAGAATCGTCCCTGCCATGCTGTTTCGAATCTTCCTGGACTTCTAGGGTGTGGAGTCAGCAGGGCTGAGTCTCCAGCATTGCTATAATGAGATGCAGGCCCCGGTCAAAGGGTCGCCCCCGCGCTTTGTTGGAGTGAGCAAGCAGGAAAGTCTTTCGTCGTGAAAATTCCCCCGGGGCTGCTGCGATAATGGGGAGCTATGAAACGTCGCCACATCCGGCACTACGAGGTGTTGCGAAAGATTGGCTCGGGCGGCAGCGGGGTGGTGTTTCTCGCCAATGACACGCTGTTGCAGCGGCCTGTTGTGTTGAAGCTTTTGAAGCAGGGCTCACAGACGCCGGAGCAGATGCGGGTGACGCAGCTGCGGGAGGCGCGGCTGGCCTCGGCGATCGACCATCCCAATGTGTGCGCGATCTACGAGGTGGGCGAAGAGGCTGACGAGGCCTACATCGTCATGCAGTACATCCCTGGCAAGAGCCTGGACAAGGTCATTGCGGAGGGGCCGGCGAGTGTGCAGTTGGTGCTTTCGAGCGGCATCCAGATTGCGGACGGTTTGCAGGCGGCGCATGGCCTGGGCATCTTCCATCGCGACCTGAAGCCGGCCAATGTGATGCTGACGGACGGCGGACTGATCAAGATTCTTGATTTCGGCCTGGCGCGGCAACTGAAGCGCGAGCAGGTGGAATTCGACCCGTCCAGTTCGGACGGAGGCGGCTCGGTGATGGCGTTGCTGCCGGATGCGACCTACACGGCGCGTGGCGGCACGATCGCGTACATGGCACCGGAGCAGTTTGTTACGGGGCAGAGCAGCGTGCGCAGTGACATCTTTGCGCTGGGGCTGCTGCTGTATGAGTTGGCGAGCGGGCGGCATCCTTTTCATAAGCCGGACGGGCAGGAGGTGCAGAGCATTCGGGCAATTCAGTTTGCCGAGCCGCCGCGTCTGCGTGAGATGATGCCGGAACTTCCGCTGGAGCTTGAGAGCGTGATTCTGCGCTGCCTGGAGAAGCAGCCCTCGGAGCGGTTTGCGTCGGCGGCGGATGTGCGCGAGGGATTGAAAACGATCCTGCGCTCGCTGCAGCTGGACATGGCGGCGATGCCCGGTGAGAGCGCGACCTTTATGGCGGCGCAGCAGCGGCTGGACCTGCAGACGCCGGAGGAAGCGAAGCGAAATACGGGGCTGCTGTCGATGCTGGCAGAGCGTTTCCGCGAGACGCCGGATGCCGAGGTGGACCGTCGGACGACCATTGTGGTGCTGCCCTTTCTGAACCTAGGGCAGGGTGACGGAACGCCGTTTTACGGGTCGGCGTTGGCCGATGCGCTGGGCGCGCGGCTGGCCAAGGTGCCGTCGCTGGTGGTGCGGCCGTCGAGTTCACTGCTGAGCCTGGGGGCCAAGCAGTTCGATCCGTTAAGCATCGGGCGCAAGTTGCTGGTGGACTTCGTGTTGGCGGGGAGCTTTTTGCGTTCGGACAAGGGCTTTGACCTGAACTGGCAGATGCTGGACGTAAAGGGCGAAAGCGTACGTACGGGCGGGTCCATCAGTGTGGCCAGTTTCGACCTGATCTCCATCCAGGCGGAGATCTGCGATGAAGTTTTCGCGGAGCTGAACGGCACAAGCTCGCTGCAGATCAAGGTGCCCGATGGGCTGCGGACCGCGCCGCTCGGCAATGCGGCCTCGGAAGATTATTTGCGGGCGCGGGCGCTGCTTTCCTCGTTTATGACGCGCACCGGCAGCCGGGATGAACTGGACCGGGCGCGGGCCCTGTTTGAGGGCGTGACCACGCACGATCCGGCCTATGCGCCGGGGTGGACCGGACTGGGCATCACGCATCTGCAGTATGCACGGCATGGACTGGGCGGACAGATGCATGTGCTGGAGGCGCGGCGGTCGTTTGACAAGGCGCTGGAGCGGGACCCGGCTTCGGTGGAAGCGAATTTGTACCGTGTGTACATGCTGCTTTCACGAGGGGAGAAGGAAAGCGCGCGGCACGGGATCGAACACCTGTTGCAGGACTCCGGCAACGATTGGAATGTGCACCTGGTGGCGGGGCTGACGCTGCGGCTGGATGGGTTGTACTCGGACGCGCTGGATCAGTTCAACACGTCGCTGCGGCTGAATCCGGCGAATGCGGCGTTGATTTACAACCACCGTGCGCGGGTGTACCAGTACCAGAATCAACTGGAGATTGCAGGCGATGAAATCGAGAAGGGTCTGACGCTTGAGCCGCGCCAGCCGCTACTGCGGATAAGCCATGGGTACCAGCAGATGCGGACGGGGCAGCTTTCGAAGGCGATTGACACGCTGGAGAGCGTGATCCGCGATGATGCGTCGTTGCGCATCGTGTTTCCGACCATTGCGATGTGCTATGTGCAGCTGGGGGAGCGGCGGCGAGCGGCGGACTTCATCCTGGAGGACGTGCTCGGCGCAGCCGAGGCGGACAGCGAGATGGCCTATCGGCTGGCCACGTATTTCGCGGTGGAAGGGGATGCGAGCGAGGCTTTGCACTGGCTGCGGCGGGCCATTTACCTGGGTAATGAGAACTATCCCTGGTTCACCATCAACCCGGCCTGGCGGGGCATGAGCGAGAATCCGGATCTGAAGCGAGCGCTTGAGGACTTGAAGAAGAGCTACCGGCGGAACCAGAAGAACTGGAAGCGGCTGCTGTCGCAAGTGATGCGGTAGGGCGTTCTAGGTTGGACGTTCTAAGTTGTACGTACTACGTTGTACGTTCCTTTGTCTCTCCACGAGATGCGATCAGGAGACCTGCACTGATGACGGAAGAAGGTCTTCGAACTTACAAGTTAGAACCTTCAGGGTGCTTACCTGGGAGTGAGTTGCAGGGCGTCGTCGAGGGCGAAGAAGAGTGTGGTTCCGGTTGGCAGGGTGGCCTGGTGATCCTGCTTAAGCCAGACGATGGTGCCGACGCCTGCGCCGATGCCTGCGCCTACCGCAGCTCCGAGGCCGCCGCCCACGACGGCGCCGGCGACCGCGGCGACGGCCGTGGTGCCACCGATGACGCCGAGGGTGGCCTTGGTGTTGCCGCGGGAGTTGATCACGCCCTCATCGTTCACCTTCAGGTCGTCGTCGCTTTGGATGGCGGTCACGGTTGCGCGCAGGGGGTAACTGGTGCCATCGGGGAGGGTAACGGTTTCGGGCTGCAGGCGGATGGCCGCGCCGCCTGTGATGCGCCGGCCGCCGTGGGCCGAGGTGACGCGGCCATGGATGACGGAGCCGGCGGGCAGAAGCACTTTGCCATCGTGGCCGGCGTCGGCGAGCAACTGCGCGTTGAAGGGGGAGCCGACGGGTGTGGTGTCAGTACCGAGAACGGTGTCGAGCCGCGTCTTCAGGACGGCGCCGGAGGGTAGTTCAAAGGGACCCGCGGGGACCTCGGTGACAATGTCATCGTCATTTCCGGCGGGGGCGTAGGTGGTTGAGGTTACGGGGAGGGCCGAGGTAGGCTGCCTGACGAGGAGGCCGGGCGCCGGCTGCGCCGGAGTGGAGAGCGGGGCTGGACCGGTGGCCGAATAGGCGACGGCTTCGCCGGAGCCGGCCGGCTGGCCCTGGTACGGCTGGGCTACGGGCATTGCGGATGCGGTGGAACGGGCCGCGGCGGCCGATTTCGAGGGCGGGATGTAGTGATCGGACGTGTTAGCCGGGCCGGTGGTTTGGGTGGCCTCCAGCGTGGGGTCGTCGGGGTGGGAGACGCCGGTGGTTTGCGCCATGCCGGTGAGGGTTAGCAAAGGTAGAGCCAGGGCCGGAAAGACCGGCTGCCAACGCTTCAGGTTCATGTGCAAAGTTCTCCCAGGGTCGCGCCCGAAGCGCCTGCTCAAGGATAGAGCGGAGGCTTGTGCGCGCGGTAGCCAAATCGGTGGGGGAGCCGTGGTGGGCGTTGCCCCTTTTGGTTCGTGCGTAAGGACCTTTGGTCGTTTGTAAACTCGAGCCGGAGTGGTTTTTGCGGCGGCTAGAGGCGCCGGACGTGGGTGAATGCCTTGAGGGTCGCGGAGGGAATGATCAGAAGAAAGAACACGCCCACGGTCCAGCTTGCGGAAAGGACGTGTAAACCTCGGAGCGTTAGAACGAGGCCCTCCATGACGATCAGGATGGTGAGTGGCCATTGCGCTCTGCGGGGCTCCGTCCGGTCAGCCATGCCGTTTAGGCTATCAAGCTCCAGTGGTTAGCCGCAGCTTTGGGTTCCCGTGTGGTCAGGCCTGGGATTGCGCGATGATCTGGTCATAGAAGCGCTCGTAATGGGGGATGATGCGGGAGGCGCAGAAGTGTTGCTGCGCGGTGGCGCGGGCGGCGTCGGCCATGGCAGTGAGGCGGGCCGGGTCGCGTAGCAGGGCGGTGGCGGCTTCGGCCATAGAGGCTACATCGCCTACGGGGAAGAGCAGGCCGTTCTGGGCTTCGCCGGCTACCCCGTCGTTGATGAGCTCGGGTACGCCGCCTACGCGGGTGGCGACCGCGGGGACGCGGCAGGCCATGGCTTCAAGCGCGGCCAGGCCGAAGGATTCCATTTCGGAGGGCATGAGCATGAGGTCGGCGAGCGGCAGCAGCTCGTTGACGTTTTCCTGCTTGCCGACGAAGTGGCAGCGGTCGAGCACGCCGTGTTGTTTGGCGAGGAACTCGGCCTGGGAGCGGTCGGGGCCGTCGCCGATCATGAGCA
>CAXTZL010000111.1:0-465 GCA_964248555.1 uncultured Bryocella sp.
GTGGGCTGGAGGTGCACAACGACACGCCCGAGGACAACTACAACGCCCAGGCGGCGCAGAATTATGCGAAAAATCTAAAGGGCAAGCTGCTGCTGGCGCACGGAACGATGGACGACAATGTTCCGGAAAACAACACGCTGCTGGTGGTGGATGCGTTGATCAAGGCGAACAAGGATTTCGACTTGATCCTGATTCCGAATGCGCACCATGGGTATGGGGAGGCGTCGCAGTACATGATGCGGCGGCGGTGGGATTATTTTGTGCGAAACCTGGCGGGCGGGACGCCGCCGAAGGATTACCAAATGAAGCCGTACGCGGCTGTGGTGCAGGCGTATTACGCGGATGGGCCTTCGGATGGGACGCAGCGGAATGCGGATGAGGACGGGGACGACTAGCGGGTGGAGGGTGGAGGGAATGCAGATTCCTCCGCTACGCTGCGGAATGACAAAGAAAAAGTGCTGCGAA
>CAXTZL010000111.1:565-9594 GCA_964248555.1 uncultured Bryocella sp.
ATGACAAAGAAGAAGTGCTGCGGAATGACAAAGAAGAAGTGCTGCGGAATGACAAAGAAGAAGTGCTGCGGAATGACAAGAGACGAAGTGCTGCGAAATGACAAGAGAACGCAGGAGGCCCGCAGTGGTGATTGCGGGCCTTTATCTTTTGGCGTCAGAACAGCTTTGTTTTAGTGGACGAGTTCGCTGTCGGCGTTGGAGGTGCCGCCGGAGCCCTGTTTTACGACCCAGCCGTTGTCGGTGTCGGTGAGGGTGGCGGAGGAGGAGCCACCTGCGAGGTTGCGCTGCACGTTGGGGAAGGCGTTTTGGACGCCGCCGTTTTTTGCCCAGTCGGGAACGGAGGAGAAGTCGTAGTGGTAGGCGACGGTGGCGGTGGCGCCGGGGTTGTTGCCGGAGGCGTTGCTGTTGTCGATGGAGGTGACTTCGCGGTGTCCGTAGCAGAAGTTGCCGGTGCTGGGGTCGGCGTTGGAGGCGGTCCAGGCGCTTTTGCCCTTGGCGGAGAGGTCGTAGTTGGTGACCTGTTTGTTGACGAGGCCTAGCAGCTTTTTCTTGTCTCCGGTGGTGCGGTCGAGCAGGCCCTGGTTATAGAGGGCGTCGTATTTGGCGGTCTTGCCGGAGTCGGAGGTGTCTACCTGGACGGGGAATTTCTGGGGTTCGGACCAGAGACAGCTGACGTTGGTGCCGAGATAGTTGTTGATGGCGGTTTTGTAGTTGCCGGTGTTATCGGCGGTCTTTTTGCAGCCGGCAAAGAACAGTGCGGTGGATGCGGCCACGAGGGCGATGGAGCGAGCAGTCTTCATAAAGTCTCCCGCTTCGTTGTGATGCCGCTAAAGTTGTAGTCGTTTTCGTACATCGAGGGCTGAAACGCCGGCTTCGCGCAGGGCGCGGAGGCTGAGTGCGTCGTTGCGCTTTGCGAGGCGCTGGCCTGCGTCGTCGAGGAGAAGGTCAATGTGGAAGTAGAGCGGGGTGGGGAGGCGGAGGGCGCGCCGCAGGAGGATCTGGCGGGCGGTGGATTTGAGCAGATCGCGGCCGCGGACGACTTCGGTGATTTGCATTGCAGCGTCGTCGACGGCGCAGGCGAGCTGATAGCTGGGGAGGCCGTCTTTGCGCCAGAGCAGAAAGTCGCCGAAGTCGGCTTTTGTGTCGCAGCCGGGGGTGAAGCGCTGTGGGCCGCAGTGTGCGTCGGTGAAGGTGATAATCTCCCTGTCTGGGACGTGGAAGCGGTAGTTGGTGTGGGGTTGGAGGTTGGTGTGTGGGGAGAGTGCGGGGCGGCAGTGGCCGGGGTAGACGGGCTCATCCTGCGGGTCATTGGGGGTGTCTTCGTGGGGGCTGCGAGGGATTGTTGTACGTCGCGGCGGGTGCACTTGCAAGGGTAGGCGAGGCCTTGCGCTAGAAGCTGGTCGAGGGCGTGGCGGTAAAGCGGGAGGCGTTGGGACTGGCGGAGTTCGGCGTCCCAGGTGAGGCCGAGCCAGCGGAGGTCTTCGCGGGCGGCTTCGAGGAAGTGGGGTTTGGAGCGTTGGAGGTCGAGGTCGTCGATGCGGAGCAGGAGCTGGCCGCCTGCGGCGCGGGCACGGTCATGGGCGATGAGGAAGGTGGCGGCGTGGCCGAGATGGAGCAGGCCGGTGGGGGAGGGAGCGAGGCGACCGGTGTAGGGAAGATGAGGAATCACGGATTTAGGCGTTGGACGCTGAGCCTTGGCTGCTTGCGCTACGGCAAAACGCAGATTCCCTTCGGGAATGACAACCAAAGGGCACGGTGCGGTTGGAGCGTTAAAGCCAGCCGCGGGTGCGGGCGATGCGGGCGGCGTCTGTTCGGTTGGTGGCGCCTAGTTTTGCGATGGCTTCGGAGAGGTAGTTGCGGACGGTGCCTTCGGAGAGGCGGAGGTCGGCGGCGATTTCGGCAGAAGAGCGGCCGTCGCCGGCGCGCTGCAGGATTTGGCGTTCTCGGTCGGAGAGGGGGTCGGCGTCGGCGGTCCAGGCCTCGGCGGCGAGATCGGGATCAATAGAGCGGAGACCGTTGTGCACGCGACGCACGGCTTCGGCGAGTTCGCTGGCGGGGCGGTCCTTGAGCAGGTAGCCGCGGGCGCCGGCCTCGAGGGCGCGACGGAGATAGCCGGGGCGGGCGAAGGTGGTGAGGATGACGACGCGGGTCTTGCAGTCGGCCTGTTTGAGTGCGGCGGCGAGCTCGAGACCGGTCATTTCGGGCATTTCGATGTCGGTGACGAGGACGTCGGGGTGGAGGGACTGGACGAGGCGATGGGCTTCGCGGCCGTTGGCGCCCTGGCCGAGGACGCGGATGTCGGGTTCGAGCTCCAGCAGGGCGGCGAGGGCGCCCCGGACCATGGTCTGGTCTTCGGCGAGGACGACCTTGATGGGGTTCAGAGCGGATTTGGGCGAAGGCTGAGGCAAGAGAATCCTGCCTCAGCATGACACAAAGGCGGACGCGGCTGGCAAGGTGGCTCTGCTGTCGGCGTGCCGAAATGCGGGGTCTCGCCGCTGCGCGGGATCGGGCACTTCGCAGGATCGGGCGCTGTGCGGGATCAGGCGCTTCGCGGATCAGGCGCTTCGCGGATCAGGCGCTTCGCAGGGGGATGTCGATGAGGAGGCGGGTGCCGGCTTCGCGGGATAGGGAGAGGTGGCCGCCTACGCCTTCGACGCGTTCGCGCATGCCGCGGAGTCCGTTGCCCTCGTGGGCGGCCGTGCCCTGGCCGTCGTCCTGGATGGAAAGGCGGTAGCGGCCGTTTTGCTGGACGACGGCGAGGCGGCACTCCGTGGCCTGCGCGTGGCGGACGATGTTGGTGACGGCTTCGCGCAGGGCGAGCGAGAGGACGCTTTCTTCGCCGGCGGAGAGCGCGGCCGGCTGCATGGCGCCTTCGGTGCGGAGGTTGACGCCGGCGGTGGCGAGGGTGGTGCGGGCGGCTTCGATTTCGGCGTTGAGGCCGCGGGCTCGGTAGCCGCCGATGGCCTCGCGGACCTCGGCGAGAGCGGTGCGGGCGGTGCGTTCGACGTCGGCGAGTTCGGCGCGGGCGCGTTGGAGGTTGGTGAGGTCGAGGTTGTTCCCAGCCTGGGCGGGGGCAAATACAGGGGTCTCTCCGCTCCGCACTGCGTGCTCCGGTCGAGATGACAGCGGGGAGGACGGGGCTGCGAGTTCGCGCTCTGCGAGTTCGCGCTCTGCGAGTTCGCGCTCCACTAGGCGGCCGGCGAGTTCTGTTTTGAGCACGATGACGGACAGGGTATGGCCGAGGACGTCGTGGAGGTCGCGGGCGATGCGTTCGCGTTCGGCGACGGCGGCGAGGGCTTCGATTTCTTCCTGTTTGAGGCGAAGCTGGCAGTTATTGCGTTCTTTTTCGGCGAAGAAGAGGTTGGAACCGCCGCCGACGATGGCGAAGAAGAGGGTGAAGAACATGGCGGAGAGAGGGAAGTGACGCCAACGCTCCAGGCCGTACATGAGAACCAGATCCATGCCCATGAGGCTCAGTTGCCAGGGCACGGCCGTTACCGCGTACGGCACAAGCGAGATGACATAGATGAGGAAGCAGACGCCTCCGGGCTCGTTTAGCGGCATGGTGCCGATGCCGAGCAGCGCCACGACAACGATGATCCAACGCTTGGTGCGGGCCGTGTTGCTGCAGAGAAAGCTGAACCAGCAAACCAGGAAGGTGAGCAGCAGGGGAGCGCACTCGAGCCAATAGCGAGTGGAGCGGCGGGCGAGCGGCTCCAGGATGAAAAAGACCAGGTAGGCGAGGGCGAAGAAATCGCCGAAGTCGAGCTGACGGCTCCCGAGCAGGCGTTTGAAGACAGTAGGCCGAGCCGGTCCCATGATCGCTCCTTGTGCGCCAGTGTAGCGCCGGGCTGGACGGTGTGGTGATGCAACAGAGATGGCAGCAGGGAATGGGGGGTTGAAGGCCGTTATGCCTCAGCATCCGCACGACGGAAGCAGACCGCCGCGGCGCCGAGGAAGACCACGGTGAAGGCAGCGAGCGCGAGCACGTGGCGGAGGACGGAGTCGCCTGGCTGGCCGTAGCCGACGGAGGCGAGCATGAGCTGCGCGAGATGGTAGCTGGGCAGCCATTGCGCGAGGTGTTGGATCCAGTGCGGCAGGTAGAACACGGGCACCCAGAGGCCGGAGCAGTAGCTCATGGGCAGATAGATCATGTTGGCGATGCCGGGGGCAGCGTTGGCGGGCAGCAGCATGGCGAGCAGAAGGCCGAGGCCGGCGAAGGGAATGGAACCGGCGACGGCGACGAGGAGCATGCGGCTGAAGTCGAGGGCGCTGAGGTGCACGCCGCCGAAGGCGACCCCGATGCCGGTGAGGAGGCTGACGATCACGATGGAGAAGGCGACGGCCATCATGCAGCGGGCGGTGAGGTAGGCGAGTGGAGGCATGGGGCTGGCGCGTTTGAGCTCCAGCCAGCCGGAGGTGCGCTCGAGCGCGAGGCCCACACCGATGCCGAAGAGCGCGGCGCCGACCATGCCGAAGGCGGCGTAGCCCGCGAGCATGTATTTGGCGACGTTGAGACCGCCGCGGAGGGTGCCGGCCTTGTCCATGACGCCGAAGAGGAGATAGAACATGACCGGAAAACCGAGGATCGAGAGCGCAAAGGCGCGGTTTCGGCTGGCGCGGAGGAGCTCGAAGCGGATTTCGCGGAGGTAGAGACGGAGGTTGCGGAGTGCCGGGCTCGGGCTGGTTGCCGGTAGAGAAACGGTTGCGGTGGCCATGGTGAGTCTCTCCTGGGGTTTTGGGAGTTGTGACGTGAACTTGTGGTGGAGGGGGCGGCCAGGCAGTTATGCCGCGGTGAGGGCGAGAAAGGCGTCTTCGAGCGCGGGGCTGGCGATGGCGACGTCACGCAGGGTGGCATCCTGCGCGAGCAAGGCGCGAAGGGTGTTTTCGGGATGCGTGCTGGCGAGGGTGGCGTGGCCGGCTACGAGCTGCACGTCGACTATGCCGGGAAGAGCCGCCAGCTTTGGCCCGTCGAGGCCCGTGAGGCAGGTGATGACTTTGACGGGTGTGGAGGATGCCGCTTCAAAGCCTGGGAGGGACACGGTGGCGGGATTGCCGGCGCGTTTTTGGGCACCGAGGGCTTTGATCTCTGCCGGAGAGCCTTCGCAGACCACGCGTCCCCTGGCGATGACGACAATCCGGCTGGCGAGGGCGTCGGCTTCTTCGAGGTAGTGGGTGGTGAGCAGGACGGTTTTGCCGCGGGCGGCTAGTTCGCGGATGGCGGCCCAGAGACCGCGGCGGGCTTCGATGTCGAGACCGACGGTGGGTTCGTCAAGGAAGACGAGGTCGGGGTCGCCGGCGAGGGCGAGGGCGAAGAGGACGCGCTGCTTTTGGCCGCCGGAGAGCTGGCCGAAGAGACGATTTGCCAGCCCTTCGAGACCGGCGAGCCGGATGAGGTCGGCGGTGGCGAGGGGATGGGGGTAGTAGCCGCGAAAGAGTTCGAGGTGTTCCGAGACTTTGAGGGTTTCAGGAGCGCGGCCTACCTGAAGCATGACGCCGAGGCGGAGACGGTTGGCGGCGAAGCGGGGGTCCTGGCCGAAGAGGCGCACGGCGCCGGAGGAGGGTGTGCTGAGGCCCATCATGAGCTTGAGGGCGGTGGATTTGCCGGCTCCGTTGGGGCCCAGGAGGGCGACGACCTCGCCTTCCCGGAGCGTGAGGGAGAGGTGGTCGAGGGCGACCACGCCGTTGCGGTAGCGCTTGGTGACGCCTTCGAGCGTGACGATGGGGGCGGGTGTTTGTGCGGGATGGGGAGTTTCAGCGGGCTGCGAAACGGCGCTCATGAACGGCTCCTGTGCGGCTTACAGGACCGAGTATGGGAGCGGAGAGGGCGCCTATTGGAGTGCCTGGAGTCAGGAAAGCGGAATGACATGTGTCATTCCGCTCCCCCTTCGCCGTGGGTTGGGTGGGCTCTTTAGCTATTTACGGGTGGAGGTGTTGCTCTTGAGGGTGGAGACGATGGCGGCACCCACGGGGCTGCCGAGGCCGGTGCAGGGATCCCAGCCGACAGCTGCCTTGAAGGCGCCATTGGTGCCCGAGGTAATGTCGCGGAAGGTGGAGCTTTCCTTGGCGGCATAGAGGGTTGGGTTGAGAAAGCCGGCCTGCTTCTTGTTGGCGGCGTTGGCGAGGGTGATGAGGCCGGCCCAAAGGGGAGCAACGGCGCTGGTGCCGCCGATGACGGTGTCCTGGCCGTCGACGCGGATTTTGTAGCCGGTGGAGGGGTCCGCGTTGCCGGCGACGTCGGGGGTACCGCGGCCGCCGGCGGCGACGGTGGGTGCTGGGACCTTGACGTTGTTTTGCCAGGAAGGTTTGGCGAAGATGTCCGAAACGCCGCCGCCGGTGGCTCCTTCGTTGTTCGTCAGCTCGTTCCAGACGACTTCGCTGGTGATGGTGGTGTTGGTGCCGACCAGCTTGGTGCCGCCGCAGGCGAGGACGTGGGGGCTGGAGGCGGGAAAGTCGACGTGATTGGCACCGTCGGTGACGCCGTCTGTGGAGCCGGAGTCGCCGCAGGCTACGGTGATGGTGATGCCGAGAGCGGCGGCGGCCTGGCAGGCCTCATCCATGGCGGTGAGGGATTGTTGGGTCCAGGTGGATTCCGGGCCGCCCCAGCTGATGGAGATCACGCCGGGCTTGCGGGCGGTGTCGTGGACGGCGGTGGTGATGGCGTCGAGGAAGCCCTGGTCGGTGTTGGGAGCGAAGTAGACCGCGATGCTCGCGCCGGGAGCAACGGCGCCGGCTACCTCGATATCGAGGAGGACTTCGCCGTCGGCGCCGTTCGCGCCGCTGGGCTTGTTCTTTGCCTTGTCGACGGAGACGGCGTTCACGACCGGCGGATTCTGGCCGATGCCGCGGAAGTAGGTTTCGATGTCGGCGGTTTTGAAGCCGCCGCCGAGTTCGATGAGGCCGATCGTCTGGCCGGCACCGCCGGTGGTGGGAAACCCGTACAGGGCGGCGACGCCCACCGGTGTGTAGGAGATGTTGGCGGCATGCGGGCGTGCGATGCGGATGTGCGGGGTGGTCTGGGGACGATTGTCTAGGCCGAGTACGGCGATGATGTGCGGGAGGAGGTCCTGCGGGACAGTCAGGCCGCCTTTGCGGGTGCGCACGGAGCCGTAATCGGTTTTTGTGAGTTCAAGTGTGGTTCCGAATGCTTTTTCGAAGGCTTCGACAGAGCCGGTCAGCTGCACCGTGCGGCGCGCCGGGTGGGTCTCCGGCTCGACCTGCAGGCCGTACGCGTCGGCGAAGAGTTTTACGGCTTCGACGGCGGCTGGGTCGGCACCGTGGCGCTCGGTGAACTGCTCGTGGGTGAGCACCTCTGAACCGAGAGTCGAGGTGTCGATGGGCTGCTTACGGGCTACAAGGACCGAGATGGTGAAGTGCTGCGACTTGGGAAGAACCTTTGTGGACTCGATTTCCGGGGTAGCGAAGGGCAGGCGGGGATTGCCGTTCGTGCTGAAGGGCTGGCGATCACTTCCAGGCAGTGGAACTCGGGATTGCTCGGCGTAGGGAGTGCTGGGCATGGTGTAGAGGCCTCCGGCTTCGTATGATGCAACTTCGCCTTATGTTCGCCTTTTGGGGGATACGCTGTCCAGCGTTTTAGGTGGATATTCATGCAAGGGGATTGGAGTCTACGCAGTCAGGCAGGAGGCATGGCGGTGGCGAGAAAAGATTCTGCTGCGTCCAGGTTGCGCACGTACCACTTTTTACTTCTCCAATAACTGTGACCGGCGCCGGTAGCGGCGAAGGGAGTGACGGGATCTCCTGTTTTTTGAAGCAGGGCAACGAAGTCTGTCGCCTGGGAGTAGGGGATGAGGTGATCGTGTGTGCCGTGGCCGACAAAGATGGGTGGGGCGCCGGGGGCGATGTGGTTGTCGGGTGAGGCGTCATCGCAGATCTGCGGGATGACGGAGCATCGTCCGCCAAGATAGCGGCGAAGCAGATAGGCGTTGGGGTGGAGGTTGTAGCCGCCGTTGAAGAGGACGGCTGCCTGGATAGGAATGAGGGCGTGAGGGTCAGGCGAGGTGCCGGTTGCGGGGATGTCCGGGCCCTGGGGTGCGACCGCGAGCAGAGCTGCCAGTTGGCCGCCGGCGGAGGTGCCGAGGGCGGCGATTCGCTGCGGGTCCAGGTGGTATTGGGCGGTGTGGGCACGGAGAAAGCTGACGGCATCGCGCGACTCCTGCCAGGAGATTGGGAAGGAGCGCGGGTGGGTGTCGTAGTCGATGGAGAAGCAGAGGTAGCCCTTGGCGGCGAGGTCGGCGGCGAGTTTTCGAAGTTCGGTTTTGCGGCCGGAGCGCCAACTGCCGCCGTGGATGAGGACGATCGCCGGGAATGGGCCGGGACCCGCGGGCGTGTAGAGGTCGGCGAGATAGGTGCCGGTGGGGTCTGTTGCGTAGGGGATGTTGCGGGTAATGGAGGGCGTCGCGGAGGTTGCGGGGGCCTGGGCTTGAGCTTTCGCAGTTTGAATGGCCGGTGCGCCGGTGAGGAGGCAGACGGTACAGAGGGCGAGGTGAACAGACCTTTGGAGGCGCGAACCCATAAGTGGAGTTGGGATGCGGCACGTCTACCTTACGGTGCAAGGGCTAGTTAGTGGCTACATGTATTCGGCACCGTACTGGACGGGGATCTGGGTAAAAGCGATGCGGGTGGGGGCGGTGTCGCGCGCTGGAAGCATGCCCGCGAAATGCACGGTGGTGTGGCCGAAGCGGAGATTGAGCTTGTCCATGGTGGCGGAGAGTTCTTTGCGGTTGCCGGGTTCGTCGAAGAGGGTTTGTGGGAGTTCGGATTCGGGGATCAGGTTGCGCATGGTGACGCCGACGAAGAAGGGTTTGGCGTATCCGGGACCCTGGGGCCGCTGGGTCCAAACCCCGCGCAGGATTTCGAGCAGGGACAGGGTGTCCTGGCAGGGGCGGAAGCGGGCTTCCATGCCCCAGGCGGTTTGGGTGAGGCCGCTGGTGTGCTTTTTTATGCGGGTGGTTTGGGCGTTGTGCGCTGCGGCTTGGCTGCGGGCGGCGGCAGCCTGTTCGCGCGACAGG
>CAXTZL010000112.1:0-9523 GCA_964248555.1 uncultured Bryocella sp.
TCCCCCGCCCAACCCCACGCCTCCCGCGACATCAACACCTCCAGCCCCTCGCCCTCGTCCCCACCTCATGCAGATCAGTGCTCTCCGGCGTATCCTGCCGTGCGTCCTTCTGAGCAACTACCAGAATGGTCTTGTCCTCACCCAGCGACTGAATCAACTGAATGGAACTTTCGCGCCCGACGGTGAGAGGAAGAACCTGGTGTGGAAAGAGCACCGTATCTCGCACAGGCAGAACAGGATACGAGCGACCGCGGCTCTCCCCGGCTAGAACTTTGCCCTCCGAAGGGCGGATAACGCTTACAAATTCGTTTGGCATGTTGAGCGCCTTCCTATCAACTTACATGCATCTGATGCAGTCTGGTCTGGTCAGGTCGCAAGAGAAGCGGGTCCGCTCCGCCTCCGCAACGTCCTCTCACTCAGACGTTATCGGCTGCTCCCGTGAATACGTCAGGGGCAAAGGAACTTTATTTCTATACTCCGTTCCAGACTGGGAATTGCCTCCACACCCAGTTCGGGGCTACGCTGAGGGCTGAAGCGGAAGTGGTGAAATGGCAGACACGCAGGTCTTAGAAGCCTGTGCCTCCGGCGTGGGGGTTCGAGTCCCCCCTTCCGCACCAGGAACTTAAACAGAAAGCAGCGATGAGCGAAAACAGCCAGACATTTACGCAGCCCGACAATACCCGCGTCACCTTGACGAAAACCCCCGACTACCGCGACACGTACGCTAACAGCGTTCAGGTCAGGCTCTCTGTTTGGGATTTCCTTCTCGTCTTCGGCACGCTGGAGCCCACCGCAGTCGATGCCGTGGAGGTCAACAACTTTCAAGGCATCTACATCAGCCCCCAGCAAGCCAAGGCTCTTCATGCCATCCTGTCGCAGAATCTTGCCCAGTATGAAGCCGCCTTCGGTCAGATCTCCCTGGATGCCCCGCAGGGTGGTGGACCGCGCGCCGTGCCCGGTCCCAGCCCCGTCCACTAACCAGTGAACCGCATCAACTCCGGCCCGGGCCGCCTTAGGCCCGGGCGGAGCTTTGTCCTGTATCTTGGGCTCGTCGCCGTGGTGTCCCTCAGTCACGTCACCCTGCTGCGGCTGCCCTACTTCTGGGACGAGGGCGGCTACTACGTCCCGGCAGCCTTCGACTTCTTCCATCGCTGGACGCTCATCCCTGAGTTCACAAACGCCCACCCACCCCTGCCCAGCATCCTGCTTGGGCTGGCTTGGCATCTCTTCGGCGTTCACATCCTGGTCACACGTCTCGTGGCGTGCGCCTTTGCCGCAGCCGGCCTCCTCGCTGTTTTTCTGCTAACACGGCGTTTGCAGGGCTTTCTGCCGGCGCTCGTTGTCACGGCACTCACGGCGATCTATCCCATCTGGTTTGCCCAAAGTACCCTCGCCCACGCGGATATCTTCGCCGCCGCCTTCACCCTGGCGGCGCTCGGCGCTTACCTCACGGCTCCCGAGCAGGTACAAACCCCATCCCAGCGCCTCCCGCAACAGCCGGAAAGCAGCCAGAGCCGCCTCTTCTGGACTGCGGGCCTGTTCTGCCTTTCGGTGCTCTCAAAAGAAACAGCCATCGTGCAACCGCTCGTGCTTCTGCTGCTCCAACTTCCGCGTCTGGTAGGCGAAGATCGGAAGAAAAGGCGATCTGCCTTGCGCTGGTCCACCACGCTCCTCTCTCCACTTCTGGTGTTGGCTTTCTGGTTTGCATACCACCGTTGGAAAACCGGCTTCACTTTTGGGAACCCTGAATTTCTTCGCTACAACGCTACGGCAAATCTGACCGCTACCCACATCCTGACCTCCCTCGGGTACCGTGCCATGCATCTGTTCTGGCAGCGTTCCATCTGGTTGCCCCTGGTCTTTGCCGCCGCCTGCCTGCTTCTGCCTCAACGCTCTGAGCATCCTGCCCTGCCCCGCAACGTCTTTCTCTCCATCGGCGCTCTGATTGCCGCGAACTGGGTGGCTTTTTCCATTCTGGGCGGCGCCTTGCTCACTCGTTACCTTTTACCCGTGTACCCCCTGCTGCTTCTGGTGGCGGTCAGCTTGTGGTGGCAACGCACGGTGTACTGGCCCTGGCTCGCCGCACTGACCGGAGTAGCCTTCCTAAGTGGACTCTGGCTCAACCCCCCAACCTACTTCGCTCCAGAGGACAACCTCACCTATCGCGACATGATCGTGGTCCACCAGGAGGCTGCCGCGTGGCTCCAGCAGCATGCCCCGGACGCTACCGTGCTGACTGCCTGGCCCGCCGCAGCCGAACTCTATCGCCCGGAACTCGGCTATACGCACCGCCGATTCAAAGTCTTTTCTCTTGAGAACTTCTCGCCCGCAGAAATCGCCAGGGCAGCCCAGCAGCCCGGCCAGTTCGATGTCGCTTTGCTCTTTTCCACCCACTACATCACGCCGGCCTTCCAGTCCTATCTGTTAGCTCATCCCCACTCCAGACGTGGCCGAGAATATCTGCAAAACCGTGACCTGTCCCCTCCGGAGATCGCCCGTATTCTGGGAGGCCGGATCGCTTGGCAGGATGACCGTGATGGGGAGTGGGCAGCGATTCTTACCTTCAACCGCCGCTACGACGCCTTTCTGGCCGGGACAAGGGGCTTTGGACCGCCATTCCCCCACAAATAGGCAAGACCGGCTAAGTGGTCAGCAAGGACCGGCGGTACACAAAGGCATGCAGGCCGCGCCCATAGAAATCAGCGATGCTAGCCTCACACCGGTACCCGAGGCGCTCGTAAAGCCGGATCGCGGGTCCATTCCGGTCATACACATGCAGGAACATACTCGTCGCGCCTGCGGCACGCGCTTCCCTCTGGAGTAAGAGCATCAGCTCCGTAGCCACACCCTGCTTCCTGCCGCCGGGATGGACATCCAGGGTCACAACATAGCCCTGCAAGCCGCCCTCACCGGGCTGCAGGTGCACGATGCAGAAGCCCAGCAGACTCCGCATGGCCATTCCGGCCCCCAGCTCAACGGCCAGACGGACCAGAGCGCCTGGCTCCAGCACGTAATGACGCATCGCCGCACGCGAAAAGCGGAAAGGTCGCTCAAAGCAGACGACGTCCAGTGCATACATGCGATCCAGATCACCGGACTGGGGACCTCGCAACTCCATGGCACCGCCCTTCGCGAGCTCCGCATGCACCAGTAGCTTTGACGGAGCAGATAACACACGCGGCTCTGCCTCCGACAGTACAGCGGATGCAGGAGCGAGGTCGAATGCAGCAGTTTTCGTACAAGGGCGCGCCCTGGGGCGCACAGGACGTGTGCCCGGGCCCAACCTGGAAGGGCGAGCAATGCTCGTTAAACTCCCCTCCCGTGCAGTTCGAACCTCCTCCGGACGGTCAGGACCCTGTACCCTCAAAGCAGTATGAGCATAGCCACGAAAACGGGAGATGACGGCTCCACTGCGCTCATCGGCAGCGTCCGCGTCTCCAAAGCCGACCTCCGCGTCGAGGCTTACGGCACCGTCGATGAACTGAACGCCTTTCTGGGCTTAGCCCGCAGCCGCTGTTCCGACACAGAAATACGAGATCGCACCGAGGCCATCCAGCGCACCCTCTTTCGTATCGGCGCCGCCCTCTCACGCCCAGCGGAGGATCAACCGGCAAAGCCGGACGTCACGACAGACGACGTAGACGAACTCACCGCGCAAATCCATGCCATCGAGGCCGTAGAGGGTATCCTCGCCGACTGGTCGCTTCCCGGCGCCCACCCCGAGTCAGCCCTGTTCGAGGTAGCCCGCACCGTCTGCCGACGCGCCGAACGCTGCGCCGTTCGCCTTCATGAGTCCGGCGTCGCAGTGGCGGGCGAGCCGCGCATCTATCTGAATCGCCTCTCCGACCTGCTCTGGCTCTACGGTCGCCTGCTGGAACACCGCGCCGGGGTCGACGGCCGCCTGCGCGACAGCGCCAAACAGGGCCCGGACTGGTCTCGCGCCTGGTAAGCGGTACAGCCGGCCCAGAGATGCAAAAGCATGCTCCCTCCTCGTGATCAGCAACTCGTCCAAATCGTCGACAGCGCGCTCGCGGACGCCACGCTGCGGGCACGGGCAGCGGACGGCACCTCCTGGCTTGCCTGTCGTCCCGGCTGTACCCCTTGCTGCCACGGCGTTTTTCGCATCTCCGCGCTCGATGCCGAACGCCTTCGCGCGGCCCACGCAAGCCTGCAGATGACCGACCCTTTACGCGCTGTGGCCATCCGCACACGCGCCCAGGCCCTCGCGGTCGAACTCGGTCCCGGCTTTCCCGGCAACGTACTCACCGGCGTGCTCGACCCGGAAGATACCGGCACCTGGGATCGTTTCGCCGATCTTCCGCAAGCCGACGCTGCCTGTCCGGTCCTCGATCCAGCCACAGGCCGTTGCGAACTCTACACGGCACGCCCGCTTACCTGCCGTATCTTCGGACCTCCGGTAAAGAACGAAGGTGGCATCGGCATCTGCGAACTCTGCTACACCGGAGCCAGCGAATCCGAGATCCTCGCAGGCGAGATGGTTCTCACGCATGCAAATCTCGAGGAAGAACTCAATGGGGAGCTTCCGCCCGAGGAGACCGTCATTGCCTGGGCCCTGCTTGGAAACTCCCGTTAACAGGCAGCCGCACACTCCAGAAGAACGTTCCGGCTGCAGTTCAAGCCTCGCCGGCTAGTTCAGGAACGGCACTCAGGCTCTCTTTCCCTTCCTGCTTGATGCAGCAGAAGGGGCCAGACACGGCGCACAGGTCGATTCGCGCACGATCAACTCCGGCTTTACACGGATGACGCTCTCAACCTCTTCGTGCGCCAGCTTGCGCAGCAGGGCCTCTGCCCCGGCTGCGCCCATCGCCCGAAGAGGTTGCCGGATGGTGCTTAAACTGGGTACCTGAAAGGCCGCCGATTGAATATCGTCAAAGCCCAGAACCGACACATCCTGCGGCACCCGCCTCCCAAGGTCGTGCAACGCGCGGATGCTGCCCATGGCTGACACGTCATTGAAGCAGACAATGGCCGTGAACTCCGCCCTTCGCTCAATCAGACTGCGAATCCCGGGGTAGCTCACCTCCGGCGACGTCGAATCCATCGCCAGCTCCAGGATCAAATCCTGATCCACACCTAACCCGAGCTCCCGCGCCATGCGCATGGTCGCTTCCCAACGCAGCTCCGTGTCCGTACTCACCGCCTGCCCTTTCATGAACACGATTCTGCGGTGGCCCAGCCCGCGGAGGTACTCGAGCGTCAGTCGCGCGGCACATTCGTGGTCCAGCATAACGTTGGTCACGTCCGGCAACCCGGTATGCCCTGCAATCAATACGGCCGGCAGCGGCAGGGGATCGTGCAGCGCCGTATCGATGGCCAAGATGCCATCCACACCGCGAGCTTCCAATAGGTTCGGGTAGGTACGAATCAGCTCCGGCTTATGCCGGTGATGCACCGTGAAGTAAAAATAGCCGCGCTCGATCAGAAGGTCGCCAATCCCGCTCAACACCTGGGAGTGGTATCCCTCACCCAGCTCCGGCAACAGGATCCCAATCGTCTGCATACGCTTGCCCTGCAGCGTCCGCGCAATCATGCTCGGCTGATAATCGTGCTCGGCCGCGGCCCGGCGCACACGCTCACGCGTCGCCTCGGGAATCGAACGCCCTGGTGTGTCATTCAAAACGAACGACACAGTCGAGGGACTCAGCCCGAGGTGCGCCGCCAGGCTTTTCAGGCTGACGCGGCGCGGTCTAGCTGCGTCCGGTCCTTCACTCTTCGTCATAGATCGCTGTGGTGACCCGCCACCCTGCTGCGATTCCTAGACTACCAAGACCGTACCCCGCCCGCTGAATCTACCGCCAGACATACGTAGCCACCGCGCCCGCGGCCAGCGACGCGTGAAAGGCCGTGCCCTTGAAGCGAACATCGAACCCGTAAGGCGCAGCGGTTCGGTTGGCCACCAGCAGCACCTTCTTGCCATCCGGCCGCTCAAACGCCACCTCGGCCAGCTTCGCCTCCCCGGGCCCGCTGGACTGGATCCGCACCGAACCCGGAGGTACGAATTTCGCAACGTGCGCAATCGTATAAAAAGCCAGATTCCGCGTTACAGTGTCGCCATCCAGCGTGATCGCTCCCTGGCAGATCGGGCAGCCACCATCAGCAGTATGCGGTCCGTTGTGCGGATCCGCCGCCAGATTCCAAAGCAGCACATTCCTGCTCCAGTTGCGGGTTGCGCCAATCACCACGCGGCTCACGGGCTCCTCGATCTTGAACGGCACCTCACCCGGCTTCTCGATCACCATTTGCTCGGTAAAAAAGATCCCCTTCTTCGGGTACGCGTCGTGCACCTCGGTCATCGCGGATACATCGCCGCCGTAAAGGTGAAATCCCGATCCTGTCACAAATCGCCGAGCCGCCGGGTCCGCCAAGATCGAGAGTGGATAGTCTGGCCGGTCACAGTTGTGGTCATAAAGGATGATCTCGGTGTGCAACCCCGCTGACTCCAGCGCCGGCCCCAGGGCGTTCTTGAGGAACGCATCTTCCTCCGCTGCCGGCATGAAAAGGCTCGGCGTATTGTTCTTGTTCAACGGCTCGTTCTGCACTGTAACGGCAGCGATGTGGATACCCTCCGACGCCATCGCCTGCAGGTATTTCACGAAATACTGTGCATACACGGGGTAGTCTTCTGGCAGAAGACTGCCCGCTTTGGGCGCATCGTTGGTCTTCATCCAGGAAGGCGGACTCCAGGGGCTGCCCAGAATCTTGATCGATGGATCGATCGCCAGGATCTCCTTCAACACCGGCACAACATCCGCTTTATCCGGTCCAAGATCGAAGTGCGCCAGCTGCGGATCCCGCTCCCCTGCGGGCATGTCGTCATACGTGAATACCCGCTCATTCATATCGGAAGACCCGATGCTTACGCGCAGGTAACTGACGCCGATCGAGCCGTTTGCCTCCGGGGTAAACAGCTCTTTCAGAAGATCTGTTCTTGCGCTCGGTGTCATACGCATCAGCAACTCCGCACTGCCGCCGGTGAGCGCAAAACCGAAGCCCTCCATCCGCTGCAATCGAACCGTATCGTCCACCTCGACAGCCGGAGTCTGCCCCATCTCTTTCGAGAACTGGAGCTCCTTGGGCTGCCTGGCCAGCAACGCGCTTCGATCCGCTGTCGTAAGCCAGACATCGACGCCGTGCTTGTCCTGCGCATACACACCCAAAGAACAGGACGCCAGGGCAATCGCACCCACTGAAATGAGAAACCGGTTTCGCAACACCATGGTTCGCTCCTGTACCTCAACCGCTGACTGCCGTCTCTCAAAGACGGCTTGCACAATCTCAAAGAACCGGGGGGGACAGCATCCGAACTGCCCACCATCCGGCCTGCATCGTTAGCTACGGCCACGCACTAAGGCCGCGAAGGCTCCTGCACAGTCAGCACCTGGTCCGCCTTCACATGCTGCAGCGTCTGCTTGATTCCGATGGGCCACGTCAGCTCAATCGCATCGATCGCGGCATCGCTCCCCAAGCCGAAGTGCACACGCTTGTCACTGGACGAGTTATATCCCACCGCGGTAGTCGCTTCGTTGTACTGCACCCCATGCGCCGTCGTGATCTTCACCTTGGTCCCAAGCCCATCGCGGTTGTCCTTCACGCCGACCAGCTTCAAAAGAATCCAGTGCGCCTGAGTCTCCGTTCGATTCATCAACAGCTGCGGCGCACCATTCAGCACCGTCACCGCAATATCCACGCGGCCATCATTATTGAAATCCCCAAAGGCGGCTCCGCGATGCGCCGCGGGCGTCGTAAACGCCACACCCGCCGTCGCGCTCACATCGCCAAACACCAAGCCACCCAGATTACGAAACAAACTGTTTGGCAGTGGAAAGGGCCGATGCTCGACCACCATCGAATTGTCCAGTATCTCGCTGTTGGCTGTAAACAGATCCTTCCATCCGTCGTTGTCGAAGTCGTACGCGCCCGTTCCCCATGCCGTCAGCCGGCTCGTCGCAGGAGTCAGACCGGCTTCACTCGTGATGTCCTCAAACAAACCGTCACCCGTGTTTCTGTACAGAGGAAACGCATCACCGAACATCGCGGTGTGAAAGATGTCGGGCCTTCCATCGTTGTCCAAATCGCGAAAATCTGCACCCATGCCCGCCACGGTCTTCCCTACCTCGTTGTAAGCCACGCCGGCCGTCATCGCCTGATCGGTGAAGGTGCCATCGCCATTGTTGTGCAACAGCAAATTCGGAAAGGTATCGTTCGAAATGAAGATATCCGTGAATCCATCGCCATCGTAATCGGCAAAGGCCACGCCCATCCCTTTGCCCACGTACTGCCCCACGTGTGAGCTCGCCGAGACATCCGTAAAGGTCCCGTCGCCGTTGTTGCGATATAGAATATTCGGCAAACCCTCAAAATCAGCCGGCGAGCAATACGTCACCACCTTGTGCGTGCTGCACACCGCTGCGGTCTTCAGGTCGTAGTTCAGATAATTCACCACCAACAGGTCCAGCAGGCCGTCATGGTTGTAATCAAACCAGCCGGCCGTCACCGCCCATGTCTTGCCGATACCCGGAACCACGCCGCTGACTCCGGCCTTCCCCGTCACATCGCTGAACGTGCCGTTGCCATTGTTGTGCAGCAGCTGATTGTGGTTCACCCCTGTCACGTACAGATCTTCAAAGCCGTCGTTGTCATAATCTCCAGCGGCCACTCCCATCGAATACCCAAGCCCGCTAAGTCCCGCCTTTTCGGTGACGTCCGTAAAGGTGCCATCCCCGTTGTTGTGAAAAAGCCGGTTGGCATAAGCAGCATTACTCTTTTCCATGGAGGGCAACGCCGCCCCGTTCGTGAAGAAGAGATCCAGCAGACCGTCGTTGTCATAATCAAACGCCGCGACCCCGCCCGCCATGGTCTCCACGGAATACCTGTGTGCACCGGGGCTGCTGTTCAGCGTGAAATTGATCCTCGACTGCCGTATGGTGTCCTCGAAGTGGATGGGCGCACTCACCGGTGCTTGCCCCGCACGCCCGTCGACACCGGAAACAGGTCCCCGCTCCGGCGTAGCCACACCCTGCGCCCATGCTCCGCACGCGGCTCCGAGGCAAAAGCCGAGAAGAACGGACGTCGCAAGCTGTCGGAAAAGCCCTGGCATTACCCTCGTCACCACGCAAAAAGCTCCCACAAGTGCCTGCCCGCACCATCGCCGCGCTTGTTTGTCAGCTCGATACTACGGGATTCCATCATCCAGGACGTTTTCAGAAGCTGTGCAAAGAATCTGCTAGACAAACGTTTATCCCATGTAGTTCTCTACTGCTCGCATGTTTCGTAAAAATTCAAAGATGCCTCCCCGCCGGACTCGCTCCATCACCTCCCTGCTATCGCTCGCCCTCTTCGCCGTTTCGGCTCATTCGCAAAGCGCACCTGCGGGCAGGATTTCGCCCATCGAGGCGGAACGCCTCGCAGACAATCTGCTCGGCCGCATGACAATCGAAGAGAAAGTCGGGCAGCTCGAACAAACAGCCGGACAGCCCATGTACACCGCGCCGGCCCATGCAGA
>CAXTZL010000113.1:0-9471 GCA_964248555.1 uncultured Bryocella sp.
GAGCGCCTACGACGAGCGACAGGCGACCCGTTGCTTGTGCGCGCGGGGCGCGGATTGGTCCCAACGCCTCACGCTACGGCGTTGCGAGACCGTGTACATTCGCTCTCGCTTGAGGCGAGGTCTATACTGCGGCCTTCTCTGGCACACTTCGATCCTGTCGCGCTCGATCTGACGTTCACGATCCGTGCTGGGGAATGGTTCATGGAGATGCTTGCAAGTGCCGTCGTTGCTGGCATCACCCAAGCCGCACCCCATGTACGCATTCGCTTTGCGCCGAAGCGGGACTCAGATCCAGATCTTCTGAGAGACGGATCCGTAGATCTAGAGATTGGGAAACGAGAAACATCAGCGCCAGAGATCCGAACGCATTTTCTTTTTCGAGATAAATACGTCGGTGTCGCCCGAAACGCGCACCCGCTTCTTGCAAGCGGCAAGGTCACTCCGAAGCGATACGCTGCCTGCGGGCACGTTGTTGCGTCGCAAATTGGAGAGTTCCATGGCCCGGTAGACGCTGCCTTGGAAGAGCTTCGACTCAGTCGGACGGTGCAGGTTGTTGTGCCCGGATTTCCCGATGCCATGCGGATAGCGTCCAATTCCGATCTCATCGCGCTGGTACCGCACGCAAGCCTGGGAAACACTCTTATCAGGGACCGAGTCGCCACAATGAGACTCCAGCAGTTCGAGATTCCGGTTCACACACCAGAGATCCTGATCTCTGCGTTGTGGCATCCGCGAGTGGACGCTGACTCCGCACAGCGCTGGCTGAGACAAGTGGTGATCTCGGTGTGCAAAGGCACGTACTCGGCGACGTGAGCAGGTTCGGGGCTGATCTGCAGTGCCTGGCGACTCTCAGTGGGCTAAGTTGCCGATCGAGATCGATCCTCACATGTCGCATTATTGGAAGCTATCCGGCATCTTCCTCACAAACGAAGAATGGTGATGAAAAACGCGCTTTTTCGCAAACCGCTTAAAACTCTTCGCACGAGGATGCCCTAGACGCTCCGTTTGGGAAATCGGCGAGCCTCAGACATCCTCCATTTCGAACCTCGACGGTGAAGCAAGTAGTTTTTCAACACCATTGAAGATTTTGGTAGCCTTCGCAGCTCGCTGTCCGGTCTTTTTGCTGAACAGATTCTACGCAATCCACTAGCTTGATTGCTTCTTACCATCCAACCCGCAGGCGGAACGCGCCTATCAACAGGCCGCGTGGTTCTCCGGTCGAGACCGAGCGGCGCCTTCTCGTTCTTGCCATAGCTCTTTTTAAAAAGGCTTGACTCTGGATCGATGGTCGACTGGTGCATCTCATTCGATCGCTTCTGAATATGGGAGTTGGTGGGTCCCCGTCGTCCGAGCCATCCTTGCGGCGGAAGGTCTCCTGCGAGGTCCACACCACCAGTCGGTCGCAGGCGCGGCAACTACAGCGGTCACTGAAGTACACTTTCCACGTTCTTCTAACAAACCAATGACCCCCGGCTGACAATCTTTAAGAGTTGGAACATCCCTCCTCCAGCTTACTTGGAGGCCTGGTTTGTCGGAATGGGTCGCGTGTACGAGACCTTGAGGGTAAGGATCTCGTACGGATCGATTGAGACCGTGGCGATGTTGCCGGCAACCGGAACTGCTGTGCTGTCATGCTGCTCTATAAGGCTGGTTAACGTCGCGGTTGTGGCGCCGTCCGGAAGCGTTACCTTGATCTGTTCGCTTTTGCCAGCTACCTCGTACATACGCAGGATTAACGCGTTGGAATCTTCGGCCTTTTTTATCGCGGTGAGAATGACGTTCGGCGACGATACCGAGGCGAAGCTGCCGGAGGCAGGCAAGGAACCGACGTGTGACGCAACCTGCATGGCGAACATGGGGTAATTGAGCTGATAGCCATGCTCGACCGTGCCGGCCGAAATCCAACTACCTTCGTGCGGGTAGAGCGCGTAAGTGAAGTGCTGCATGCCTTGGTCGGCCTCGGGGTCAGGCGCTGTGGGCGAGCGCAGCAGCGTGAGGCGAAGGAGATTGCCGACCGCGTCATAGCCGTACTTGGAGCTGTTCAGCAGGCTGAAGCCGTGCTGACCGTTGCCCTCGTCCGCCCAGCGGAGTGCAGGGACCTCAAAGCGGGCTTTCTCAAAGCTGTTGTTGCGGGTGGTAGGGCGCTGGATGGTGCCGTAGGGGATTTCATAGGTGGCATTCGCGCTTGTGGCGGCAAGCGGAAAAGCCGCCTTCAGCAGGATGTGGCGCTCGTGCCAGTCCACATCGGTGGAGACGACGGCGTGGTCCTCACCCGCGCTTAGCGTGATGTTCTGGGTGAAGGTGGAATTTTGCCACTTACGCTTGATGCGAACGGTGGCATGCACGGGCGAGCTGTCGACGAGCTCCACGGAGTCGGCGGCGTCAATCTTGATTGCAGGGACATCGTAGGTGCCAGGGTCGATATTCCAGGCGTCGTATTCCTTCGGATTGTCGTGATAGGCCTGCAGTTCATTGCCGCAGGCGCCGGCGGCCAGGGTCTCGAAATTTGAGTGCTTATCGTAAAGGCTGGTGATGCATCCCGTCTGCTTATCGACGACGACGCGCAGGGTGCTGTTCTCGAGGGTGAGGCCGCTGACTTTTAACTCGGTATCGAAGGCCTTCTTGACGGGAATGACGTGAAGTACCTGGTATCCGAGTGAGGGAACGTTGTTGGCGCGGACGCTGAGGTCGAAGGTATTGGTTTGCGCGTCGCTGGATAGTATCTCGGAGGGCAGAACAGCTCCCTTTTCATCGATGACAGAGACGGCGGTTGCCGCGGCCGGCATCTGCACGTGCACCGTGACGTATCCGGACCGCTGCCAGGCAAGCGGATTGAAGAGCAGTACGGGGATGCCGGCGTTTGCTTTCGCCCCCTTCGCCTCGGTGTTGATGCGGGCGGCAATTGTATTGAGAGAGGCCAGCTGAATCGCGCCCGTCTCGCGGCGGACGGTGTCGAACTCCTTCTGCGCGTCTTTGTAGATGACGCCGATACCGGAGCCGGCGGCCAGGTCGTGAAAATCATTGAAGGTGATGTACTGCCAGGCGTTAGTGAACTCGGCGTCAGGGTATGTCGCACCATCCAGCCACGCGAGCGAGGCGTACCTTTCGGCATTCAGGGCTTCCACCTCGCTTTGCCGCATACTTTCCTTGTGTTTGGCTTGTGTTGTATACACGCCGCGGTGGTATTCAAGGTAGAGCTCGTCATTCCAGGTGGGGATGTTGATCTGACCGTCGGACGCCGCGGCCGGATACGTGTAGCCCTGGGCGATGGAGGCATAGTTCCAGACCTTGTCAGCTGCCGTAGCCGGCGTGACCTCCGGACGTACCTTGTCAAAGTAGGTCTGGGCGGTGCCCAGTTCCATCCTGGGCGCGACCTTGTCAGGCTGCATCCAGTGCAGGCCCTGATCAAGCATGGCCCGGGTGGGGCCGCCACCGTGGTCGCTCACACCGAACAGGTCCATGATCTCGGGCAGACCCGGGGCCTGTTTACGGGCAGCCGCGAAATCAATTGAGAGTCGCAGAGGGTCAAGGCTTTGGTTGCCGTAGCCGTGTGGAAAGTAGGTGAGCACCTTGCTGCCATCGGGCGACTGCCACCAGAACAGCTTGAAAGGCAGCTGATTGGTATCATTCCACGCCATCTTCTGCGTGACAAAGGTGTCGATCCCGGACTTGAGATAAATCTGAGGCAACTGCCAGTTGTAGCCGAAGGAGTCGGGGTTCCAGCCAATGTGGACATCTACCCCGTAATGCTGCTGATACCAGCGTTTGCCAAGCAGGATGGAGCGCACCAGAGACTCGCCATCCGGCAGGTTGAGGTCAGGCTCGACCCACATGCCGCCCAGGACCTCCCAGCGGCCGGCCTTGATGTCTTTCTCGATCTCGGCGTTGAGGCTGGGGTACTTCTCGTAGAGCCACTCGTTATACTGGGCAGCCGATTGCGTGAACGTCGCCTGCGGGTATTCGTTCAAAAGCTGTGCGGCCGTTCCGTAGGTTCGGCGTACGACGTCGACGGTTTCGGTGGAAGGCCACAGCCAGGCGGCGTCGATGTGGGCGTTGCCGGTCTCGTGAAAGGTGGCCTGTTGCAGCATGGGTTTCAGTGCCTCCATCCCTTGCTGAGCCTGTCGCAGGGAGGCGTCGAAACGTTGCTGACCTGCGGCGCCGGGGGTGTCCAGGGCCTGGATGTCGACTGAGGCCAGGGCTTTCTGGAGTAAGGCCTGATCAGCGGACGGGTCTTTGGAAAGCGACGGAATCAGAACTTCGGCGCTCAGTGCCTCCAACCGCAGATCGCCGGGATTGGGGCGAGTGTCAGCATATTGAAGTTGCAATCGAACGGCGCGGAAGCGCTTGGGGCCGTCGCTCGCGGGGAGCTTCACGGCGATCAGAAAGCGCTGGCCGGGTTGCGCACTTTGGGTCAGGATAATGGGCTCAAGGTTGGACCCGAGCGCGACGCGACGACCGTCGAGATAAACGATCTGCGGCAGATCCTCTTTGGCAGTCGCCTCGAACTGAAACGAGATGCGCATCCCGGAGGGGTTGTAGCCGTGAATGGTAGCGGGAACCTCAAGCACGCGACGGTACCAGACGGCTTCGGCGGGGGCTTCGCTCTTGGGCTGCACCGTCGCCCAGCCGGAGTCGTCAAGCGTGGGGGACTCGCCATGGGGCAGGTCGCCTACGTGGTAACGCCAGTCATTGATGTCGATCTGGTTGAGGAGGGCAAGGCGCTCGACGGTGGCGCGGGCCTGCGCGGGGAGTCGCTGGACGAGCTGCTCGGGCGTCACCGTCTGGACGTTGCCTTGAGCCCAGGCGATCGCTGCGCCAAATGGCCCTCCAAAGAGCCCCGCTGCTACGGTGGTGCCTGCCAGAAAGCTGCTTCCGAAACGTTTCAATTGAGTATGTTCCCCTTCACCGGACGTGCGCCGCTACACATGAGAGTAGAAGATTAAGAGGAGAACTGCACCGGGCAGGGCAAAGAAATTGCTGGAGGTTCGCCTCGAACATCACGTCCGCAGCATCTCGCGGCCAACCTTGATCCCGTGCCTCTCGTACAGGGCTTCGATTGCCAGCGTGGGTCCAAAGCCGCGGTACAGGGTTCGGACCAACTCGAGTGCGTACTCTCGAAGACCCTCGTTCACGCAGTGGTTGGAGATCTTGCCGCGGCCCTTGTGGATCAGTGCGCCACCACCGTCATCTCGGTAGCGGAGCAACAGCCGGCCTAATCGCCGCACGCTCAGGTTCAACAGCACGGCTGCCGAAGCCGCCGTACGCCGTCCCGCCAGAACTTCCGTCAGCAACTCGATCCGTTGCAGATCGCGTTCGCTCACCATCACCCAGCCCAACTCGTGCCTCCCAAATTTTAGACTTGGAGGCGAAATCGGACCTTTCTATCGGGCGAGGGTAAGACATTTCTAAGGTTCTGGCGCACCTTTGGTGATGAGCTGTTGTGCCCCTTGCATGGCGTTCGGTGTGATGTTCTTTAGCCCTGCTGAAGGACGCGCAAGCGCAGGAGGTCGAAGCCAGCTCGACCGTACATCTTGCGCTTGATGAGCTTCAGCCGGTGAACCTGGCCCTCGACGTGACCCTGATTCCAGGGTTGCTTCAGGGCTTCTCGCACAGCGTCGATGTCCCGTTCAAGACCTGGGACGAAGCCTGCGAGTGCGGTACGACCTGCCGCTTCAAGCCACGCCGGAAGTGCCTCTAGGTTTCGTTCCTTGAACATGCGGAAGTAGCTCTGGGCGAGCTGCGCGAGTGTGCCGATCTCGGGTGAGGTCCGATACACCTGTTCCAGCATGTCCTTCGCCGCGGGCGCTTCCTTGAGGATGAACCAGACGATCTGTCGTGGCGAGGCGCGCAGAGTTGGCCGTTGTGGTGGAAGCGCAGTTCGGGTCCGATAGTTCCGGCGCTGCCGTAGCCAGTACCGCACAGCGTTCACCTGCCCTCGGAAGCCCTGCTCGCGCAACTCGCGCCACAGCTTTGTCGAACTGCGACAACCGTCGCTAAGACGCTGATCCAGGTAGTGCGCATAGTCATCCACCATGGAATGACGGATACGCGGCTTCGCCTCTGGGTACACCTCAGCGATTCTGAACTTCTTTACTGTCCGGTGATCGATGTCGAGTTGCCGGGCGAGGTCTCTATCTGAAGCTCCTGTACTCAGGAAGAGCTCCCATATCTGTTTCCATCGCTCCTGTCGCCTCTGTCGGTTCGCTTTCCTGGACCAGGAGCTCGCGTTGGCTCCAGGGAGCGACGGGAACCGGAGTGGGTGCAGGTTCATCCGGCGGGCTGGGCCTGACTGCATGTGAGCAGGCGATGGTGCGGAGAGAACAATTCTGATCACCGGTGGTAAGAGCGGCATCGGCTTCGAATTGGCCAAGCAGCTCATGGTCCGGCGCAACGTCGTGATCATGACAGGCCGAGACCCACAAAATTTGAAAGAAACAGAAGCTGCTTCGCCGGGGCATCCAGACCAATCGAAGCGACGCAAGCAAGCCCGACGATATCCGAAGCCTGCTACAACGGATTAAGGATGAGTTCCCGGCTTGTGACACTCTGATCAACAACGCAGGCATCATGCGCAATCTCAACATGAATCAGCCCCGGTTGCTGACAGACTTCACGCGCGCGAAATCGACATTCAACCTGAACGGACCAGTGCAGATCGTGCAGGAGTTTTTGCCACACCTTAAGAGCCGGCCAAATGCCCTGATTGTGAACGTCTCATCCGGTCTGGCTTACATCCCTCTTCCACTTTCCCCGATCTACAGCGCCTCAAAGGCTGGCCTTCACGCTTTTACGCGGTGCCTTCACGTGCAGCTGAAGGGTTCAGGCGGAGTGCTTCGACAAGCATCGTGTAAGCAACCTGCTGTGCTATCAGAGTACTTCCCGGCTGAGAGTCTCGCATTCCTGCAATAGACGGTCCACTGCCCAGCAAAGCGTTTCCCTTTGTGCTTGGCTCTCCAGCAGTACAACTGGAGGCAATGCACTCAACAGGAAGCACGTGTCTCCTTCCAGTCGGAAGTGACTGCCGAGGATGAGGAAGTCATCGCCGGGAGTCAAAGGCAGGATACCGTTATACCGCTCCCGCTGTGAAAGCATCTCCCATGGCTTCAGCGGGTGCGAAAGATCACTGGCAAGACTAAAGGGCCAATCTCGCGGCAGAAGCAGGCAGCTTCCTGTCCGCAATCTAATCGGCTCCGCTACGTTCTCCACGATAGGCCAGCACTCACCCCGGACTACGTTGTAGCACTTGAGCATCCCGTGCGCCGGGAAGTGGACTCTCCAGTTTCCACCAGCGCTTAGGCCGCCCGTGGCATAGGTACTGGGCTGCACGAGGGAGAGGATGTCAGATAGGGGGTCCACAATTCTGTACGCCCCGCGATGATTGTTTGGACGACGCCGCATTGATCGTACAACGTCAGTACCATAGCTCCCAATGGGGAGGCTGAAGATGCTTATCTTCGTTGCTGGCGGCTCCGGCCAAAGCGGCCCCGCAATCGTTTCGGAACTGATCGCGAACCGCCACACAGTTCTTGCCCTGGCACGTTCTGAAAAGCAATGAACAGGCTGGCTGCGCTTGGAGCACAGACACTTCATGGTTCTCTTGACGACCTTCAAGTGCTGGCAAACGGTGCGAGAGCTGCGGATGGCGTCATCCACATGGCCTTCGGAGGAGATTTCTCAGACCCTGCAAGCATGTCGCAGCGCGACTGCGCGGCTATCGACGCGAAGGGAAAGGCGCTTATTGGGTCTGACAAGCTCTTGGTAATCACCTCGGGAACATTGGTGATGCTGGCTGGAATGGTCGCAACGGAACAGGATGCGCCAGACCCGCACTCACTCGGAACTCTGAGAATACCGGGAGAACAGGCGTGTCTCGAATTTGCTGGTAAAGGAGTACGCTGCATTGTCATGCGGCTGGCCCCAACGGTACATGGAACGGGTGACCACGGCTTTATTCCGTTTCTGATCTGCACCGCGCGGCGCACCGGCGTCTCCGTTTATGTCGCCGATGGTGCTAACCGCTGGCCCACAGTTCACCGTCAAGAATGCAGCTACCCTCTATCGGCTTGCCATCGAAAAAGCACCAGCAGGCAATGTTTTGCACGGTGCAGGAGAGAGCGGTATTACCTCCAGACCATCGCACATCGGATCGACCGATCTCGTTATCGTTCGCTACCGCAGCTTTGCGACTTTCGAAAGATTGTGGAAAGTGAACAGTACGCGCGGAGAGCAAAAACACCTTATAGAGCAGCGATTGCTAACCGCGATTGATCGCTTACACAGCGTGATGATATCGACGCTTGCAGAGGTCCTGAACCAGGTGCTCGGAGATCGCGCAGATGACGTTGAGGATCAACAGTAGGATCGTCAGATCTGGGAGCTCGGCCAGACCGGGTTCCAGAGACACAGGCCCTGCAAAAGATTCACGGCGTCGGACCTATTGCGGCACTCACCTTCGTGCCTACTCTTGGCAGCAAGAACGCTTCAGGCAGAATCGCGACGTCGGCTGTGATCTCGGCCTCAAGCCGAAACGCAGCCAGCCTGGAGACCATGATCCGTAGCTGTGCATTATTAAGGCGGGCAACGCCTACCTCGAAGTCTCCTGGTCGGACGTGCAACCACATTCTTCGACTGCACGGACGAGATTCTGCTCTTCAACAGAGGGGATTGCACCTGCCTATAGAGGCGGCAAGCAAGCCAGAACAAAGCCGTAGTTGCAGTGGCTCGTAACCTGGCCGTTCAGCTCCATCGTCTCTGGACCACGCAAGAGCCATACTTGCCGTCTTAACAGCCAAGCTAGCCGACTGGGCAGCCCACTTTGGGTCTTGCCGGCTTGCTCCGGTCGCTAGCTTGTCGCAAAGCGTCGTGACATTTCGGCGACACGCACGCCGTAGAGGCGAGCTGCCTCAAAGTCTCCTTCTGACATTTCGGACGGTGCGGCAGCTGCATCGCATTCGGCCATTGGAGCGAGTATGCTCCCATCCGGTTCGGGTCATCACGCTTAGAAGCTTTCACGTTCGCAGGCTTCATCGCGAGACTGACCGAAAGGCCACCATGCTGCCCGGCGAGCAGGACGAAGTATTGAAGCGTATTGAGCTTGTCACCATTCAGGCTGGCGCTATTAGTTAAGCCGCCGAAGAGCTTGTTCTTCCATTTCAGCTGGAACCAAGCCTTGGAGGATGCGTCTGCAAGCCGCTTTAAATGCCAGCTTGGCCCACCCATGTAGGTCGGTGATCCGAAGATGATCGCATCTGCGGAGTCGAGAGCGGTCCATGCCTCCTCCGGGAGGCTCCCATCGACGTCGATGGCGAAGAGGTTGGCGCACGCTCCTTCCGCGACAGCCTCGGCTAGCTGGATGAACACTGTTGCCATCACTCCAGCATAGCGGCTCGGGCTACGCACAGAGAGCAGCGTTGCGCTCAACTTCCTACAACGGCGTTAATGAGATGGTCCGCCGCTTGCTTCTGTGATTCC
>CAXTZL010000114.1:0-2691 GCA_964248555.1 uncultured Bryocella sp.
ACTCTTCCGAGGAGTAGACAGAAGGATTGACTGGGCGTCCCAAGATGCGCTCGGAGTTCCGGAGTGCAGGAATCAAATCGGAGAGTCCCGCCTTCCCGACCACCATTAGGTCGACATCGCTCGCCGAGATCTCTTCCGAGCGAGCAATCGAACCGTAGATGAAGGCCAGGTAGATGCTTTCGCCCAATGTCTCCAGCTCACCCCGCAGAACCGGAATGACCCCCGCTGTCTTCTCCAGCAAACCCCTCAGATCGGCAAACACCGGCGAGCTTCTGTCAGTTTTTACATAGACACGACGCCCGTCCCGGCGCTGTTCCAAGATGCCGGCCCTGCTCAGGGCTTCCAGCTCTCTTTGAAGACTCGACGGCTGCGTTTCAAGAGTTCGCGCCAACTCTGTCAGATACCATTCCCGATCAGGCTGTCCAAAGATGGCAGCCAGCACTTTGGCCCGAACCTCCGGGAAGAGTGCTTCGAGTATAGGCGACATACGCATAATGTGTAATTATCTACGCAATATGCGTAGATGTAAATGGGGTCTGCTACAGCATGTACTTTAATTAGCAGAAGCCTTATTAAAGGAAATGGCTACTTTATTTATTTAGCTGCTGTCTCAACGATGGCAGATCAGGCTTTCGAGTTCGAGGACTGCGCCACCTCAAACTCTTTCAGACCCGCAATGCTTGGCTCGTAAACGAACTGCGTGATGGACCCATCGCGGATTTTCTGCACCACCTCGTCAATTACAGGCAGCGGTACAACGAACCACTCTCGCGGTTGCACCGGGCGTCCTGCGTAGCCGGGCAGCGTTACATCGAGTTGAGCGGCTCCAAAGACGCGATGAATCGTTTGTTCCAGGCGGTGACGGTTCACATTTGCCAGATTCCAGGTAGCTGCAATCTCCACTCCCGCGAAAAGGTAGGTGGGATCGGCCTTTGCATTGGCAATGCGATCTCCAACGCTTCCACCCGTTACCCCGATCTTGAAAAGCGTTTCCCGAATCGCCGCAATCTCCGGCTGCGGAGAAAGGCTTCGCAGAACATAGATCGTTCCACTCTCGATGTCTGCCGGCTCCAGCGTATCTCCGAAAAGTGGCCCCATGCTCTCTTGCGTGATTCTCCGGCCGTTCTCATCCTTGTAGAGTGCCCGCTGTAATGACCGCCGAAGAATATCGCTCTCAGTCGCATTGGCGTAAACCACGCGCAGGCGTGCATCGCTCTCTCCGTTGGGAGCTTTCATGGGCTCGCCTACCTTGGCAACATAGACCAGCTGACCACTCAGAATGAAGAAGTCACGTGCTTCGATACTGGCGTCTCGAATGAAGCGCTTTGCCGTGCGGCGTCCAGTAGATAAATCGGCCTGGGCCGCATCAAAGAGCGGTTTGTACAGGTCAAAATCTTCACACCGTACACGGTCCGCGATGTAATCCGGAGCCTCGCGTTTCTGCTCAGCAGATCGCACATGTACCAGGTTTTCGATATCGTCTGCATCATTCGAGGCCAGTGCTTCCAGCAACTCTTCATCGCTCAAAGTATCAGGTCGCACGTCGCCGTTTTTTAGCCCAGCCAACAGGCCGAAGCGGTCCAAAGGGCGCAGCAGTCCCAGTTCCTCCTCGCTCAATTTGCGCAGCTGGTCCAACCGCACCGCATACAGGCGCTCAAAGATGTCGAGGCATTGCCCATGCTGTGGAGCACGGCCATGCGTCTCGCGAAAGCGCAATACATCTTCAAATCCGGCCAGAAGACGCTCCTGCCGTGGCGTATACGTGCCGGTTTCCGGCTCTTCGACTTCTACGCCCAGCGCTTCGAGTAAATCTTCGCCTTCAAGCTCCTGTGCCTTCACGATGCACCTCCTCTGCCGCAGCCTTGGCTTTTTTACGTGCCATGTGCTGGCGATAGGCTGCTACGCCTTCCGCCAGCCTGCGCTCCCAGGCATCCGCCGATGTAATCTGCGCCGGGCGGCCACGCTCCTTTTGCCACTCCAGTGCGCGCCTCGCCAGGGCCAACGCCTCGTCTTCCGGGATCGAGACCTTCTTTGCCGCGATCTTCTCTTGCATCTGGCGCAGGGTGCCTTCATTCATCGTCCGGGCCAGCACCGCGTATGCCTCGCCAAACGGATTGATCGCGTCGATCAGGTCCACACTCAGTTCTCGAACATGCAGCACGAACCGACGCACACCCTCCAGCAGACCCAGGTTAGCGTTCACCTTCTCTTCTGTCTTAACGACGGTCTGTACCAGCGTGAATGCCGCCACAGCCCTTTGCCGTACCGCTTCTACATCCTCTTCGCTCAGCTCCGGATAGCGGTCGCGAATGATTTTCGGAATCCGTACCTGCGTTGTCTCCTGGGGCACGGTGTTTTCTGCATCGAACAGCCCCTTGCTCAGCGTGTCTCTATCCTGCACCACGGCGGCAATCACGTCGTTCAGATCTTCGCGGCAGATGCGCGCAGCTTCGGGGCTCATCACCTTCAGCCCTTTAATCTCGGCGTGAATAATTCCCGCCTGCTCGTCCACGCCGACGTTTGTTTCGCCTTCACGGTAGCCATCCGCACCGTAATCGAACCCTGGCTTCGGCCCCGTATCCTTCGGCGTAAAGTCGAATCGCGGTGCGATCACCTGCTCCATCAGCAGGCTGGCCGCAATGGCCTTTAGCGTGTCGTTGACCGCTTCCACCACATCGCTCTGCGCAGCCA
>CAXTZL010000114.1:2791-9365 GCA_964248555.1 uncultured Bryocella sp.
GCAATGGCCTTTAGCGTGTCGTTGACCGCTTCCACCACATCGCTCTGCGCAGCCATCGGTTCCGCGACCAGGTTGGTAAACTTCGCCCGCGACTTCCCCGGTGCATCGCGCGTCACGCGGCCAATAATCTGCACAATCTCTGTCAGGCTGCTGCGATAGCCCACCGTCAGTGCATGCTCGCACCAGATCCAGTCGAAGCCCTCTTTCGCCATACCCAGGGCGATGATCACGTCCACACGATCGCGGTCGTTGCGGTGCGCGGGGTCACGTAGCGCGGCCAGCACCTTGCTTCTGCGATTGGTGTCCGAGTCGTCGACCAGGTCCGCTACCTTCAGCATGCGGCCCGTTTCCTTCTGCCGCACCAGATGGAAGTCCGTCGCGGGATCGCGCTCCACCCATTCGCCCAAGGCCTCCATGATTGCGTTCACTTCGGCGTACTTGTCCGTGCTGCTGGCGCTTGAGTTCACGCTTGGGATGTGCACAATCGTCTTCAACGACGAGTCAAGCACCTCGTGAATCGCCTCCAGGTAGCTGCCGGAGTAGAACCAATAGCCCATGTCCAGCGACTTCAGATACTGATAGCCGTTCAGCTGCTCGTAATAGGTGTAGGTGACGGTGGCAAAGCGTGCCTCGTCTTCCGGTGCCAGAACGGCTGCGGTGTCGCCACGAAAGTAAGATCCCGTCATGGCCAGCACGTGAACCTTGCCACGGCTCAACAGCTCTTTCAACTGCCCGCCCAGTACATTCGCCTCGTTCACGCTCACATGGTGGAACTCGTCTATAGCGACCAGTCGCTCGTCGAACGCGTCCACGCCCAGCGCCTCCAACGCGAAACGAAAGGTAGCGTGCGTACACACCAGCGCCTTGTCTTCACCCTGCAGGAACTCGCCGACAGCCTTCACCTTGCCCTTGACGGCGGAGCTGGTCTCCTCACCGCCCGGCATCGCGCACAGGTTCCAGCGCGGTTTCACCACCCAATCTGCCCAGAAGCCGCTCGCAGTCAGCGGTTCGTCGGAAAAGCTGCTGCCAATGGACCGCTCCGGCACCACGATCAGCGCCTGCTTCACGCCGCCGCCCGCAACCCCGCGCGCCAGCTTGTCCAGCGCCACGTACATCAGCGCACGGCTCTTGCCGCTGGCCGGCGGCGACTTGATCAGCAGGAACTGCTCGCCGCGCATCTGGTACACGCGCTCCTGCATGGGCCGCATCCCCAACTCGTTTACATGCGTCGAGCGGCCCGTGTGCCCGGTCGCAATCGACACCGATGGAATCTTCGTACCACTCATGCCTGGGCCTTTCTGGACATCTCAATCTCTTTTTCGCCAGCAACCATCTTCATTCCTTTGATCCTGCTCTCATCAAAAGCCATTCAAATGTTGAAGCCGCTTGATTCAGGCGTAAGTGTTTTGTTTTCATACGTCTACTAACTCAGCTCCATCTCTGGAGCGATAGAAATCAAAACCCGATCAAATCTTCCCGCCTACGCCCAGACCGGAACATAGCCGGAACGCGGGTGTTCCGGGTCGGCAGAACGAATCAGGTCCGCAGCCAGGGTTTGCTTGATGATGACAGAAGCCTGTGCCGCATTCTGGGTAGAAATTCCGAAGCGTTCCCGAAGCGTTGAATTCGTCATCCTGTCTCCGCTAACCCATTTCAATCCAGCATGTTGATAGCAGGCCCTTATCCGTTCTTCGGGCGTCATCTCCGCAAAACGTCTAGGAGCGAACAGCACTGCTCGAACGGCTTCGCCTTCATAGCGAAAATCCGGTGGCGGCAGTTGGTTCAGCTCGGCTGAGAACAAAACCTTATCGATCCCGGTTCCCTGCTCTTCGCAGAATCGCATTCGGCGCATCAGGGCTGCCAAGGCCTCGTTCCGGGAGCGAGGCGGCAAATCGAGGAACCGATCCGGATTGACCAGCGGCTGCCCAGGATTGGTAATCTCCATCCGGTTCTTGAAAAGTTCGATCAGCGGCCCCGCACCCGTGATGGTCATATCCTGGTGGATCAGGGCGTTCGCAATTAGTTCACGGATCGCAATGGCCGGGTAGAGAGGCTGCGCCACGCGAAGCGCGTTAACGATGTGCTCGTTCTGCGGCAGCAACGTATTGATGAACTCCAGCAGCCCGCCAAATCCAATTGCGTAGCCCTTGTCTCCGTCCTGACGATGGGTCACGGTAGCCGCCCGGTTATCCCCGTCGTAAGCGACGAAACGAATCGCCTTGCGGGCAAGCGCCGGAAACTGGCTCAGTCGCTTGGCGAAGAGAAGCGCACCCAGGTTCGTGATGTTCCAGTGACCTCCCACGTCGGGGTGGATCAATCGATCGGCAGTCAGCTTCTCAAAGATGCCCGCGCGATTGTCCGGCAGCGGCTGACCCGTCAGATCGAAGTAGCGGGCATACTCCAGCTTGGCCAATACATCGTCGCCAGTCACAAACTGCGCGGCCGTACCTACCTCCCAAGCATAGGGTTGCAGCCTGGCCCACAACGACCTAAGCCGTTCCGGATAGTCGGAAAGACGAGGTGTTGCGCTCCCTACACGGATGTAAGCCACCCCTTCGAACTCAACAGGAGCCGGAGCTGCGGCCGGTATCTCCAGCAATACAAGCCGAGCGCTCTGATAGCTATCCACGATCCGAAAGCAGAAGTCAATTCCGGGCTGCAACCGTTGGGCAAGCCAGAACTCCAAAGGCTGATTCCCTTTCCTCTGCCGTGTGGGATCGAAAGTAGTCCCCAACACCGCGTGACTGCCGTCCTCAACACCCCACACCACGTACGCGAACGCTTGCTCGGCGACGCGGGCCGCGTTCGAAAGGGCCGAAATCAGCTTGCCGATCATTTCCGGGTCGTCGTTGTTGTGCTTGAACTCGACAGAGGAATGCTCAGCCGACAAGCCGCGCAGGTCATCGATCAGAGACAGGAGGCGAGCTGCCGTCATTTGGCTGCTCCTGCAAGGCGCTTCCCTGACACCTTCGTTTCTGCCGGCTTTGCCGTGGCCGTCATTTTTGCGTACATGGAAAACAGTGTCTCCAGCCGCTCAGTGTCGTTGCGGAAGCGGCGGCCGATGTAGATGCGCTCCAGCGTTTCGTCGTTCGCCTCGTGGGCGGCGCGCAAATTGGCGGGCATCTTCCATTCGCCGGTCTCCGGCTGGTACAGGTCGGCGATGGTGGCGGGAAAGTGCGCCTCCCGCGCCAGCAGAATGTCTTCCGCGCAGCGCGTCAGGTCGGCTTTATTCTGCTCGGTCAGCGCGGGCACGGGAAAGGTATTCCAGCCGAGGGTGTTGGAATAGGAGAAGTCTGTCCGCATGCGAACGCACACTGTGCCAATCCACACCCAATGCAGCCGCGAGGCAATCAGCGCCATATTCCAAAGCGGTGCGTCGTACAGTGCAAAGAGCTTATTTGTGACGATCGTGTCACTCTCAAATAAGCCACAAGGCAAGAAGTCACGGTTTTCGGAAGAGATAGCTGCGATAGCAACTGTGTGATCAGATGCCCGGTTCATCTCTCGCATGCGATGCGGGTACGCCGCCATCTGCCTAGCACTTTTATCTGGGCTGGCAATGCGCATGTTTGCGACGCCTAGTAAGCGTTTGCGAATTGTAGGGGTCTGCAGCGCTGTCTTTAGGTCGTCGTCTTTAATCCAAAGGCAGTATTTGTGAAGTCCCTTTACGAACTCTGAAGAGCCATAGATTTTTTTCACCACCTTGCGCTGGATTGCAGCTTGTAGGTTAAGCGCGGGAAGGTCTGCCCTCTCTAGCAAGAGATTGCCTCCGTCGTAGGGCATGTTGCCTCTTACCATGATGGGAAGCCCCGCCAAGGGTGTCAGCGACTGCTCGATCAAGAAGTCTTGCCCTGATAGCAGATAGGCGTTTATGTTCGCCACGCTCCGAGAGAAGACACCGGAGTTCTCCTCAGGTTCATAGATGTAGCGTGTACCGCTTTCCTTCGTATCGCAGCCCACAATAACGACCGTCACACCTGCCTTGTGAGAGGCAAGATTCGACCACTTGAATGATGTGTTTGCGAAGCGAATCCAAGACCCACGCGACTTGATTAAGGGCCAAAGAATAGGAACTTGTTGGCCCTGGCAGACGGAGTTGGTGGAGACGAAGGCAGATGCACCCTTCGCTGTTTCGAGGTAGTCGGCAGCTTTCATGAACCAGGCGCTCACATAGTCGAGCGAACGCCACTTGGAGGTTCGATCTTCAAAGATCTTTTCTAGGTCAGCTTTCTGATCGTCATCCTGCCATGTTGATCCGCGATACGGTGGGTTTCCGCAAATGAACGTCTCACCACCCTCATTCTCGAAATCAATCTCCGGCTGGTCCAGCGGTGTCTGGAACAAGTCATCGGCCTGCAGCCTCACGCCCGTACCCTCTGGCGGGCAGACCTTCAGCCAGTCCAGCCGCAGGGCGTTGCCGCAGACGATCCAGTTGTCATCTTTAAGCGGCAGGAACTCCGCGCGCGCCACCAGCGGACCGCGATGCAGCACGTCTGCCTGGAACTTTGAGATGACCAGCGACAACCGCGCAATCTCCGCCGCGAAGTCGCGAATCTCGATGCCGCGAAAGTTCTTCTCGCTGATCTCGCTGGGCCGCATCTCCTCGCCTCGCCGGCGGTTAATCTCCGCCTCGATCTTGCGTAGTTCCTTGTACGCGATCACCAGGAAGTTGCCCGAGCCGCAGGCCGGGTCGAACACACGAATCCGGGAGAGGCGCTTGCGCAGGTTCAGCAGGGTACGACCGTTGTCGCCCGCCGACTCCAGCGCCGTGCACAACTCATCCAGAAACAGCGGCTTCAGCACCTTCAGGATGTTGGGCACGCTGGTGTAGTGCATGCCCAGTGCGCCGCGCTCCGCCTCGTCCGCCACGGCCTGGATCATGGAGCCGAAGATGTCCGGGTTGATGTGCTGCCAGTCCAGCGCGCCTGCCTGCAGCAGGTAACTGCGCGCGATGCGGGTAAAGTGTGGCACCTCCGTCGAACCGGCAAACAGTCCGCCGTTCACATAGGGAAAGATGTTCGCGTAGTTGGGGACGCCCGCCGCTTGGCGCTCCGCACCCTTCGTGTTCATCGCCCGGAAGCACGCCTCCAGCACCGTGTGGGTGGTGCTGCCGTCCGACTCGCTCCACTGCTCCACCGAACTGGTGAACAGGCCTCGGCTATGGAAGATATCCGTATCCTCGGCAAAGAAGCAGAAGATGAGCCGCGCCATGAAGTGGTTCATGTCGTGCCGCCGCACCTCCGTGCCCCACTCCGGGTTCTGGCGCAGCAGTTCCACATACAGTTTGTTCAGCCGCCCCGTCGCGCGCACGTCGATGGGATTGTCCTTGATCTCGCGGACCGTGCTGATCCCCGCCAGCGGCAGGAAGAAGCCGATGTGCTCGGCGAAGCGCGGGTAATCGGGTGCGATGCTTTCGCCTGAGAGCAAATCTTCGGTCTCTAGCACCACGCCATCTGTTGCCAGCACGAACTTCGCCTTGCCTGCTAAGGTCTTCGGGCTTGCCTTCAGCCGCTCCAGCGTAGCCCGCGTCTGACCCAGCGGGCAAACGGCCATGTGGATGTTGGCCTGCAGCAGCACACCGCCGGGCACGTCGCTCTTATTGGAGTCGCCCTTGCGCAGCCGCTTGAGCGTGGTCTCCTTTTTGTCGAACGCCTGGAGAAACTGGAACGGGAACTCCGCCGCGTCGAAAGGCTCTGCGGCCAGGTCGGAGACGGCTGCTTCGATCTCAACTGCGTTCATCTTTTGCCTTCCCTGCTGCCTGGTCTACCTCGCTGGCGATGCGGCGCAAGTCTTTAAGCAGAACGAACAGGTGCAACGGATCGGTCGGTGAAGCCTTAAAGTCGAACTGCTCGTAGTAGCGGCATGCCTGGTTGTCTTTGGCATGCACCGCAAGAGCCCGGATGCCGGCAATGTCCGCCGCCTGCATGGTGCGCAGAACGGCGTCCTTCAGCAGGCCCTTACCGATTCCCTTCCCTTGCCAATCTTTGTGAACGGCCAGACGGGCCAGAAGCATAATCGGAACGGGATGATGGGCAAGCCCCTTCTGCAATCGTTCGGGAGCCTCTGCGTACTCCACCTGCCCAACGACCAGGCTGTAGTAACCCACGACAGCCCCGTCCACCACGCCAACGTAGGTTTGTGCGGCGCTCGCTCCCTGGTTCTGGAAAGCGTGCTTCTGAAGCCATGCGTTTAGATCGGACTGACCGCAATCGAACACATCCAGGATGTGATCCCGGCGCAGCTTCTCAATGGTGCGATCGGCCGTCACCGCCCAGCGCCACTCTCGAAGAACCCCGGCTGTTTGAGCAGCGATTCCATACGCGGCAGTGACGCTACTGGAGCATCTAGTGCTTCCTGAAATGCCGTCCATTTCTCCGGCGCAAGCTCGAAGATGCGGCGCTCCGCAAGTGTCTCCTCGGCTCTGGACAACGCGCTTTCCATAACGAAGTCACTCATGGAACGATGTGCTGCAGAAGCGGCAGCCTGCAGCTTTGCCTTAGCTGCGCGCGAAACTCGCAAATCCAACTTCTCTGTACGGCGTTCGTTGCTTATCGGTTGCGTGAGCATAGCGACC
>CAXTZL010000115.1:0-9337 GCA_964248555.1 uncultured Bryocella sp.
ACGCGGCTGGGGCCCTGGCCGCACCTGCTGGACACGCATGCGCCGTTGCCGGGGATCAGTTTGCCTTCGCCATTTCTGTTCCTGGGGCAGATGGCGGCCTTGCGGGCGGGGGCGTACCCGCATGCGGATACGTTGCCGTTTGGCGAAGTGGCCTGTTTGTTTGCACCGGAAGAGACGCTGGAAGAGGCCGTGGCTTTGCTTTGCGAGCGGGCGAAGGCGGCGGTGGTGGATGGCACGAAGCTGCTGCTGCTGACGGATCGCGGGGCGAGTGCCGCGGCGTTACCGATCCCCATGGCGATGGCGGTGGGTGCGGTGAATGCGGCGCTGACGGATGCGGGGCTGCGTACGCGTTGCGGGTTGGCGGTGGAGGCGGGCGATTGCCGCGATCTACACCATGCGGCGGTGCTGATCGGGTACGGAGCGGGCGCGGTTTGCCCGTGGCTGATGTTTGAGAGTGCGCGGATGCTCGAGCCGGAGGGTGCCGATGGCGAGCGGCTGACGATGAAGGCGCTGGAGGCGGGGCTGGCCAAGGTGATGAGCAAAATGGGCATCAGCGTGGTGGACAGCTACCGGTCGGCGCACCTTTTTGACGTGCTGGGGCTGCACGGGACGGTGGTGGACGGTTGTTTTCCGGGAACGCCGGCGCCGTTGTCGGGCATTGGGTTTGCGGAGATCGAGCGGAGGGTGCGGGCGACTTGGGGCGTGGCGGTGGCGGCTGCTGCGGGTCCGGCGGGCGACACGGTTGCGATGCAGAAGATGGATTTGCCGGATTTTGGGTGGGTGCGGTTTCGGAAGTCGGAGGTGAGTGAGCCTCATCAGTGGCAGCCGCCAACGGTGAAGGCGCTGCAGACGACTGTGGGGAGTGCGCGGAATTTTTCCAACGCGGTGGATCCGGCGGCAGGTTTTGCGATTTTTTCGCGGGATGCCGACGTCCATGAGCCGGTGCGGCTGCGGGATCTTCTGGAGATCCGGCCGGCGGCGGCGGAGTTGCAGGTAGTGGAGCCGGCGGATTCGCTGATCAAGCGGTTTGTGGCGAGTGCGATGTCGTTGGGCTCCTTGAGCCCGGAAGCGCACCAGACGGTAACGGCGGCGATGAACAGGCTGGGTGCACGATCGAATACGGGTGAGGGCGGGGAGGATCCGGCGGTGTACCGGCCGGTGGGGGACGGCGCTGATCGTGGCCGGTCAGAACCTGTCGCCCCTGCAACCCAGCTTAGCGACGGTGGAACTGTCGCGAAGATGGGGCACCCGGCGGGAGCCGGCAGTGCGAGCGCGACGGCGGTAGCGGAGCTTGCCAGCGCGCCGGCCGTGCACGTGAGCCTGAACAACAAGATCAAGCAGGTGGCCTCTGGGCGGTTTGGGGTAACGGCCGAGTACCTGGCGCATGCCGAGGAGATCGAGATCAAGGTGGCGCAGGGCGCCAAGCCGGGCGAGGGCGGGCAGCTGCCGGGGCACAAGGTGACCGGGCTGATCGCGCGGCTGCGGCATGCGCAGCCGGGGGTGAGCCTGATTTCGCCGCCGCCGCACCATGACATTTACTCGATCGAGGATCTGGCGCAGCTGATCTATGACCTGAAACGTGTGAATCCGCGAGCGCCGGTGGGCGTGAAGCTGGTTTCGAGCTTCGGCGTTGGGACCGTGGCAGCGGGTGTGGCGAAGGCCTATGCGGATTATGTGGTGATTGCGGGGAACTCGGGTGGAACGGGTGCGGCGGCGTTGAGTTCGATCAAGTATGTGGGGTCACCGTGGGAGCTCGGGGTGGCGGAGGCGCAGCAGGCTTTGCGGGCGAACGGAATGCGCGGACGGGTGCGGCTGCGCGCCGATGGAGGTTTAGCGACGGCGCGCGATGTGCTGGTCGCGGCGCTGCTGGGGGCTGATGAATATGGCTTTGGCACGGCGGTGCTGGTGTCGCTCGGCTGCGATATGGCGCGGCAATGTCATCTGAATACGTGTCCGGTGGGCATCGCGACGCAGAAGCCGGAGTTGCGGGCGAAGTTTCGCGGCAAGCCGGAGCATGTGGTGACGTTTTTCCGTGAGCTGGCGGCGGATCTGCAACGGTTGCTGGCCAAGTTCGGGCTGCCGTCGATTGAAGTGGCGATTGGGCGTGTGGACCTGCTAGAGCAGGTGCGTGCGGGCGGAGATCTGGACCTGAAGCCGATGCTGGCGCAGGTAGGCGAAGGGCCGCTGCACTGGATGGGCGAGCGCAATGACCGGCCGGGCGGATCTGAAACAGACGAACGGCTGGATGAGGCGTGGACCGAGCCGGCGATGGCGGCGGTGCGACGGGGTGAGACGTTCTCGGTCAGGTCGGAGATTTCGAACGCGCACCGGTCGGTGGGGGCGCGGTTGGCGGGGGAGTTGGGGCTGGCGCGGGCTGCGGGTTCGGTGACCACGGCGGATGTGCGATTTGAGCTGGAGGGTGTGGCCGGGCAGTCTTTTGGGGCGTTTGGGAATGCCGGGATGACGCTGCAACTTTCGGGGCTGGCGAACGATTTTGTCGGCAAGGGGCTGTGCGGGGCGGATCTGGTACTGCGCGCGGTGGGCAGGGCGGCGGCGAACAGCCAGGAACATGCCTTGCTGGGCAATGTGGCGCTCTATGGAGCCACGGCCGGGCGGTTGTTTGCGGCGGGACGGGCGGGCGAGCGCTTTGCGGTGCGCAACTCCGGCGCCACGGCGGTGGTGGAGGGCATTGGTGACCATGGCTGCGAGTACATGACGGGGGGCGAGGTAGTGATTCTGGGCGAAATTGGAATCAACTTCGGCGCGGGCATGACGGGCGGCACGGCGTGGGTCTTTGACGAGTTTGGCGATGTACTCGGACGGCAGAGATACCATGCAGAGTTTCTGGAGGCGGTGCCGTTTGCGGGGTGCACGGCGGAACAGAAGGCCAAGTTACGCCTGTTGCTGGAAGAGCACCTGCGGCTGGCTCAGAGTCAGCGGACGGAGTGGATGCTGGGGGATTGGGCGGCGCAGGCGGCGAAGTTTGTACTGTTTACACCGAAGCCGCAGGCCTGAGTGTTTCGTTTCGGGACGTTTTGAGCCGCATCGTGCTGCGATCGTGGGAGAGCTCCGGCTTTTCCGCGCGTGTAGGATCGGGCTGTTATCAGAGGAGGCTTGAGTTGAGTGCGGGAATCGATGTCTAGACCCATCATTGTGACCGGGGCGGCGGGTTTTATTGGTCGCAATACGGTAGCGGAGCTGAACCGGCGGGGTGAGGATGAGCTGATCCTTGTGGATGAGCTGGGCAAGGATGACAAGTGGAAGAACCTTGTCGGACTGCGCTATGAGGATATTGTTTCGCCTGAGGAGTTTCTGGGGCTGATTGAGGACGGCACCTTTGCTGAAGCACGTGCGGTGATTCACCTGGGGGCGTGCAGTGCAACGACGGAGCGGGATGCCGACTTTTTACTGCGGAACAACTACCAGTACACGCGGGTGCTTTGTAACTGGGCTTTGAGTCACGACGTGCGGTTTGTGTATGCGTCGAGTGCGGCTACCTACGGGGCGGGTGCGCAGGGGTATGACGATGAAGATGCGGTCACGCCGCTCTTGAAGCCGTTGAATATGTATGGGTATTCGAAGCACATGTTTGATCTGTGGGCGTTGAAGCATGGATTTTTCGATCGGATTGTGGGGTTGAAGTATTTCAACGTGTTTGGCCCCTATGAGGATCACAAGGGCGATATGCGCTCCGTGGTGGCCAAGAGCTTCGAGCAGATTCGTGAGACCGGGAAGGTACAGCTTTTCAAGAGCTACCGGCCGGAGTATGCCGACGGCGGACAAAAGCGGGATTTCATTTCCGTACAGGATGCCGTGGAGGTCACGTTGCATTTCGCGTTGCAGGATGCGGAGGCGCCGGGTGGTTTGTTTAACTGCGGCACGGGGCAGGCGCACACGTGGGTAGAACTGGTGACGCCGGTGTTTGAGGCCATGGGGCTGCCGGTTGCCATTGAGTATGTCGAGATGCCTGAGGGCCTACGGGGCAAGTACCAATACTTCACGCAGAGCCGGGTGGAGAAGCTGAGGGCGGCTGGATATGCGAAGCCCTTTTCGCCGCTGAATCGAGCGGTACAGGACTATGTGCGCCGTCATTTCTTGAATGGCTGAGGAGAGCAGTGCACTCACTACGGAAGATCGTCCTGCCGTTAGAAAGCATGGCCGGTGTGCGGGCTGAGGCGCGCGAGCAGGGGTACGACTTCATCGAGACGACCGTAAACGAATGGGCCACCGGCGTGAACCGGTTTGATGGTGCTGGAGAGTTTCTTTGCGGCGTCTTCGATGGCGATGCCCTGATTGCGATGGGTGGTCTTACGGCAGATCCTTTTGTGCAAGGAACCGGCATCGGGCGTATCCGGCGCGTGTATGTGACCTCATCCTGGCGGAACCAGGGTGTTGGGACTCTGCTTGTGAACTTTCTTGTGAAGAAAGCGAGGGGGCAATTCCGCGGTGTTCGCCTGCGGGCAGAAAACAGCGAGGCGGCGCGGCTTTACGAGAGGTTGGGATTCGTTTCGATCGCTGAACCCCATGCAACCCATGTTCTTTGGCTGGAGTAGAGCAGGCTGGAGCACGGCACACGCTGCGGACGAAGAAAGGCGCGTATGCTGGAGCCCATGTCTTCGCTGATCGTGATTTATCCTGGCAGTTTTGACCCGCTGACGAATGGGCACCTGGATGTGATTGCCCGTGGCGCCAAGTTTGCCGATGAACTTGTGATTGCGGTTCTTCGCAATACGGCCAAGCCGGATCCGCTATTCAGTGTGGAGGAGCGTGAGGAGATGTTGCGCGAGGCCACTCTGGAAATAGGCAATGTGTCGGTTGCTTCCTTTGAAGGACTTCTGGTGGATTTTGCACGGGCGCGGCAGGCGCGGGCGGTATTGCGGGGTATCCGGGCGATCTCGGACTACGAATATGAACTGCAGATGGCGATGATGAACCGCAAGCTGGCGCCGGAGATCGAAACGCTGTTCCTGATGCCCGGGGAGAAGTACACCTATGTGAGCTCGCGGCTGATCAAGGGGGTGGCGAAGCTGGGTGGGGATGTGCGCGATCTGGTGCCGCCGAATGTGCATGCGCGGCTGATGGCGCGAGCGTAGCAAAACAAGGCAGTTCTTGGTGCTTAAAGGGCAGATCTGCGACACTGTGGGCATGAGTTCCCAGGGCAGGAAGATCTTTTCCGACAGGATCAATCGCATCGAGGTTTCGGCCACGATGGCGATTACGGCGGAGTCGTTGAAGATGAAAGCGGCGGGCATCGACATGGCCGATTTCGGCGCAGGCGAGCCGCATTTTTCGACGCCGCAGCACATCAAGGACGCGGCTATCGCGGCGATTGAGAACAATTACACGCGCTACACGGCCGTGGCGGGTGTGCCGCAGATCCGGCAGGCCATTGTTGACCGGCATGCGGCTGATTTTGGCTCAGCGTATGCGCCGGATGAGTGCGTCTTTACCACTGGCGGCAAATTGGCGCTGTTCAACATCATGGAGGTTTTGATCGACCATGGCGACGAGGTGATCCTGCCGGTGCCGTACTGGGTGAGTTACAAGGACATCATTCAGTACGCCGGGGGAACGCCCGTGTACGTGCAGACGGCGGAGGCGGAGAACTTTCGCCTGACCGCGGCGATGGTGGAGGCGGCGATCACGCCCAGGACCAAGGCCATCGTGATCAATACGCCGTCTAATCCGTCGGGTGCGGTGATGAGCGCGGCGGATCTTGAGGCCATCGTGCGAATGGCGCATAACCGCGGCATTTATTTGCTGCTGGATGAGTGCTACGTATACCTGACCTTTGCCGGGGCGCCGGTGAGTGCGGGGTCGTTCACCGATTGCAAGGAACACATGATCATTTTGGGTTCGCTGTCGAAGACGTATGCGATGACGGGCTGGCGTGCGGGATTTGCCCTGGGGCCGCGCCAGATGATCGGAGCGATGAGCAAGCTGCAATCGCAGTCCACATCGAACACGGCGAGCATGGTGCAGCAGGCGTCCATTGCGGCGCTGACGGCATCGCAGGCCTGCGTGGCGGAGATGAATGCGGAATACCTGAAGCTACGTGACCGGGTGTTGGAAGGCTTCAAGGCCATTCCGGGGCTGACGTGCACTGTGCCCGAGGGAGCTTTCTATGTATATCCGAACATCAAGGCCTTTCTGGATCCCACAGGAGCCCGAGGCGGGATTGCGACGGCTACCGCCCTGGCGTCCAGGCTGCTGACGGAGGCACACGTGGTGACCGTGCCGGGCGAGGCTTTTGGAACTTCCGAGCACATTCGGCTGTCCTATGCCGTGACGCCTGAGGTGATCGACAAGGGCGTGGAGCGGCTGTGTACGTTTCTTACTCATTTGGGGTGAACGCCAGCTGCGGTGTTGCGCTTTGCGACAGGCGCGCGGTGGTACCGCGGCTTTCGTACCCTGTAAGGGTTACTGCGGAGATCTTGGCTTTTCGCCAGAAGAAGTTAGGATGGGGCCTATGGTAGTAGAAGCAATCCCGAGTACGCCCTTTGCAGCGATCGTGTTGGCTGGTGGCAGTGGTACCCGTTTCTGGCCGCGCAGCCGGCGTGCACGGGCCAAGCAGGTTCTGCAACTGGATGGCGAAGGAACCATGATCCAGAGCACGGTGGCGCGGCTGGAGGGTTTAGTTGCGGGCGCGGATGTGTGGGTGATCACCAACGATCTGCTGGCCGCGACGATCTCTGAGCAGCTGCCGGAACTATCGCAGAACAGGCTTCTGCGCGAGCCTGCGGCGCGAAATACGGCGCCTGCGTGTGCCCTGGTGGCGTTTCTGCTGGAGAAGAGTTCGCCGCAAACGGTGCTTGGCGTGTTTCCGTCTGACCACGTGATTGGTGATCCGGAGCGCTTTCAGCTGGTTTTGCGGGCCGGGGTGCAGGTCGCCTCCAGTGGGCCGCGCATGGTCGTGATCGGTGTGCCCCCTACGAGGCCGGAGACGGGCTACGGCTATATCGAGCTTGGTGCGGCGTCTGCGCCGGTTCGCGTGGGACCGGAATGCATTTCGCTTTGGCGAGTTCGCCGTTTTACGGAGAAGCCGGACCATCAGCGGGCAAAGCACTTCGTGCGCGCCGGAAATTATGTGTGGAACAGCGGGATGTTTCTGTGGAGTGCGGCGACCCTGGCAGGGGCCATACGCGAACACAAGCCGGAGATGGCCGAGTTGCTGGAGCAGATCGCCGATGCCTGGGGAACGCCGGCGTTTGAAGAGACATTTGCGCGGCTCTACCCGGAGTGCGAATCGGTGTCGATCGATTACGCCGTTCTGGAGCCTCGTTCGGCGAAGGGCGAGGCCGAATCACAGCTGTATTGTCTGCCGGGTGATTTTGCTTGGAACGATCTTGGATCGTGGGCGGCTTTGTATGAACACATGGCAGAGGACCGCGAGGTGCAGAAGAGCAACGTGCTGGAGGCGCAGCACGGCGTCGAAATCACCTCGTCCGGGTGCTATGTGTATGCTCCGGGCAAGGCAGTCGCCCTGGTAGGGGTCAAGGACTTGGTAGTGGTGGAAACCGAGGATGCGTTGCTGATTACTACGCGGGACGGATCGCAGAATGTGGGTCAGGTAGTGAGTGAGTTGAAAAAGGCCGGACGAGTCGAGCTGATTTGATGAGTGACATGGAAAATGAAATTTTAAGCCAGGGCACATCCGCAGCTGCTGCAGTGAAATTTGGCACAGATGGATGGCGGGGCATTATTGCGGATGACTTTACCTATGAGAACGTCCGTGTAGCGGCCCGCGCCATTGCGCATTATGTTTTGTCCGAAGAGCGGCGCGAGGCTGGGGTGTGCGTCGGTTACGACACTCGCTTTGGATCGCGCTCCTTTGCAGCCCTGGTGGCGGAGGTTTTGTCCGGGGCCGGTATTCCGGTCTTTCTTGCGAGCAAGGTGACGCCAACACCGGAGTTGTCTTTTGCCGTGCGGGAGCGTGGTGCGGCGGGTGGGGTGATGATCACCTCCAGCCACAATCCTGCCGAGTGGAATGGCGTGAAGTACAAGGCGCATTATGGCGGTTCGGGCAAGCCGTCCATCATTGCGGGGATTGAGCGGCGGCTCTACGAGCCTTTGCCGCCGGCTGCGAGGAAGGGCCGGATCGAGGAAGTTGATTTTGCTCCTCCTTACCTTGCTGCGCTGAAGAGTTTTGTTGACTTAAAAGCGATCAAGGCTTCTGGATTTCGGTTCTTGATTGACAGCATGTATGGCGCGGGGCAGGGCTATGTCGCCGGCATTTTCGATGAGGCGGAAATTCCGTATGTTGCGATACGGAATGAGGTTAATCCTGCATTTCCGGGGATTAATCCGGAGCCGATCGTGCCACATATTGCGCTTTCGCAGCGTGAAGTGGTGGCGCAGGGCTGCGATGCAGGCATGATCACGGACGGAGATGCAGATCGTATCGGGGCCGTGGATGAGCACGGCAACGTCGTGGACGCGCACAAAATTTTTTCCATTCTTTTGCAGTGGTTGCTGAGGCGCAAGGGCTGGCCAGGGGATGTCACCCGGGCTTTTAACACGACCAAGATGCTGGATCGCATAGCCGCCAAGTACGGGCGGACGTTGCATGAGCACGGCATTGGCTTCAAGTATGTGTGCGATTTGATGTTAGAGAAAGACATCCTGATTGGCGGTGAGGAATCGGGAGGGGTCGGTATCAGCAGGCATTTGCCGGAGCGTGATGGCCTGCTGAACAGCCTGCTGTTGGCTAACGTGATGGCGGACGAGGGCAAGACCCTGGGACAACTGGTCGCGGCGTTGCAGGAGGAGTACGGCGAGCACCAGTATGGACGTATTGATATGCACATCACGGAGGAGTTGAAGCAGGGCGCCATCCAGCGCGCGAAGGGTGGGCTGACCGAGATGGCAGGCCGCCGGGTTTTGCGGACGGAGACGATGGACGGCATCAAGTTTTTTCTGGAAGAGAGCGCTTGTGCGGCGAAGCCCAACGCTGCCGAGACGTGGCTGCTGCTGCGAGCGAGTGGGACGGAGCCGCTGCTGCGGGTGTATTGCGAGAGTTGCAGCACGGAGAGCGTGGAGGCAATTTTGCAAGCAGCAAAGGCTTTTGTGCTCGCGGGGGAGACGGTTTGAGTGGTGCGGTGAGCCTCGAGACGCGGGGCGTTCTGTTCGATATGGACGGCGTCTTGGTGAGTTCGATTGAAAGCGTGCGACGGTGCTGGCGGCAATGGGCGGAGCAGTATGGGGTGTTGAATCCGGAGACTGTCGAGATCCCACACGGAACGCGGGCGGTGGATGTGATGCAGATGCTGAAGCCTGGCGTGGATGTGGTGGAAGGGTTGCGGGTGATTGAGGCGCTCGAGGTGGCGGATGTAGCTGA
>CAXTZL010000116.1:0-1534 GCA_964248555.1 uncultured Bryocella sp.
CCGGAGACCTGGTTCAGGATGCCTGTCTGGTAGTCGACGCCATAGGCCGAGATGGTGCCGTTAGACGCCGACACGGAGTAGACCCAGGCGACGGTATAGTCACGGCTGCAGGCGGTAAGCCCGAGCGCCAGGGCCAAGGTGGCACCTCCGACGGCGGCGCTGCGAACGACGTTGATCAAGCTCATCTGCTTCCTTACATCGGCCCCGGTAGAGCGGGAGCCGGTTGCGATCGTTGCCGGAGTGAGGCCGACAGACGTTCTCTGTTCGACTGAGGACGATGGAATTTGTGAACTCCGCCGCTGATTGACTGAACCGCTGATTGACTGAACCGTTAGTTCACTGAAGGGCTAAGGGCAAGACAGGTGAGGCCGGTGTCGCCGGTGTTGAAGGTGGAGCCGCGGGGGAGATCCTGCAGTGTTCCCTGCGTTCTGGAGAACGCATACCCGGTGATGGTGCCGTCATTCAGATTGGAAACGTACATGAACTTTGCGGTTGGATCCTCCACCATGCAGGAGGGGCCAGAACCTGACTTGAAGGGAGAGCCCAAGACTTCCGAGAGTTCGCCGTTCTGGATGCTGTAGGCGGTGATGTAGCTGTAGGCGGAGGTTGTCGCTGTGGACACAGAGGAGCGGTTCAGGATGTAGATATAGGTATTGCTGGCGTCCAGCAGGGAGTAGACGGGGTTGCTGACGCTAATATCATTGGCCCTTGAGCCACCGATGAAGGTGGTGAGGGAGCAGGAGCTTCCGACAGTGTAGGGGAAGATGGTTCCCGGCGAGGTGCCCGGCTTGGCGCCGGCATCGGTAACGATCATGTAAGTGGCGTTGCCGTTGATGGAGGTCATGTTGCTGGACTGCGGAAAGAATTTGCCGGTGGTAACGGTGGCGAGCTGGCCGTTGGAGATGGCGTAGGGCGTGATGGATTGGTCGGCTGCGTTGATGGTGAACAGGCAGCCGGTACTGGAGGCCATCATGAGGGGCGTTGAGCCAACTTCAAGATAGAGGGGGGCGGTGCCGCCGGCCGGTGTGCTCGCGGTCTGAGGGACTAGGTTCAGGCGTCCGGTATTGGCGTCGACGGCGAAGGTCGTGATGGAGCCGTTGCCGTCGCCACTGGGGGAGTACTTGTCAAGGACGAAAAGGTAGCCCCCGGTGCCATCAAAAGCTGCCCAGGTGGGCACGAAGCCCTCCGAGCTGTAGCTTTGCTGGAAGGTGAGGGTACCGTTTCCCCCCACGGCGAAGACGGAGATGCCGGCATCCTTGGAGTTTGCGGTGGAGGTGCTGGTCAATCCCTGATTAATGACGTAGACATAACGTCCGCCGGGCTTGAGGACGATATCCACCGGCTTTCCACCGTTCGTCACAAAGGGAGAGTGATCGATCGCGGTGAGATTGCCGGTAAAGTCGTCCACCTTGTAGCCGGTGATCTGGTTATATTCCTGGCCAACTGTCCAAAGATAGGCAATCGTACCGCCACCGCAGGCCGTCATGCCGAGCCCCAGGGCGAGTGCCGAAACCAGGGCCAAAGCCGCGCGGCC
>CAXTZL010000116.1:1634-9329 GCA_964248555.1 uncultured Bryocella sp.
CCGTCATGCCGAGCCCCAGGGCGAGTGCCGAAACCAGGGCCAAAGCCGCGCGGCCGAACCAACTCAACTTCATGTGCTTCCTTCGTCACCCCAGATCTTTCCAGGTGACCGGGCCGAGTGGCCAGAAACCTTACCGGGGGAGCTGCAAATCTACGTTTGATTGTAGGGGCTCAGGCGCATTCTGCCAATTTGTGTCCGATTTTGAGGCAACTCGAAACCTCTATCCCCTACTCGCGGTAGAGACATTTGTCCTCCAGATAGGCGAGAACGGGTGCGGGGATGAGGTCGCGGCAGTCCAGACCGCGGTGGAGGCGGGTACGAAGTTCCGTGGCGCTCAGGGTGTCTTCGAGGCCTGGCAGGAGGTGCACCCTCCGGCGCTGGGCGGGGGTGAGGGCGAGTGGGCCGGCGGGTTTGTCTTTGCTACGGGACGTTGTGGCGACCCAATTTTCGGGGAGCAAGGGAGGCAGGGCGAAACCGGGGCGGCTGATGACGATCCACTTGGCGAGTTCAAGGAGGGCGTCCGGTTCGCGCCATTGGTGGAGGCCTAGAAAGGCGTCGGCGCCGACGATGGCGAAGAGTTCAGGGGGCGTGCCCGTGGTGGCGGGGAGGTTGAAGGTGACCAGGAGGCGACGTAAGGTGTCAGCGGTGTAGTTGGGCCGGTTTCCGGGTCGTGGGCCGTCGATGGCGGAGGCCTCGAGGCCGGGCTCGCCGGCACAGAGCAGATCTACCATGCGAAGGCGGTCGGGAAATGGGGCTTCGGCGCCGCCGGCCTTGAGGGGTTGGCGTGCTGCGGGCGCGAGCAGAACGCGGTCGAGGCCGAAGTGCTGGCGGGCCAGCAGGGCGACCTGCAGATGCGCGCGGTGCGGTGGGTCAAAGCTGCCACCGAAGTAGCCTAGGCGCACCGGGGAAGTCTCGGGAGAATGGGGCGGGTTGCCGGCCGAGCGGACTGGGGCGGGCTGGAACGTTTGCCAGAAAGCATAAGTGGGCAGGATAGAGCTTTCCGGCGTATGCCGCACCTCGCGTGTACGGCTTCCGTGGGATTGCGCTGCAGAGGGCGGCGTTGTTTTCTGGGGATCACTATGTGCGACAGCAGGCGAAAGAGGCGATGCGTTCCGTGGTCTTGAGCTTTCTGTTCGCGTGGGCGTTCTTCGCGAGGGCGGTGCCGCCCCTGCGTGCGCAGGCCCAACCCCTGCCGGTGCAGGCCCAACCCCTGCGGACCGACGAGGGCAGCCGGATTGCGGCGTCGGCGCGGAGGGCGGGCCGGAGCACGGAAGGGGGGAGGCCGGGTGCCGAGGACAGGGCCGCCTTTCGGGCGGCGCGCGCGGTCACTGATCCGGAGGGCCGGATGGAGGCTTTGCTGCAGTTTGCGGCGCAGTACCCGGAGAGTGCGCTGCGGCCGCGGGCCACGGAGCTGGCGCTTGCTACGGATCTGCGCGCGTTTCCGGAGCGTAGGGAGCAGATTCGGGGTTTGGCATCGCAGGAAATCGCGGGTGCGCCCGCCGGACTTGAGCGTTGGATCGAGGAGGCCCGGGTGGCGGATGCGCTGGCGGGCGCGGGGCCGGCGGGTGCCGGGCCTGCAGGGGCTGGGCCCCAGGATGGAAATTTGATGGACGCCGCTCGCTGGGCGCAGGCGGCGCTGCGTTCGCTGACGGAAGAGAGTTTTCGCCAGGAGGAGTTGAGGGCTCAACGCCGCTACCAGCTGCCCGCGTTGACGGCGGGTGAGGTGCACCGGGAGTTTGTACGTAACCGGGTGATGTTTCTGGCGGCGATGGCCCATGTCGACCTGCGCTCCGGCAGGCCGGAGGCGGCGGGGCCATTGCTCGAGGAGGCGTACCGCCTGGACCCACTGTCGAGTGAGGTCAATCTGCTGCGCGGGGAGTTGGCGCTGTCCGGGCACCATGAGGCGGAGGCGCTGGAGTTTTTTGAGCGTGCGGAGGCGACCGGGGCGCTGCCCGAGCCCTGGCGAGGGAAGCTGCCGGCACTCTACGAGGCCAACGGAGGCACCGGCGGGGCAGCCGGGCTGGCTTTGCAGGTGGATGCGATGTACCGGCGGATCTTTCCACCGCTTTACCGGTTGTCGCCGCGGCGTTTGCCGGCGGGTGGCCGGACGGCGCTGCTGGAGCTGTTCACGGGCTCCGGGTGCGAGCCGTGCGTGGCGCCGGACCTGGCGGTGGAGAGCCTGCTGACGACCTACCGGCCGCAGGACCTGGCGGTGCTGGAGTGGGACGAGAACATTCCGCGGCCCGATCCGCTGGCCAACCCTTTTTCCGAAAAGAGGGCGGAAGTTTATGGTGTGGGAAAGACGCCGGAGGCGTTTCTGGATGGGGAGCCGCTGCCGGTAGCGGGATCCGCGCGAGGGGACGTGGAGAACGTCGTGGTGGGGTTTGCGGACGCGATCGAAAACGAGGCCGCGCAGCCTTCGCCGGTGCGATTGAAGCTGGAGTTGACGGTGAAGGATGGCGCGGTGGTGGCGCGTGCCGCAGTTTCGGCTGCACCGCCCCAGGCTGCCGCGGCTGGGGTGGATACGGGCCGCACGGTGCTTTACATGGCGCTGGTGCAGGACGGGGTTCGCTACAGCGGAGAGAATGGCGTGCGGTTTCACCGGATGGTGGTGCGGGCGGCGGCCCCGGCCACGGTACTGCGGCCAGTCGGCGCGGCGGAGCAGGTCGCCGAATCGAGTTTCGATCTGCAGGCGGTGGGTGCGGCGCAGGGAGCGTATCTGGATGCGTTCGAAAGCGGCAATGACCGCTTTGGCGAGGTTCGATTCCTCACAAAGGATCTGCCTTTGGAGATGCGGCAGATGGGTGTGGTGGCCTGGGTGGAGAACCCGTCGACGCACGAGGTGCTGCAGGCGGCCTCGGCGAGTGCCGGAGGGGGCCGATGAGGCGAAACTCCGCAGTGGGTGTGTGCTTTGCGATCGTTTGGATGACGGGAGTTGGCGTACAGGCGGCGGGGCAGCCGGCATCGGCTGGGGCAGGCGTTATGATTTCGGCTTCGGCGGCACCTGATCCGGTGCGCTGGCGGGTGGCGGCAGCGGAGCCCGTGACGGTGCGACCGGGGGAGCTCCGGGCTACGGTGATGGCGGAGGTGGCCCCGGGATGGCATTTGTATGCGCTGGATGAACCGGCGGACGGGCCCGTGCCGCTGGAGTTCAGCGCGGCTCCCGACGGGGCGGTAGCCCTGATGAGCGTGGGGGCGGAGCGGCCGTTGCGGGGTACGGTGCGGGGCTTTGCCGAGCCGGTTGCGTTTTATGCGGGCCGGGTGGGATTCCGGCTGCGGATGCGCATGCTGCGGGGCGGAATGCAGGATGTGGGCAAGGTGAAACTGCAGGCTCTTTACCAGGCGTGTAACGAACGCCTTTGCCTGCCGCCGCGCGTTGCGCTCCTCACCCTTCCGCTGCACGAACCGAGAGGGGTCGAGCGGGTGCGCTAGCGGTCTTCCTGCGGGATCGCTTTGGCTGGAGCTGGAGTGTGATCGACCTGGGTGGTGGCATCGGGTGGGCGATGGGGAACAGGCCGCCGCCGCCATCGCCGGCAAGGTTCAGGACTCGGCCGAGATCGCCGCCAAGGTGTAAAGCGCTGGGGATCTGAGATGATTCCATGCTGCTTGCTTAGCCTCTCCACGTTCAAGAGCTTCCGTCGTTGCGCTAGGCTGGTCGCTACTGAATCTTGAGGTGTTGCTGTGAGTCTGTTGGCTCGACAAGGAAACGCATGCCGCTATCGCGGTACGAAACTTGATTTTTTTGCTGCATGTTGTTGCGCGATGAGCCTCTCGGCGCAGACAGTGCGTGCTTCGGGGCACCCGCTTTCGCAAACAAAGCCGGATCTGGGGCCGAACGTTTTTGTATTCGACGCAGCCATGGCCAGCAGGGAGATGCAAGCGAAGATCGACCGCATTTATGCCGAGCAGAAAGGCAGTGAGTTCGGTTCCGGACGATATGCCATTCTGTTGCGGCCCGGGCAATACCACCTGAATGTGCCGCTCGGCTTTTATACGGAGCTTGCCGGGCTGGGGACGGTACCCGATGCCGTACACGTGACCGGCGATGTGCATGTGGATGCGGCGCTGGGGAACAACAATGCGACGACGACGTTCTGGCGGGGTGCGGAGAACCTTTCCGTGACGCCGGAAGGTGGCACCTTGCAATGGGCTGTTTCGCAGGCGGTATCGTTCCGCCGTATGCACGTTATGGGCAACATGGTGTTGCACCAGCATCGGGGCTGGGCCAGTGGGGGCTGGATGGCGGATACGCTGGTGGACGGAACGGTGGATTCGGGATCACAACAGCAGTGGATCTCGCGTAATACGGACTGGAAGCAATGGACCGGTTCGAACTGGAACATGGTCTTTGCAGGAACACGGCCGGCGCCCCCGGGTGATTGGCCCAACCCACCCTATACCAAGGTGCCGTTCGTTGCGCTGGAGAGCGAGAAGCCGTTTCTGCAGGTGGACAGCCCTGGACGGTACAGTGTCTTTGTGCCTGCGCTGATGCGTAACACGGCGGGTCCCAGTTGGACCGGCGGGCACACCACTCCGGGACACGCGATTCCGTTGGACCGTTTCTATATTGCGCACCCCGGGAAGGACACGGCCAGCAGTATGAATCGTGCGCTGGCCAGCGGGAAACATCTGCTGCTGACGCCGGGCATCTACGATCTTGACAAACCTCTTCGTGTGGAACGCAAGGGCACGGTGGTGCTCGGGCTGGGCTTTGCGACGCTGCATCCTGTTGGGGGTGCGGCAGCGCTCGAGACTGGGGATGTTGACGGGATCTCGATTTCGGGAATCCTGGTGGATGCGGGGAAGGAACGATCTCCGGTGCTGCTGCGAGTGGGTGCGGAGGCGAGCCACGTGAGCCACAAGGCCGCTCCGATTACGTTGCACGATGTGTTCTTCCGCGTGGGCGGAGCCGGGGTGGGCAAGGCCGAGGCCAATCTCGTCATCAACAGCGACGACACGATCGTCGACCACACATGGATCTGGCGTGCAGACCATGGAGCGGGTGTTGGATGGACGAGCAACACGAGTGAGAATGGCCTCGTCGTGAATGGTGACCGTGTGACGGTGTATGGACTCTTTGTGGAGCACCATCAGCAGTTCCAGGTGTTATGGAACGGTGAAGCCGGACGAACCATTTTCTATCAATCCGAAATTCCGTACGATCCTCCGACGCAGGCCGATTGGACGAGCGCACCGGGGGTGGATGGCTGGGCCTCTTACAAGGTTCGGGATGGGGTGCAAAGCCACACAGCATTCGGGCTGGGAATCTACAGTGTGTTTCGGCACCCAGATGTGGTGTTGAGCCATGCGATCGAGGTCCCGCGCGCGCCGCGCGTTTGCTTTGAACACATGATCACGGTAGCTCTGGACAACCTTGGGCAGATCACGCACGTGATCGATGACACGGGAGCCGCTGCGACGACAGCTCCTCGCGTCACACCGAAGGTTCGGTTGTTTCCTGAAGACAACGTGTCCTGCGGGCTTGATTGAGGCTGCAGGCACGGTAGTTCGGAGCTTGTTCCAGGGCTTGGAGCAAGCCATACAAGCGGGATCGCGTGTTGATGAACCCAGGGTTTTCAAGGTTCGCCGCGATCTACGACCGGGCATTCACTTCCCTGGATAGGCGTTGCGCGAGGTCTGTTTGTCGATTCTTCTGAAGCAGATCGATGGTGCCCCGCAGGAGATCCTTTGATTGCGACTTTCCGTAATCCACAATCAGTTCTGCTGTGAGGTCCGCCTCTTTCACCTTGCCCAGATGGAAATAGGAGTCACACAACATGTACAGAAAATAAGGTGAAGCGCCGTTCGACTTGGAAAGCCGTTCTGCAGCTTCCGACCACCGGGCTTGCCGATATCTCAGTTCGCCCAGCTCAGCGGATGCCAGGGAGTAGTTTGGATCAGACTGCAGCTCGGCTTTGAATTCCGTTTCCGCAGCTTCGTCGTTGCCAGCCTGCATTGCCAGGATTCCGAGGTAGGTATGCGCGCCGTGCACCGCGGGTTCGATCTCCAGCGATCGTTTGAGACATCTTTCCGCATCGGCTGGCCGACCCATGGCGACATAGATGGATCCGATGATCCTAGAGGGCGAGCCCGGCGTCGCGTCGGGGCCGCTCAGATGGGTGCGAACGAGCTCCAGCGCCTTCGTCTCACCATCTGCTTGCAGAAGCTGTCGCGCCTGTTCGAGCATCTTTTTTTGCGCCTCACTTTCGCTGCTTGAGGCCAGCGCAGCGGCCTCGAACAGCATTCTGCTGTGCAGCTCTGCCTCGTGCTCTGCTTCCGCGGATCTTCCCATCGCTGTGTAGGCGCGGGACAGATAGAAGTGGGCCAGGATCTGCGTTGGATCCAGTGCCAGCAATTTTTCCAACGGCGCAACGGCTGCCGTGTAGTGTTTCAATTCCAGCTCGCAGTGGCCAAGACCCAGCAGTGAGGCTGGGTCGTCCGGCTTTCCCGCTAGAATCTGGGTATAAACCGGCTCCGCATCCGCCCATCGTCCCAGCTTGGTGTACGCTGCGGCCAGCAGTGCGAGCGTAAGGGGATTGCCGGGCTGAGCCAAGGCAGCTTTCTTTGAATATTCGACAGCGTCCGTCAGCTGCATATTGTCAAAGCTGGCCGTCCCAAGATCGAAGTCGATGCGGTCCAGGGTTGGATCTGCATGCTGTGCCTTTGAAAGCCAAGTGAGCGCTGCTTCATAGTTCCCCGAGCTGCAAAGTAGTTCGCCATACTTTTGCCAGACGGAGGGTTCGTTCGGCTGCAGCTCCAGGCATTTCTGGATCGTCTTGAGGGCGAGATCATTGTCGCCTTGCAGATGGTAGGCCTGCGCCAGGTAGTACAGCGCGTCGCCATCCTTCGGCGAGAGCTTCTGCGCATGAGAGAGCAGGCGGATCGCCGCATCCGTGTTCCCGGCAAGGAGTTGATTGATGCCCACCTTCAGCAGGAGTTCGGGATCGTTGGGTGCAAACTTCAATGCCTCCGCAAAGGAGACGGCAGCCGCTGCGTTCTGTCCGATCTGCTCCAGAAGAGCTCCCTGGAGTTTCAGCGCCGGCGCAAACTGCGGGTGCTGCACGAGGAGGGTATGGGTCAGAGCGAGGGCTCCGCTTTCGTCTCCTCGTTGCGCGGCAGCGAGGGCCTCGTGGAGTTGCAGGGCTGGACCCGAGTTTTGCGGGTGAGCCGGGGTTTGCCCTGCGGCGATCAGCATGCCGCAGGTCATCATGGCACTGAACATGCAGCTTCGCCATACAACGGTCATGCGGCAGCTGTCCTTTCTGCGCCTATCTTTCAAGAATTTTCACGGACTTTCACCATCTGGCGGGAGCGTACCCATGGACCTTGCGCCCGGCGTGTGCTGCTCCCGTGAGCCAGGCCGCGGATGCATGCGCGGTGTGTCCGCGAAGCCATTCTAAATTTGCCAAGGACCGCTTGATCAAGTTTGTTCGTTCGTTCCGTGAGCCTTTGTGCAACGCGAAAAAGGGACGGCAAAAGGCACCGTCCCTTCCTTCCTTCTTCGAGGTTAGAACTCCAGGCGGACACCCCCTTGCAGATTGCGGCCGCCCACGGTGACGCCGTTGATCAGGGTACCGGAGCCAGCCCCTGCCTGCGTGTAGGCCTGCCCTGCCTGCTGGCCTGTGTAGGTGATCAGGTTTCCGCTGGGGTTCAGGAAGCTGGGATGATTGAAAGCGTTGGTCGCATCCAGCCGAA
>CAXTZL010000117.1:0-9195 GCA_964248555.1 uncultured Bryocella sp.
AGACGTTTGCTCGTTCCGCAATTTATGCTCCGATGCGGGAAGCTAACGTCAGCGGAACTGATACCGTTTCTAGATGAACAATGCACGTACTATCGCCGCCCTTGAAAAGACGATTGCTCAGTTAACCGCGATCAAGGATCGCCTCACCGCCGCCGACGCGAAGGCTGGGAATCCAACCACACCGGCGAAAAAATCTGCTGCCAAGAAGTCTGTGGCCAAAAAAGCTCCTGCCAGGAAGAGAGCCGCAAAGAAGACTGCTTAGTGCAGCCTGCCGTGTAGAACCAACACACCGGATTAAGGTGTCTGGGGTGCGTGCAGATCATTACAGAGCTAACCGAGTGCCGCCAGAGCCGTTCAGCACGACTGGACGGCTTGCCCAGTTTAGTAGAGGGTTCCGGGTGTCGCCGGATGATGTTAGCGGAATATATGCGAGAGCAGGGCAGTGCTTCGGACCGATGTTTCTCAAAACACCGTTTTCCACGAGTGTCCGTCTCAAGTTCCTTCGCGCTAAGCTCGAATCCATGGGACTCGATGCCGCAGAGATCGTTCTGCGTACAAAAGAACTGTTCGTTGTCATCATCGAGGACGACGAAGCTGCCACGGTTAGCACCGTCGGGAACTTCTATGACTTGGTTTGCAGGAAGTTGGATCTGACGCCGCTACAAGCGCCGGTCATTTCTGCAAAGTTGTCAAGGATCACGAACAAGGAGAAGGCATTTTTGCTTGGTTATAAGTACCCCCCGCTTCCCGCGTCGCCAGAGGTCCTGCCGTGGTCACCCCAGAGCGTCTGGGACTGTCTTGTGGTGGTAATCGTTGATCAGCAGGGCCTCAAGCCGGAACAGATTCGGTACAGTGCACGCTTTGTCGAGGATCTCGGCGTCGATTGAGGTCGGTCAACCGCTTCATGTTGCCGAAAGCCCCGTTTTCGCGAAGGATGCGAGTGAAGTTAAGGGTCACCTCATGGAACGTAGGTCGCTAAGGTGCTGGTCAATTCGCTTGACGCGCATTGTCCAGGAAAATTAAAGAAGCCAGACCCCATGGAGTATCGTCCATCCGTGGGTCTGCACCACGCGGGTCGACTGAGGCACTCTTCCGAATGGATTCTGTTCTGTTTGGCATGCGATAAGGGTGCAGGGACGTGAGTTTCGGTACTGTCCGATGATCACGTCGAATATTAGAACTGTTACGCCATCCTTCGTTCCCTCAATCACGTTCCAGATCCGTGTAATTGGTCCATAGAGATGCAGATGAGAGACCAAAGATGGGACTGGAGGGCGAACTATAGGATGGGAAACCGGCCACCACCATCTAGGCGGCGGTGGCCCTATGTACCGAAACCCCCAACGGTCGGCTGTATTCATAATCATACTGTTACGCTTTGCCGTTGTGCCAGCAGGTTCCTGTATCTAACAGAGCCATGCGAACCAACCGCGAGATCACCGCGTGGACTGGTGTCGCTCTGACTTTGAGGTAAGACGTACTCTTTCGAGACCTGCCAGATTTGATGTAGCTCTTGAGGTAAGCGGGTCGACTATCTTTATAGCAACCGCCATGAGCAAACCGTTGCAAGTCATCTTCACGATCCTCTTTGCTCAAGCGCTCTCCCGTACAGTTCAGGCGCAAGATCCCTCAATGACTCAGCCAGACCCGATCAGGGTTGTGGTCGCTGCCCCAAGTGCCGGAAACGAAACGTGATTTCGATTCCTCCTGCAACCTCACGGAGGGGGACAATGGAGTTCGGGGCTCCGAAGGTAAACACCCCTCAGATAGACGATTTATCTTCTTGGGTAAACCAGGAAAGCGCTTTGAACGGCTTGGAAAATCTGGCCACCCCGTGGCGCATCGTTATCAGCTATGAGCAGTTCGATGGGACGGGAACAAAGTTCATAGCGGGACGTATAAGGAACTCTGGGCTGGACCAAAGAGGTATATGGCCAGCTATAGAGCTGATGACCTGAATCAGACCGACTACGCCACAACCCAAGGCTTGTACCGCCAGAGAGACCAGCAATGGCCTAATCGTGCCCAATCGCAGATTCCGAAAGAGGTGATCAGCCCCCTTTTCTATGCGCGAACACTGCGAGCTATTCAAATTTGCGCGATGTCAGAGACGTTGGTGCGCATATGCTGACTTGTTCCGTAATCGAGAATGGACCGGGGAAGACCAGTAGCCCGACCGAGTATTGCTTTGATCCCCGTCGACCTGAACTTCGGTACAGTCGAGGGTCCGGGTGGTATCAAACGACCTATAACGACCTGACCGCGTGCTTAAGCCGTTCGGTAGGTAAAACGGCTGACGTATACGACGGCGGCAAACCTTACCTCAAATTGACGGTGCAACGGCTCGAAGAGGTACCGAGCGCCACTAACGCAGACTTCAGTCCACCAGCCGAAGCAAAAAGCTGAGCGGTCAAGTATTGACCGGTGTCGCCGCCATTCTTTTACAGCAGAGCCTTCCCGAGTGGCCTGACTCTTTAAGGCAACAGCACTTCTCGGTTATGGTTGAGATTGTGATCGAAACAGACGGCCATGTGCAAAGTGCACACGCCATATCCGGCCCACAGAATGCTTTAAACCTGCTAAATCCAAGATTCGGAAATGGACGTTCCAGCCCTATATGGTGCTGGATGAACCTGCTGAAGTAAGCACGAAGGTTATTCTCAACAAAGGCGTTGCAAGTTCCCGAACAACATGTGTCTGCTTTGCAAGACCAAATGTTTGAGACTGGCTGGCTGCTCCGGTCCGACGGCCTCTTTGTAGAGCCCTGCGGAAGCGCTCTCAAGCTACAGCCCGTGGCCGGGTAGCGCGCTCATCCTTACGGGTTCAAGGGTCGCAATGTCAGAACCGACTCACAATCTAGTCCAGCGCTTTAGATGAATACCGTGATGTCGCACAGACGGAACTTGACCGCCTCAGACGCGAGGTTGAATTGGCCTTGCTTCCTGACTGATGCGAGATGCGTTAGCAGGACCAATTTTCCTCGCCCCGGAGCATCGGGTATTCCACTTGAAGACAAAGGAGAGTCGGGTCGAATCAGAGTGTTTCGCAGTACGCAAGGATCAGTTTGGCGAGATGTTCTCTCAATTGGCGGACGGCTTTTGGTGAAGGACTGGTTTCCAGATGACCACGAATTGTGCCTGCCAGCGTCAGAAAAATCATGTGCGTCATGTATTTGAGGTCCACTGAGGCAGGAATCTTTGACGTCTGAAACATGGCCAGCATCGCGTCTTCGTAGCGCCGTCGAATCCTGCCTACAATGAGAGCGCCACCCGGCTCCGCAGCTATGCGATAGAGAGCCACTGAAACATCCCGTTCCGAGAGTTTTTCTTTGACGAAACAATTGACCAGCTCTGTGACCATGACCTCCAGCGGTTCGAAATGGTTCGCGGAACAAACCGCTTCCACAGCGCTCGTGACCCTGTCCATATGCTGCTCGAGCACGGCGAACAACAAAGATTGCTTGTTCGGGAAGTACTGGTAAAGCGTTCCAACGGACACCCCGGCACGTTCTGCAACACGTACGGTCGTCAGGCATTCCTGTCCAGATCGAAGCAAAACCTGAATAGTCGCGTCGTAAATGGCCTGCACGGTCACCATGGACCGGCTCTGTTGCGGCGCTTTTCGTGGCTCCAGTTCGAGCAGGGCTTGTTTTGTCATATGCGAATGAGAACCTGAACTTTCCTTCGTATCCTCAAGGAAGGAGACAAAACATGCAAGGGTCAAAGAAGATCGCTCTCGTCACCGGGGCAAACAAGAGTATCGGGTTCGAGGTCGCGCGTCAGCTTGCCAAAGCTGGCTGGACGGTGCTGGCTGCTGCGCGCAGTGAGGAGTTGGGTCAAGCGGCAGTCGCAAAGCTGAAAGCAGACGGTCTCGATGTGCATTTTGTCCGGCTTGATCTGAACGACCATGAGACGGCCGCAATTGCAGCGGAATCGATCCGGACGCAGTTCGGCAAGCTGGATGTGCTGGTTAACAACGCCGGCATTTCCGGCAAAGCCGATGGACCGCCGAGCAAGACCAGCCTTTCGGACGTGGAAGCCATCATGCACACGAATTTCGTGGGAAGCGTTGCGGTGACTCAGGCCATGCTGCCGTTGCTGCAACAGGCAGGCAACGCACAGATTATCAACGTCTCCAGCGAGCTTGGCTGCATCAGCCGGCAGACGGATCCGACATGGCAGTTTCTCCCTGTGAAGGTTCTGGGCTACTGCGCCTCAAAAGCAGCGCTGAACATGCTAACCGTCCAACTGGCTTATGAGTTCCGCGACGGTCATATCGCAGTAAATTCCGTAAACCCCGGCTACACGGCAACGGACCTGAATGGACATAGCGGTCCGCAAACAGTGGAAGAGGGGGCCGCGGAAATTGTACGCCTTGCGTTGCTGGAGGCTCCGCCGAGCGGAAAATTCCTGGAGACGGGTGGCGAACTGGCCTGGTAAAGGAAGGTGGAGCTACGGATCACGAATCGTAGCTCCGCGTCTCGGGGCTGCTGGTGTTTAGCAGGGATTTCAGGATCACTGTAGAACAAAGAAACTTATAGCAATGCGAGGAACACGTGATTGTTGTCACAACACCTAAAGGAAAGATCGGATCGCAGGTCATCCCTCATCTTCTTGCCGCCAAAGAATCAGTTCGAGTCGTCGTTCGTGACGCCTCCAGACTCGCTCCGGAAATCCGGGAGAAGGTGGACGTCGTCACCGGATCGTTGGACGATACGGGCACCATGGAGAAGGCCCTCAGGGATGCCGAAAGCGTTTTCCTGGTGGTGCCTCCGTCCTTCTCAGACAACAACGATGCGGAGTACTACCTGCGTTTCACCCGACCGGCGCTCCATGCGATCAAGAGCCAGGGTGTGAAGCGGGTTGTCGATGTCTCCGTGTTGGGACGCGGAACGGAACTTGCCAAAAAGGCAGGACCGATTACAGCCTCTTTGGCCAAGGATGAAGCGATCGGGCAGAGCGGGGTTGATTACCGCGCTCTATGGTGTCCCGCCCTGATGGAAAACATGCTTAACAACGTGCAGAGCATCAAGCATCAAGGCATGTTCTTCTCGCCCAGCCACCCGGATGTGAAGACGCCACAGGTCGCCACGAAGGATATCGGTTCCATGGGCGCTAAATTTCTGCTCGACCGAACATGGACGGGACAGGACGGCAGCGCGGTTCTTGGACCGGAAGACCTTTCCTTCAACGACATGGCAACCATCATGTCGGATGTGCTTGGCAAGGCGATCCGCTTCCAGCAGGTGCCTGGAGATGCTTATAAGGCGCAGTTGATCCAGTACGGCGCGAATGAAGTGTTCGCGCAAGGCATCGTGGATATGCTGATCGCGAAGGACAAAGGTATGGACAACGTTGAAACCCGTACTGCTGAGAACACGATCCCCACCAGCTTCCGTCAGTGGTGCGAGGAATCGTTGAAGCCTGCCGTTCTCAGCTGATCCCACCAATGACCGGTCTCAATCGGCGCAAGATTGGTGCCGGTTGAGACCATAACGCAAGCGGAGCTCCCAATAATTCATCTTAGAAATGCCGGCATTTTCCAACCCGCGCCTCGGCTAGAGGGCTTCGCCCAAAGCGTTTCGGACGAACTGAAAACATGGCCGGGCGTGATCTCCGCGACACATTGGCGACTGGGCAATTCAAGCCGTGTGGATGGAGCGGAGTTCCACGTAGACAAGGGCGGCGAGCTGGGCCATATACACCTAGACGGGGAAGTTCATATCGCGCTAACGAAGGCGCTCCGGGATCGCTTGATCGCATTGAGCTTCGCCCAACCATTAGTTTGGGACAAGGCGTGGGTCACTGCTCCGGTTACCTCGCCGGAAGAGGCGCAACAAGCAGTGTGGCTCTTCAGGCTGGGATACAACCGTCTTTGCTCAACACCTGAAGGCACCCCATTTCGTAGAAATCGACGAACGTTTCCGGAAAGCAGTAGCGGCATCCCTCTAGCCGTATACTCCTGGCTTACCACGACCCGATAGACGCTACCTGAAAGAAGATCGCGATGGCTGACACAAAGCTCGGCCTTGCTTTTTGGGACTACGACCGGACCCGTGCGCTTGTCGACGGCACAGTTAAGATCGACGGTGTCGACGCTACCTTCCACAGCGCGCCTATCGTGACGGAGATTTTCCGTGGCATAATTGCCGAGCGTCACTTCGACGTTTCAGAACTGGGATTGACATACTTTCTGCGTACTTTTGAGGATGGCAATCACCCTTCGTCGTAATCCCTGTTTTCCGAATCGCGCGTTCCGGCACTCCGCGACCTTCGTCACTAAGGCGAGCGGTACAGAAAAACCTGAAGACCTGAATGGCAAGAAGATCGGTGAACTAGCGCTGTACAGCCATGATGCCGGCATCATGCTGATGGATGAGTTCGGTTTCAAGCCGGAGACATGTCGATGGGTAATCGGCGGTCTAAACTGGCCATTGAAGCCGATCGACTTCGTTCCCCACAGGCACCCTCCGATACCGAAGTAGCCGACATTGCCAAGGGCAAGGAGCTTGGTGCCATGCTGGAAGCGGGTGAAATTGACGCACTTATCTCTGCGGATGTACCGACATGCATGCTGGCACATTCCTTGAAGGTAGGCAGACTTTTCTCCGATGACCGGCAGGTCGAAACCGACTACTACAGGTGGACGGGTATCTTTCCCGTCATGCACACCGTCGTTCTGCTCGCATAGCATCCTGGGTTGTCATAGTCGAATTTACAAGGACTTTTTGTGACGCCAAGAGGCGGCAGAATAGAAATACAAACACGGGCTAATTTTCAACAGCATGGGAACGATGTTCCCATGGTTCAGCCATTTGGTTGAGAGTGATATCGCTGCACTGGGCGAAGGCTGGTGGCCCTACGGTATCGAGGCGAACCGCAAGTCGATCGAGGCCGTGCTGCGTTACCAGCACGGGCAGGGCATCACGGGCCGCCTCTTCATGATAGAGGATATCTTTCTGCCGCACTTACTCGCTACTTAAGACTCGTTCAGGCTGCATGTAGCTAGCGGCTTGCGGCTGTTCCGCACTCCCGTGCTCGTATCCGAACAGGCTTCGTCGCTTCTGTCGGGTACGCCTTGATAACGGCGGTCCCGCTCCGAAACCGACGCAAACGATTTTGTACGTGCATTGGTCGGCGGCTTTCGTGTTCGGCAATGCCGAGCTGGGAGCCTAGCGCTCGACGGCTCGTCGACATACACATGCCGGTTCGCGTGCCTTATGAATCAACGTGGTCGGTTTGGCTGGCTTGAGTGCAACCTTGGTACAAAGACGCCGACTCAGAAATCTCCAGATTGATAGTAGGAATGTATGGTCCGCCGTGCGACTGCAAGGGAAGGTTTGGTCGAGAAGACAAGTCTGCGCAAATGTATTCGGTTTTTTGATGGAGACTGGATCTCCTGGCCAGGATGGGTTGCGCGCGTGTCGGTCCTTATAAGTTGCACGGTCGTTGAAGACCATTGTCGGTACCAGGCTGCAGACACGCCGTTGTGACTGTTCTTTCGTCCTTGTTACCCTATGTAGACCTCGGTGGGGAAGCTTTATGAATCGTCGTGGTGCGGGAAAGTGGGAGCGCGTAGCGGTTCGGAGCTGCAGGCGTGCTTTTCCGCGCTGGTTGCGACACGGCGGCTAACCTGTATTCGTTGCCGCTCGACAACACCGCCCAGGCGATGCGGGCTAGCTTGTTGGCCATGGCCACTACGACGACGTCCGTGTGAGCACTGGAGTCCAATCGATCCAGCCATGCTCCGAAGGGCGCCCTGTCCCGTTTACCCGGAGCACGGCGGCTCGGGCGCCATGGATCAGCATCTTGCGCATGTACATGTTGCCACGCTTGCTGATGCCGAACAGCCTGGCGTTGCCATCAGTGGAGTACTGCCGCGGAACGATGCCTAGCCAAGCCGCGAAGTCCCGTCCCTTGCGGAAAGCAGCGCCGTTGCCGATCGCAGCCACGATGGCTGTTGCCACAACCGGCTCGATGCCTAGGGTCTGCCGGATGCGCGTACAGCCAGCATCGGCCGAAGAGATCCGCTCTAGTTTTTCACCAAGCTCCTCGATCTGCCTGCTCGACCATCTTCCACTCGCTCCATAGTGTGTTGATCAGGTTGCGCATCATCGGCGTGAGGTCGGACTCGGCGTTCTCCAGCACGTCTGCCATAGCGGCCTTGAGCTGAGCCGGCCTCTTCGCAAACACCAGGCCGCGTTCCAACAGAAAGGCACGGATCTGGTTGATCACCGCCGTCCGTCGTGAGACCAGCCGGTCGCGAACCCGGTGAATCGCCTGCAGGTCCAGTTGGTCGTCTGTCTTGATCGGCACAAAGCGCATGTTCTTGCGCTCGACTGCCTCTGCGATGGCTTCGGCATCCACGAAATCGTTATTGTTGGAGTTCACGAAAGGCTTCACAGACTGTCCTGGAATCAGCTTCACATCGTGGCCCTGCCTACGCAGAGCACGGCCGAGATGATCCTCCTGAAAACCTGCCATCTACGATCTCTGCAACGGCAAAGGAAGCAAACGATGGACCATCTCATTAGTCGCAATATGACGAGTAGCGCTCCTGCGGCCCGGTTCGCGTAACGGCGTTTTCGAAACCAGCTACTCTTCAGGTCCTTGTTGAAGTCAACCGTCTCAACATTCATGGAATGACGGCGTATGGAAAGCCCGGAAAGCCAAAGAGCGGCTTCCCACCTTTCCCACACGCCTTAGAAACTCCTCAAGGAGTCCCACATCACCACGGCCCGACGACTGGCTTCAGCAAACAAATCAAGTCCTCGATATCCTTGCGTTTCCATTCCACATAGACGGTGGTTTAAGTCGTCAGATAAATGACGTTTTCCGAACGTTGGTGCCGACCATTGAGACGTACTCCATCGATGAAAGCTTCCTGAGCCTGGGCGAGCTCCGCGAAGGCAAGCGGAGCCTCTCGCGCGTAAGCTGCGGGAGAGGGTCCACCGCTGGGTCGGCATCCCGACATGCGTCGGTATTGCCCCAAGAAGCCACTCGCCAAAGTCGCGGAGCCATGCGAAAGATCGCTCCACGACCCCTCGCTGGGGTTATCACGGTAAGCGTGTGCCGTTGATTGCATTTGGCGACCTGCATGACGGCGCCGATCTTGCTTTTGACCGTGTCGGAGAAGGGCTTGCCGGAGTAGCCGCCCTCGATGAGAAGGATGCTGACTGAGTAAGGCCACCGGCGC
>CAXTZL010000118.1:0-9186 GCA_964248555.1 uncultured Bryocella sp.
TTGCGGTGGGCGGGGCGGCGTACGTTTCCGGCCAGGGGAGCGGAAGCGATGCGACCGGTGGGCTTTTCTATGTGCCGCTGTATGCGACGATGACGGCGCCCACCGCCGTTACGGGGCTGGATGCGACGAACAACACGGTGGCGCAGGATACGCGCGAGGTGCAGGTGTCGAACGGGACGCTTTACGCGTCGGTGGATTCGAAGGCTGGCTCCGGGGCGGCGCGCTCGTATGTGGGCACGGTGGGCACATCGGGCACGCCCCCGACAACCACCGTGGGTGCGCCGGTGATGTTGTCGAACTTTGGGACGACGGCGGGGAACGGCAAGGTGACGATCACTACGGGTGCCAACAGCAATGGCAACGGGATGAATGCGGGGCTGCAGATCAACCTTAGCCCGAACAATTTTTATTTTGCGAGCCCCAGCGTTCTGTATGTGGCCGATAGCGGGCACTCGAAGCAGACCTCGGCCACGAGTACGGTGGGCGATGGCGGGTTGCAGAAGTGGATCAACACGGCGGCGGACGGGTCCGGGACGTGGAACCTGGCGTATACGCTTTATGCGGGACTGCCGCTGGTGGCCAATACCGCGGTATCAGGGGCCACCGGGCTGTATGGGCTGGCGGGCACGGTGGAAGGCGGGACGGTACGGTTGTATGCGACGGACTACAACATCAATGACCTGGACACGACGCATTTATACGGGGTTTCGGATGCGCTGAGCTACGCGACGGCGTCGCAGGCGGCGGGCGAGAGCTTTAGCCTGCTGGCGACGGCGCCGAGCGATTCGAACTTCAAGGGCGTGGCGTTTGCGCCGACCATTGCGGGGCGGACGGTGCCGACGGTGAGCTGGCCGGCGGAGACGGCGATTGCTTTTGGAAGTGCGCTTTCGACGCAGCAGCTAGATGCGACGGCGAGCGTGCCGGGGGCATTCAGCTACAGCCCGGCGGCGGGCACGGTGTTACAGGCGGGTGCGGGGCAGACGCTTTCGGTGACGTTTACCCCGACCGATACGTATGACTACACCGCGGTGACGGCGACGAATGCGATTACGGTGAGTCCGTCCTCGAACACGGGCGCGGTACTCCTGGCGACGGAGTATCTGAGCCGAAGCGGAAGCACGATCAACGTGCAGGTGACTGTGGCGAACACCGGCACCGTGGCGGCTACGGGCGTGGTGCTGACGGGAGTGAAGGTGGGTGGCGTAGGGGCTTCGGGGGTGCCGGTGTCGGTCGGGATGATTGCTGCGGGGGCAACGGCGGTGGTGAACGTGTCGGAACCGGGATCCGCGGGTACGGCGAGTGCGGTTTCGGTGACCGGAATGTATGCCGGGGGCACGTTTGGCGGGAGTCAGCGGGTGGTGCTGCCGTAGGATTGCGGCTGTGCAGAAGAAAAGGCCCCCGAGTTCTCCGGGGCCGTCTTCGTTGCGGGTTGTGTGTGTCTGGTGAGGTGAAAGGCGGGTCCCTTCGCTTCGCTACGGGATGACAAGGCAAAAGAGGCGGGGCAGCGGGTGCGGTTTCCACTACCGGGATGTATGCCGGGGGCACGTTTGGTGGGAGCCAGCGGATGGTGCTGCCGTAGCATTTCGGCTTTGCAGAAAGAAGGGCCCCGGAGGGTTCTCCGGGGCCCTTCTTCGTTGCGGGTTGTGTGTGTCGGGTGGGGCGAGAGGGCGAATGCGGATCCCTTCGCTTCGCTACGGGATGACCAACCCAAGAGGCGGGATGACAACACCCAAGAGCCGGGATGACAAGACTAAAACGATGACAAGACCCAAGAGCCGGGATGACAACCCGAGGAATTGGGAGTTATCCCGGGCTGGTGAACTCGTTGAGGTGGCTTTAGGCGTTTGGGGTGTTCAGCGCCAGGGTGTTGCGACGGCGCAGGAGGAGGCCCATGCCGAGGACGCCGGTGCCGAGCAGGAGCCAGGTGGAGGGCTCCGGGGTGACAGCGGTGGTGAAGTTCGCCGTGGCGAGGGTGCCAAGGCTGCCTGCCGTGCCGCCGCCGAGGAGGGAGAAAGACCCGGAGTAGGCACCGATCGCTGAGTTTGCGGGAATCACGAGATCAAAGAGCAGGCCGGTGTAGCTTTGACCAGCGGTAAGGAAGAGTGGGGCGTTGTTGATTAAGCCGCTGTCGTCGAAGCTGTAGGGGGCGCCGATCGAATAGGAATCGCCGTTCAGGTATTCGGTGCCGGTGTTGGTGGAAGCAGCCGAGATGGTGCCGTAGTAGTTGGCGGTTCCGCCGCTCAGGTTCGCGCCCGCTGTGGTGTTGGTGAGGGTGAGGCTCAGGGTGTCAGCGAGAGCCTTTTGAGAGAAGACGCCCAGGGAGAGTGAAGCAGCAAACAAGCAAAGCATAGAGCGGGTTTTCATAAGATCTCCAGGTGGTGCCAAGGGGGTAAGTGCCCAAATCATACAGAAGTTGTAGTTACGGCAGTGTGACACGCTGCGAGCCGCCGAAGGTGCCTCCCGTGTAGGTGCCGGTGAAGCGTTCGACCGCCGGGGCGCCGTCAGCACCGGCGGCGGCCGGGACTGTGACGAGGAGTACGAGCGAGACGCCGGGTTTGATGTCCCCGACGAACTGCGGTGTGGGAGTGCCGGCTACGCCGCCGAGGGTGGCGCCTGTGAGCGTAGCGCTCTGGGCGATGCCCGTTCCGGTGTTCGTGATGATGATCGAGATCAGGTAGCCGCTGGAGGCGTTACCCGACACGACGCCGTTGGTGGTCAGGGTTACGGGGCCGTTGCTCACCGTCAGCGGAGCGGCGATGGAGGTGGAAGCGGCGTAGTTGGCATCACCGGAGTAGACCGCCGTGATCGTGTGGCTGCCGAGGCCGAGGGTGCTGCTGTTGAGGGTGGCGACGTAGCGGCTGCCACCGGGGCCGAAGACCGGGGTGACGGAACCGATGAGGGTGCCGGAGGTGCCGCCGTCATAGAAGTTGACGACGCCGGTGAGCGGGACCGCTGGAATGCCTGCGGTGGTAGGGCTGCGGACGATGTAGGCATTGAAGGATACTGTCTGGCCGTAGGTGGAGCTTTCACCGCCGCTGAAGTTGATGGAGGTGAGGTTTTGCGCGACGCTGAGGTTATACGCGCCGGCGCTGGTGCTCCCCGTGGCGTTGCCGGCATAGCTGGCGGTCAGGGAGTGCGATCCGGCGGTAAAGCCCGTGACGGCGAGAGAGGCGATGCCGGTCGTCGTGGACACGTTTGCCGAGCCGAGCAGGCGGCCGGAGTCGTAGAAGGAGACTGCGGCGGTTGTTGTCGGGATCGGTGTGACTGCTGCGGACAAGGTCACGGTGGTGCCGACGAATGGGGCGGTTGTGCTGGGGGTCAGGGTCGTGGTGGTCGTGGTCTGGGAGCTGACGGTGACCGCGAGGGCTGCGGGGGTGGCGGCGAGGTAGTTGCTATCCCCGCTATAGGTTGCGGTGATCGTGTTGACGCCGCTGGCGGTGATGCCGGTGGTGTTGAAGCTGACGGTGCCGCCCGACAGGGTGCCGGTGCCGAGGGCGGTGCCGGTGGTGGTGTCGGTGAAGGTGACCGTGCCGCTGGCCGGGGTGGCGGAGGTGGGCGTGGCGACTGTGAAGTTCAGGGTTGCCGTGCCGCCGGACTTGATCTGCGCTGTGCCGGTGATGAAGCTGACGCTGGGGGTGGCCTTGGTGACGACAAAGGCACTGTGTATTGTGCCGCCGTAGAAGCTGGTGTCACCGGAGTAGTCGGCGGTAAGGGCGTAGGTGCCGGGGGTGAGCGTGGCGTAGTTGGGTACGAGATAGAAGTTGGTGAACGGCGGACCGGCGATCAGGTAGGTGGTGCCGTAGGTGTCGAGCTTGGTAGTGAGGCCGGGCAGCGCGACGCCATTCTGGGTGATGGTGTAGTTGACCGAGCCGCTGGGGGTGCCGTTGCCGGAGTTGGCGACGTATTCCGTGTCGAGATAGATCTCACCCGAGCCATAGGTAAAGGTGGTTGTGGGGGTGACTGCGCCGGCCGCGGTGACCAGGTAGGGCGTGAGGGTTGGGGAAATGCCTTCCTTGCCGATGGTGACGGGGACGGGGGCCGAATCGCTGGAAGCAAAATTGGTGTCGCCGGCGTAGTGCGCGGTGACGGTGTAGCTGCCGGCGGGCAGGCTGTTGACGAGCGCGTTCACCGAACCGCCGCCGGAGAGGGTGTAGACCTGCGGGGTGCCGTAGGCGGTTTCCCCCGAGGCGAGGATGCTGACGTCGCCGGTGGGGGTGCCCGTGCCGGAGGCGGGCGTGACCTGGATGGTGGCGGTCTGTGAGAGACCGTGGGTGCCGGTGGTGGGGGTGAGCGACAGCGTGGTGGCGGTGGCGTTGAACTTGACGCTCGACCAGTTGGTGGCCACGTTGGCGATGTTCATGGAGCCGAGACCGGAGGCCTCGTCAAAGCCGGCGACGGCGGTGAAGCCTACGCCCGCGGTGCCGGTGGTCGCCGTGGGGGCGATGTTGGAGCCGTTGACGATGTCGTGGAAGTTACAGGCCGCCGCCGGCAGGACGACCGAGGGGCTGGCAACCGAGCCGATGGGGGCCTGGCAGGCGGTGGTCGAGGCGGTGTACTGCTGATTCGCCAGTTGGTAATAGTAAATATTGGCGTTGCCCTGGCGGCCGCCGTTGGCGGCGTCGATCAGGGCCTGCACGCTGGCCATGGCGGGGGCGGCGACGGAGGTGCCGCCGACGATGCCAGCGCTGATGAGGCTGCCGGTGGCATTTTCGTAGCAGCCGCCTTCGTAGCAGAAGAGGGTGCCGTCGTGGCCCGAGGCGGCGATGAAGGAGACGTCCGGAACGAGGCGGTGCAGGCCGGTAATGGGCGAGCCGGGGGCGATACCCGTGCCGGAGTAGACGGCGATGGCGTCGGCGTTGGTGGGGATACCGGAGCCGGTCTGCCAAGAGGGACGCGGGGTATAGATGCTGATACCGCCACCGCCGCCGACGATGCCGGCGCCGGTCTGGAAAGCGGTCGCTGCGGAATTGAGGTAGGTGGTGGTGAGGCGGCTCTGGTTCCAGGGGGCCTCGGGGATGTAGCCGAGGGCGCTGGCGTAGGGGATGCCGCTGACGGCGCCCCAGTCTTGCGACGGGTTGAGGTCCACGAACATGCTGCCGCCGACGGCGACGTTGTAGGCGGAAGAACCGAGGGCGTTGACGCCGTAGCCGGTGGCTACGGTGGCGCTGGAGCTGTTGCCACCGGCGGCGTCGCTGTCCCCGGAGGAGACAAAGGCGGTCTGGCCCTGGGCGGCGGCCTCTTCCCAGAGGATGTTCCAGAAGGCGGTTCCGTCGGCGCCGTTGCCGGCTTCCCCGCCGCCGTAGCTGAGGGTGATGATGTCGCCGATGTTGTTATCCACGGCGTAGAGGCCGGCGGTGTCGATGCCGGAGCCGACAAGCGAGGCGCTCGAGACGATGAAGTTGACCTTGGCACCAGTGGCGAGCGAGCCGGCGAGTTCGGCATCGAGGAAGGCTTCGACGTCGTCCGCATTTTCGCCGGGGTCTGTGCCTACCACGATGATGTTTGGGTCGTTTTTGGGGAGACCGAAGAGGGAGCGGTAGGCTTCGACGTCGGCGAGCTGGATGTTGCTGCGGGCGAGCACGGAGATGGTGACGCCGGTGCCGTCGATGCCCTTGGCGGTGAGCGGAGCGGCGTTGAAGATGGTGGCGAGGTCGCCGGGCGCGACGTAATGGGTGCCCGTGGGGGAGGCGCCGAAGTCGGGGTCGACCGCGTCAAAGCCGCTGACCGGGTTCTTTTGGAGGGCGATCTTGCGGGCGCCCTGCGTCTTGGCCTTGGGGAAAAAGTTGTTCAGCGACTTGACGCCACTGACGACGGGCGCGAGCGCGGCGGGAATGGATACGTCGGACGTGTTGGAGATGTGTTGCTCGCCGTCGACGGTGACGTTGTAGATCTTGGTGTTGAAGGCGGTTTCCACGGAGCCCACGGGGCCGGAAAAGCTGATGAAACGGGCACTGTGGGCGATGCTGTCGACGTGGAGGCCACTGTCGGTGAGCCAGGCGGCGACCTTTGCGATGTCGGCGGAGGCGACGCCGAAGCTGGCGGCGAAGTCATCGGGCGTGAGCCACTTGTGGAAGCTGGCGGACCCCTTGTCCCCCTGGGCGTCGAGCAGGGTGTGGAGCGCGGCTTCCTGGTCGCCGGAGGGCTGAAGCACGAGAATGATGCCATTCAGCTGTGTGGACGCGGCGAGGCGGCTGCCAACGGTGGCGCGATCCACGGCACCCGGGTGGGTGCCCTTGAGGGTGTGTGTGACGCGGCGATCGATTTTTTCGGTGACGCGGGCGGTGGGATGTGCCAGACGCGCCTGGGATTGTGCCTGGGCCGGGGCTGCGGCAACAGAGGCCAGGGTGAACGCGGAGAGGAAGCAGGCTGCAACGGAAAGGACGCGACGCGTCAAAGGAGAGCTCCTGAGCACAACAGAATAAGGCTGGTACGGTAGTAACCCTTGCGGGTGACGCCTGGTGACACGATCGGGTAGGTCTCGTGATTCTGCATGGGCTTGCGCCCGGCGTCAAGATAGTTTTTTGGCATTCTGTTGATCCCTCGCGATGCCTCGTGATGCGAGAGATTGAAGCGGGGCGCGTGGTGGTGATTCGCCGTGGCGGAATCGGAGCCGGCGGGGCCTTGCGATCCCGGGCGAGATTTCGGCGCGGCTGCATTCTCGCGGTGCTGGTCGTGGCCGAGATCTTTGGGCCGGCGGTGTTGCGGGATTGTTGGCGGTAGCTATCAGCTGGTGTTTACGAAGCCGATCAGCCCATGGCTTCGAGGGGAGTCGTATAGATTCGTTCTATGCGGTTTCTGTCTTCGAGGTTCTGGTTTTCTGCTGCACAGACAAGGGACGGGCTGAGCCGGCGGCGGTTGCTGCGGCTTGGCGGGCGGCTGGGCCTGGGGCTGGCGGCGGCGCGTACCGCGGGGCCGCTGTGGGCTGCTGCCAGCGATCCGGTGGACGTGGCTTACGCGGGGTCCATGGGGTCGCTGATGGAGGGGGCTTTGAAGACGGCCGCGGCACGGGCGCTGCACGTGGACATGCATGGGCATGGGCAAGGTGCGAGTGCGCTGGCGCAGCTGATCGTGGGTGAGAGTCTGCGGCCGGATGTGTTTGTGTCCGTGACGCCGGGGCCGATGGAGCTGGTGCTGCGGGCGGGGAAGGCGGCGGGTGCGGTGCCTGTGGCGGCCACGCGGATGGTGATTGCATGGAGCCCGGAAAGCCGGTTTGCGGCGCAGTTCGAGGCGGCGCGGGCGGGTAAAGCGGCGTGGTGGCGCGTGCTGGAAGAGCCGGGGCTGCGGTTTGGGCGGACGGATCCGGCCACCGATCCGCAGGGGCGCAATATTGTGTTCACGATGACCTTGGCGGCCAGGAAGTACGGGCAGCCGGACCTCGTGCAGAAGGTGCTGGGGCCGCTGGTGAATCCGGCGCAGATCAGCATGGAGGCGAGCCTGCAATCGCGGCTGCAGGCGGGGCAGTTGGATGCGGCGGCGGCGTACCGTTTGCAGCCGGGAGCGTTTCATTTGCCGTTTCTGGAGCTGCCGCGGGATGTGGACCTGAGCGGAAGCGATGTTCATGCGCGGAATCCGGAGATCGAGCTGAACATTGGTGGAAAGACCTACGTGCCGGAGCCGCTGGTGTATTACGCGGCGGCGCTGAAGGGTGCGCGGAACCCGGTGGCGGCGGAGGCGTTTGTGCGCTGGCTGACGGGCGGCGAGGCGCAGGGGCTGTTTCGGGAAGCGAGCTACGACCTGCCGGGCGGCGCGCCCCCGCTGCGGGCGTGAGTGGGCGGTGGTGAGGCCCGGGACGGAGATGCAGGGAGGCGTTTGCGCTGCGCGCGGAAAGCAGATTTCTGCGGGATGAGAAGTTTCTTCATGGGTCGTGTGGGGCGGTGGGCGTTTTGGGCGCGGGTGGGAACTGGCGCCGCCGTGCTCGCGCTGCTGTATCCGCTGTCAGGGTTTTTTGCGCATGCCGGGCCGTGGCAGTGGACGGGTGAGGAGCGCGCGGCGGCGCTGGCCTCGGTGCGGGTGTCGCTGGGGCTTACGGGGTTGGCGATGCTGGTGATCGTGGCGCTGGGGACGCCGGTGGCGCTGTACCTGGCGCGCTGCGGGGCGCGGGAGCGGCTGTTCTGGCAGGCGCTGCTGCTCCTGCCGATTCTGCTGCCGCCGCTGGCGCTGGGCATCCTGTTTTCGCTGGCATTTGGGCCGGGCGGGCCACTGGGTGCGGCCCTGGCGCGGGCGGGCGTGGAGATGAGCAATAGCGCGACGGCTTTTGTGTGCACGCAGGTGTATGTGGGCGCCGGGTACTACGTGCTGGGGGCGGCAGCGGCGTTCCGTTCGGTGCCGGCGGGGCTCGAGATGCAGGCGGCGCTGCTGGGAGCCGGGCCGCCGGAGGTGTTCCGGCGGGTGACGCTGCCGCTGGCGCGGGTGGGGCTGGCGGTGGCGCTGAGCGTGACGTGGATTCGGACGCTGGGGGAGTTTGGCGCGGTGGCGGTGACGGCGTATTACCCAGCGGGGATGCCGGTGCAGCTCTGGGTAAGCCTGCAAAGCTTTGGGTTGCCGGCTGCGATGCCTTTGCTGGTGATGTTTTTAGCGGTGGCGCTGCCCTTGCCGTGGCTGGTGCATGTGCTGGCGGAGCGGAGACACGATGGACGGGGCTAAGGGTGATCGCCTGGATCTGGATTCCGGCAGATGGAACGAGTCGGCTCGTTTGGTTGAAGCGCATGGGCCGGTTTCTGCGCCGGAGACGGGGATTGTGGCGCAGGTGTGGAAGCGACGCCGCAATTTCGCCGTGGAGGTGCGGCTGGCGGTGGAGCCGGGCGGGGCGCTGGCGCTGTTTGGGAGCTCCGGTGCGGGGAAAAGCACGGTACTGAGCTGCCTGGCGGGGTTTGAGCGGCCGGATGCGGGGTCCGTACGAGTCGGCTCGGCAGTGTGGTTCGAGTCGGGTGGCGCGGCGGCAATCGATGTTCCGCTGCATCGGCGGGAGGTCGGTCTGCTGACGCAGCAGCCGGGACTGTTTCCGCACCTTCCGGTGGCGCGGAATGTGATGTTTGGGCTGCGCGGGGCAAAACGGCGCGGGTCAGGGCTAGGGTCAGGGCGCGGGCTGGGGGCTGAAACCGAGCGCTGGGTGGAGACGCTGCGTGACCGGCTGGGGCTGGGGCCTTTGTGGGAGGCGATGCCGCGGGCAATCTCCGGCGGGCAGGC
>CAXTZL010000119.1:0-9129 GCA_964248555.1 uncultured Bryocella sp.
AATTCCAACAAAAAGGCGTAGCTGAAGACCTCCCCGAGGTAGAAATCTCACTCGCAACGGAAGGCCTTATGTCAGACCCCGTCACCATCAGGCTCCCAAAGCTGGTCGTGTTGGCTGGCCTCGCACCCTCCCTTGGCGAAGCCCAACGCAAGCTCAAGGAAAATGCCGTAAGCCTTAACGGCGAAAAGCATGCGGCTGTCACCCTCGATCGCGCGGCGGCCGGCAACAATCCAACCCTTCGCCTTGGCAAAAAAGCCGTCCGTATCCGCTGGGCAGACTAGCTACGCCTCGGCAACTTCGTTTACTCCGCCAATCTGCTTGTCATTCCCGCAGGGAATCTGCGTTCTCGGTGCGGCAACCCCATCGAGCTTTATGTGCTTCAAGGCCGTCGGCAAATAAGGGAAAGACACGGCTTCAGCCGTGCCTTTCCCGCATCCACCCGAGACGTGAGCCCCGATCCACCAGCCTACGCCGGCACCGGCACCTCAAACGCGTTCAACATCGTCGACAACGTCATGTAAATCCCCGCCAGGTGCAGCATATCCACCAGCCCCTTGTGCCCAAACGCCTTCAGCGCCTCCGCATACACCTCCGGGCTTACCCGATGGTGCTTCGCCACAGCCCACACGAAGCGGTGCGCGGTCAACTCGTCTTCCGTCAGCTTCGTTTCCGGCCTGGGCTCCCGTCCGGTCGCCAGCATGTCAATGTCCGCCGCCGCCAGCCCCGCCTTCGCCGCCACCGCACGATGCGCATATAGCTCATAGCTGGACTGAAACACCGCCCCCACTGTCAGGATTACCACCTCGCGCGTCCGCGCCTCCAGGCACGTGGCCTCCTGCTCTTTGGCCAGGTAATCCAACTGCGCCGCACCCAGTTCCTGGCTGTACACCATCGCGTTAAAGGGCCCAAGCAGCTTGCCGTCCTCGGTCTCGGCCGTGAATCCCGACTTCTTCGCCCAGGGCAGCATCTTCTCCGCAATCCGGCAGTACAGCTCCTTCTGATCCGGGTTCAGCGCCTTCGGATCCAGCAGCGGCAGCCGCTCATTGTTTCCTTCCAGTTCCATTGCCATCAGACCTCCAGCATCACGGCACCGCCGGATGCAACTCACACCCTTCAGATGCCGCACATCGCCACCTCGCCAACTGGCAACATCGGCCGCCGGCCCGCCAGCTTCGCCTTCGGCATCTCACCTCACCATGCCCCTGCGCTCGGCCAACATCGTCGGCTCCGGCCCTAACGGCCTCGCCGCCGCCATCACCCTCGCGCAGCGCGGCGTCGCTGTCACCGTCTTTGAGCGCAACAGGGAACTCGGCGGCGCCGCCGCCACCGCGGAACTCACCCTACCCGGCTTCCATCACGACGTGGGCTCCTCCGCCTACCCCCTCGGCACCGCCTCTCCCTTCTTCAACAGCCTTCCGCTCGAAAACTACGGTCTCCGCTGGCTGCAACCGGAAATCCCCGTAGCTCACCCGCTCGACGGTGGCCACGCCGCCGTCCTCTATCGCGATCTTGCCCAAACCGCCGCCCATTTCAGCCCCCACGACGCCCAGGCCTGGCACAACCTCCTTGCCAGCTCCGTCCGCGACTGGCCCGCCCTCGTCGCCGACTTTCTCCAGCCACTCCTGCGCCTCCCCTCCAGCCCCGTCGCCCTGGCCACATTCGGCGCCGCCGCAGTCTGGCCTGCAAAAATGCTCGCCGAGGCCGTCTTCCGCACCGAACCCGCCCGCGCTCTCTTCGCCGGCTGCGCCGCCCACTCCGTCCTTCCCCTCACCCGGATCGTCAGCTCCGCCACCGCCCTCGTACTCGCCGCCGCCGGCCATGCCGTCGGTTGGCCCGTAGCCGCAGGCGGCGGCGGCTCCATCACGCAGGCCCTCGCCGCCTACCTCCACGACCTCGGCGGCCAAATCATACTCGAACACCCCATCCGCACCCTCCACGACCTCCCCCCCGCCGACGTCACTCTCTTCGACACCTCCGTCCAAGCCCTCGAAACCATCTGCGGTACCCGTCTCACCCCCGGCTACCGCACGCGCCTCGCCCACTTCCGGCGCGGCCCCGGCAGCTTCAAGATCGACTACGCCCTAGACGGCCCCATTCCCTGGGCCGCCGAACCCTGCCACCGCGCCGGCACCGTCCATGTCGGTGGCACCCTAGCCGAGATCACCCGCTCTGAACACGCCGCCTTTTACGGCCAGATTCCCCCGCCAAAAGACGACAAACCCTTCGTCCTGCTCGTCCAGCCCTCGGTCGTGGACCCCTCCCGCGCTCCCGCCGGCAAAGCCACAGCCTGGGCCTACTGCCACGTCCCTGCCGGCTCAAATGTGGACCGTACCGATGCCATCGAGCGCCAAATCGAACGCTTTGCCCCAGGCTTCGGCCACACCGTCCTGGCCCGCAAGGTCTGGAGTCCCTCCGAACTCGCCGCCTGGAATCCCAACCTGCGCGCCGGTGACGTCTCCGGTGGCGCCATGACGCTCACCGGCCTCCTCGCGCGCCCCACCCTTCGCGCCTACCGCACCTCCGACTCCGCACTTTATCTCTGCAGCAGCTCCACCCCCCCAGGCGGCGGTGTTCACGGTATGGCCGGCCACAACGCCGCCCTTGCCGCACTGGGGGACCACCTGGCCCACTAAGCCCGCCTCTCTGCTTCCTTGAATGGGGAGCCCCATGCATCGGGAAGTCGTGTAAGCACAAGAAAAGCGCCGTCAGCGGCGCTTTACTTCGCATCACGGCATAGGGTGCCAAGCTCAGTCGTGCCAGCGTTTTCCGCCGTATTCCACCCCAATACCGTGCTCATAGATCATGTTGCCGCCAAGGTGGGATGAGAGCGAGACAATCAGGTAGCCCACCGTCGCCAGTCCGCGCGCGGCCGAACGTGATCCCTTGCTTCGCCTCTGCACCAGCGAGCCGATAAACAGGGCTGAAGCCGCAACATTCAACAGCGCATGAATGGCGCCTACCTTGCGCGGCGCCTCGCGCTTCACCTCGGACCAGTCATTCATCCCGGTTACAGACGCAGCCACCGCCCCTAGCAGGCCCACAATCAGCAGCGCATCCGCCGCAAAGTCAAACTTTTTGTCTCCACCAAGGGCGCGAATGGTGTCAAACAGCACCGTCCCGGTCCACGATCCAAGCGGCACCGTCACAATCACCGAATGCAGGGGCTCGTGCAAAGGGGTGCCGTGCAGGATCTCGCGACCCTTTGCGCCCAACTTGTCATAGACCTCGTTCAACACTTCTTGCGCCGCAATTTCGGCCTTTGGGGTAATCCAGGTCTGTCGTTCGGCAATACGTGCCAGGAAATCTTTGCTGACGGGTGAAGCTGAGGACATGGCTCTACCTTCATTCAAATGGCATGCAGGGTGTTGCCGTCGAGACCTGAACAGCCCAGGCAACGACCCTATGCGCTGTCGGATGCCGACATCCGCTCCACTACGCGCGGCCGCGTGGAGTTCACATGGACTCCACGCAACACCAAATACCAGCGTTTCCAGCACAGATGTTCGGCTGGCCTTGACCGCGAACCGTACTTGCCGCACAATAAAAGGGTTGTCTCGGACCTCCTCCGTGACACCGTCGTGACCACGCCCATGCAGCGCACCGCATGCCCCTCAGCTCTGCGCTGAAATACCGGGGTGGCAGACACAAGGATAGATATGGCCCGCAAGATCTCAAAAAATCTCACAAAGGCTCGTTCGCTGGTGGAAAAGCGCCCTTACGCCATAGGCGAAGCAATTCCCCTGCTCCAGCAAGCCAAATATGCCAAATTCGACGAGACCGTCGACCTCACCCTGCGCCTCGGCGTGGATACCCGACACGCCGACCAGATGGTCCGCGGCACGGTGATTCTTCCCCATGGCCTCGGCGGCAAGAGCAAAATTGTTGCCGTTATCGCTTCGGGCGATAAGGTTCGCGAGGCGGAAGCCGCAGGCGCCGAATTTTTTGGCGGCGATGAGCTTGTAGAGCGCATTCAGAAAGAAAACTGGACTGACTTCGACGCCCTGATCGCTACCCCCGACATGATGCGTTCGGTTGGCCGTCTTGGCAAGGTGCTCGGTCCCCGCGGCCTGATGCCGAATCCCAAGACCGGTACCGTGACCACGGACGTCGCTGGTGCGATTCGCGAGATCAAGGCCGGTAAAGTGGAGTTCCGTGCCGACAAGACCGCGCTCGTGCACGTCCCCGTCGGCAAGCTCTCCTTTACGCCAGAAAAGCTGGCGGAAAATGCTCTCACGGTTGTTAACGCCGTGGTGAAGGCCAAGCCATCCGCCGCAAAGGGCAAATACGTCAAGCGCATCGTTCTGTCCTCCACGATGGGTCCTGGAATTGAACTCGACGCCGCCACCGCCGACATCGGCAAGTAACCAGGGCAGGGAAGTTCAGAGACTCTCCGGCCAGCATCAGGCGCCCGGCGCCCACAGATTGAGCTAGCAGCAAAAGCTAGCAGCTAAAAGGTTGAACACCATGGCATTGACCAAGGCACAAAAGAATAAAAAGGTAGCCGCGCTCGCTGCGGACCTCGAAAATAGTACCTCGGCGATCGTCGGGACCTTCACTGGCCTGACTGCCTCCAAAGACTTCGCTCTTCGCCAGCTCGTGCGCAACGCGGGCGGCTCGTACCACGTCGTGAAGAACAAGCTGGCCGCGAAAAGCTCCGAGGGTACCAAGGTTGAGCAGGCGCTGCAGGGCCTCAAGGGTGTCAGCAGCGTGGCTTATACGTCCGGTGATCCTGTCGCCCTGGCCAAGGCACTCTCCACTTGGGTCAAGGACAATGCGGAGTTTACCTTCAAGCTCGGCATCGTGGACGGCAAGGTCATCACCGTCGAAGAGATTGGCGACCTCGCCAAGCTGCCCGGCAAGGAAGAGCTCTTCTCGAAACTACTCTTCCTTATCCAGTCGCCCGCCCAGCGCCTTGCGACCGTGATCAACGCCACCGGCCGCGATCTCGCCGTGGTCCTTCACCAGGGTGTTGAGAAAGAAAAGTTTGTCGCTGGCTCTACGTCCGCGCCCGCTGCTTCTTCTGAGCCCACTGTATCCGAACCAGCCGTTTCTGAGCCCGCAGGCTCAGAGGCACCTGTGGAGCAGGTCGCTGCGGCACACGCGGCGGAAGCTCCTACGCCAACGGAGCAGATCGCCGAAAACCCTGCCTCTGAGGTTGACCCCGTTGCGGGGCAGTCCGGAACGGAGCCCAGCGGTGCGGCCCAGCCTGAAAACGGCACGGCTTCGCAGGCTGGCGAAGCCGCCTCCACCGACCCCGTGGAAGGCTGACCTTGAATTTCGTCACGTCATCCTCGGGGGCGCAGTCTGGGCGCAACGGAAACCCGAAGCTGGCTTGGCAACCTGAAGTGCAGTCCGGCCTCAGGCAAAGCAGACCGCAGTAATGACATCTGGAACTAGCAAAACGGAGACAATCATGGCAGATCAACAGTTGGTAGACCAAATCACGAAGCTCACCCTCCTCGAAGCTGCAGACCTCGTCAAGAAGCTTGAAGAGATTCTCGGCGTCTCCGCGGCAGCAGCCGTCGCATCGGCCCCGGCCGGTGGCGGCGCGGCAGCAGCCGCTCCCGTGGAGGAGAAGACCGAATTCACCGTGATTCTCAAGGACGCGGGCGCAAACAAGATCAATACCATCAAGGCAGTGCGCGAAGTCACCGCTCTCGGCCTCAAAGAAGCCAAAGACCTGGTCGACGGCGCCCCCAAGCCTCTCAAGGAGAACATCTCCAAAGAAGACGCGGCTGCTATTGCCAAGAAATTTGACGGCGTGGCCACAGTAGAAATTAAGTAACACTACCCGGAAGTTGCAAGCCGGGGCGAGGTCTGCTAATCTTCTTCATGGAAGATGGCGTCCTCGTCCCGGCCTTGCTTTATTCGCAGGAAGGCTGTTGGACATCTCTACCAGGCCTTCGGGTCCGCAAACGTTCCATTAGCTAGCGCATCGTTTCTGTCTCATCCGGTTCATCCCGCGTTTTCTGAGCGGGCTAGGGAGCCGGCCACCTTGCGGTTCGAGCGGCGGGGTCCGCAGGGTGAAACGCACGAACCGGCGGTAATCTTGGATCCCTCGGGCAGGATCCAAAGGCGGCGATATCCAGCGTTTCAAGCAGAATGTCACCATTTGCACTGTTAGCACGTTCTCGGGAAGCTGCTTCCTGCAGGGCGTCTTTGTCGTTCACGCCATCACTCGCCGCCGATCCTGACCAGCCCTTCAACAAGGGCGTGTGTCATCCGGACTTTGCATCCGCCCAGCTGTAGCTTTGATCTGCCTACCTTTCCACCCTGCAAAATGCTTCGCCGGGTCACCGCAAAACGCGTCAAAGGCATCCGCTGCGAGGAGCGACGGTGCCAAGTTCAGGGCGCAGCAGTCCAATAGAAGGGTCGGCCCCCCGGCTTCTTCTTCCTTCCGAATCTTTCAGTCGCTTCAGATGCGCGGCTGAGGTTTCCGGGAGGCCTCGAGCCACGTACCAGGAGAGAGCATGGCGAACCAGACATCCGAAACGCGCGCGCTTCGCACCCGTCTCGACTTTTCAAAGATTCCGACCAGCATCCAGATCCCGAACCTCATCGAGGTGCAGCGCCGCAGTTATGAGCGCTTCCTGCAGATGGACAAGCTTCCCCAGGAGCGCGAGGACAATGGTCTGCAGTCTGTTTTTACCTCCGTCTTCCCTATCACGGACTTCCGCAACGTCTCTGAGCTTGAATTCGTCGATTACACCATCGGCAACTGGGAGTGCAAGTGCGGCTATCTCAAGGGTCTCAACCACTTGCGCACAACTTGCTCAACCTGCGGGCACATGGTCATCACCGACCCGTTTCACCCCGGCGACGTGCTGTGCAAATTCTGTGGAACCTATAACAAGAACACCCCCGACTTCTGCACCAAGTGCGGTGACCCCGTCGGCTTGCAATTGAAGTATGATCAGGCAGAGTGCGAAGAACGCGGCATGACCTACTCCGCCCCGCTCAAGGTCACCATCCGCCTCAAGATCTACGACAAGGACCCCGAGACCGGCGTCAAAAGCCTGCGCGACATGAAAGAGCAGGAGGTCTTCTTCGGCGACATCCCTCTGATGTCGGCTAACGGCACCTTTATCGTGAACGGTACCGAGCGCGTCATCGTTTCGCAGCTCCACCGCTCGCCCGGCGTCTTCTTCGAGACGGCGAACAACCGTACCTACTTCCTCGGCAAAATAATCCCGTACCGCGGCAGCTGGGTCGAGTTCGAGTACGACCAGAAAAACATTCTCTACGTTCGAATCGATCGCAAGCGCAAGTTCCTGGGCACCATTTTTCTGCGCGCGCTCGGCCTCCGCACCGATGAGGAGATCCTCAAGACCTTCTACACCGTCGACACCGTCACGGTGAAGGAGGGTAAGCTCACTTGGAACCTCACCGAGGAGGGTAAAGCCTCCAACATCGGCGGCATCCGCACCACCTCCTCTATCAAGGGCACGGATGGCGCAGAGATCCTTGCCTCTGGCAAGAAGATCACCCCGTCGGCGCTGCGCAACCTGCGTGCCGCTGGCATCCCCTCGGTTGAGGTTGAGAACGGCGAGTTTGAAGGTGCGATCACCGCGGCCGATGTGGTCGATATGTCCACCGGCGAGCTGCTCTATGAGGCCAATCAGGAGCTCTCCGCCGACAAGCTGCACAAGATCGTCCAGTCCGGTGTCACCACGCTCGAAGTCTTCTTCCCCGAGCGCGACGATGTCGGTACCATCATCGCCAACACCCTTCGCCGTGACTCCGTGCGCAAGCCGGAAGAGGCGTTGATCGAGATCTACCGCAAGCTGCGCCCCGGTGACCCACCGACGCTCGACACGGCCACGGCGCTCTTTGAAGGCATGTTCTTCGATCCACGCAAATATGACTTCTCGCGGGTAGGTCGGCTGAAGTTCAACATCAAGCTGTATGAGTCGGCTGATGCCACCCAGCTCGACAAGCGCACGCTGACGCCGGAGGACTTCTACGGCACCATCAGCTATCTCCTCAAACTGCGCAAGAACATCGGCCTCGTCGACGACATCGATCACCTTGGCAACCGCCGCGTCCGCGCCGTTGGTGAGCTCATGGAAAACCAGTTCCGCATCGGCCTGGTTCGCATGGAGCGCGCCATCAAGGAAAAGATGAGCGTCTATCAGGAGATGTCGACGGCCATGCCGCACGACCTGATCAATGCCAAGCCCGTGATGGCGGCCATTCGCGAGTTCTTCGGTTCTTCGCAGCTCTCGCAGTTCATGGACCAGACCAACCCCCTGTCGGAGATCACGCACAAGCGTCGCCTCTCCGCCCTTGGACCCGGTGGGCTCTCTCGCGAGAGAGCAGGTTTTGAAGTCCGCGACGTCCATCCCACCCACTACGGCCGCATCTGCCCGATTGAAACGCCGGAAGGCCCGAACATCGGCCTGATCTCGTCGCTGTCGTGCTTTGCGCGTATCAACGAGTACGGCTTTATCGAGTCGCCTTACCGCAAGGTAAAAGACGGCCGCGTGCTCGACTACGTCGCCATCTCCAACGCCGGTGAAACTGGCCTGCGTCAGGGCGATACGCTCGAGATCAGCGAGTCGGTCGCGTTCAACGACCGACTCAAGTCCGAAGGCAAGCGCGTGGCTGAGTTCGAGCCGTTCAGCTTCTATCTCTCCGCCTGGGAAGAGGATCGCCACACCATCGCACAGGCCAACATCGACCTCGATGACACCGGCCGTATGACCGAAGATCTGGTCAACGCCCGCCGTCAGGGTAACTTCGTCCTGGTTCCTCAGGCCGAGGTCGATTACATCGACGTTTCGCCGAAGCAGCTCGTCTCGGTCGCCGCCTCGCTCGTGCCGTTCCTCGAGCACGATGACGCGAATCGTGCGCTGATGGGCGCCAACATGCAGCGACAGTCCGTTCCTCTGCTCGTCGCCGAAGCTCCCTTTGTCGGCACCGGCATGGAAGGCGTTACTGCCCGTGACTCCGGCGCCGTCATTCTCGCCAAGCGCAACGGCATCATCGATTCCGTTGACTCTGAGCGCATCATCGTCCGTGTCGAGGGCGAGCACCACCCCACACAGCTTTCGCGTGAGGTCGGCTCCGACATTTACCAGCTCACGAAGTTCAAGCGCTCCAACCAGAACACCTGCATCAACCAGAAGC
>CAXTZL010000120.1:0-9056 GCA_964248555.1 uncultured Bryocella sp.
TACTCATCTAACGTACCTGCTGCCTCCGCGGATTCCGCCAGGCCAAGTCTTTCTCTGTGCAAGAGGCAGCCGTCAATCGCGCCGCTAGGTTCCAAAGTCTGTTCTTCGCGTATCGGAACGAGTGTAGCCCATAGCCAGCAGAAAACGGCAATCGAAGGTTACCCTGAGTGCGTATATATACCTCCGTGATGAAGACTCCTCAAACGTCCGTACGTCCTGAAAAGGTCCCCAGCAAGGCCCGTCTCGACAAGCTGCTGGTGGAGCGCGCCCTGGTCTCATCGCGCGAGCGGGCCCAGGCGCTGATCCTCGCCGGCCGTGTGCTCGTTGACGAGCAGAAGCAGAACAAGCCGGGCGCAGCGGTGAGCAGCAACGCCAGCGTGCGGCTCCTGGGCGAGGACATGCGCTACGTATCGCGCGGCGGCCTCAAGCTCGAAGATGCGCTCCAAAGCTGGGCCATGATGGTCGCCGGCCGCGCCTGCGCCGACATCGGCGCCTCCACCGGGGGCTTTACCGACTGCCTTCTGCAGGCCGGCGCTGCCTCCGTGCTGGCCGTGGATACCGGTTACGGGCAGATCGCGCACAAACTGCGGGTGGACCCGCGCGTCCACCTGCTGGAGCGCACCAATGCCCGCCTCCTCGTTCCCGGTGCCCTGGCTGCGGAGAGCGCCAAAGCCGGACATTTGCCCATCAACTTTTTCGCCATGGATGTCTCGTTCATCGGCGCCTCGCTGGTGTTACCGGCAGTGGTGGAGGCCTTGACGACCCCGGAGCAGGCCTGGGTAGGCGAGGCAGTCGTCCTCGTCAAGCCGCAGTTTGAAGCCGGTCGCGAGCATGTCGGCAAAGGCGGCATCGTGCGGGATCCGGAGGCGCATCAGATCGCCGTGAAGCGCGTAAAGGCCGCCGTGATTGCCTGTGGCGGCCATGTGCAGGACGTGCGCGATTCACCCATCCTCGGCATGGAAGGCAACCGTGAATTTCTGCTGCACGCCCAATTCCACGCCAGAGCGTCTCAGCCGGTCGCGTGACCCTTCGGCGTAGGTTGCAGTGGGATGCCGGCCCGCATCCGCGAATCGTGAAACTGCGACGCGTGAAACTGCGGATCGCGAAAACGCCGGCAACGGCGCGTACACTAGGACTCGCATGCCTCTCGCCGCCCTCGTCTCCAAGCCCCACAAGCCGGAGCTGGAGCAGATCCTGTCGGACCTTCTCGCCTGGCTCACCGGCCATAATTTTTCGTTCGTACTGGACCCCAACAGCGCCGCGTATCTCGGACGGGAGAACGAGGCCGTCGAACGCACGGAGCTTCCCGAGCGCACCCCCGACATCGTCATCACCCTGGGCGGCGACGGTACGCTGCTCTCGGCGGCCCGGGCCTTCGCTTACGCGGATGTGCCCCTGCTCGGGGTCAATCTGGGATCGCTCGGCTTTCTCACCGAGGTCCCGCTCACGGAAATCTACGCGACGCTCGAAGCCTGGCTCGCCGGCAATGGCGTGCTCGATACACGCAGCCTCATGCACACGGAGCTGCAGCGCGAAGGCCGCGTCTTCCGCCGCTGGGACGCACTCAATGACATCGTGCTCGCCAAGGGTTCCATCGCCCGCATCGGCGAATATGCCATCGAGCTCGACGGCCAGTTCGTGGCGCGCTTCCGCGCCGACGGCATCATCGTCTCAACCCCCACAGGCTCGACGGCCTACACACTGGCCGCCAACGGCCCCATCCTGATGCCCGCCGTCGATGCCCTGGTCCTCACTGCCATCTGCCCGCACCTGCTCACCATCCGTCCAATCGTGGTTCCCGGCTCCTCCGAGATCGCCGTTACCGTCGACGTCGTTCCGCACGAAACCTACATCACCGTAGACGGCCAGGAAGTCGTAGAACTTCTGCTCAACGACCGCATCGTCTGTCGCCGCTCCGACTACTCGGTGAAACTGCTAAGGATGCGGTCCAATGGATTGTTCAATGTACTGCGCTCTAAGCTCAGTTGGGGCGAGCAGTAGATACCTTCCCGTAATGCGGCATCTCGGGACCAATTCGTAAACGGCACAGTCGACAAATGGTCGAAGCCTCGCAAGGCGCCGTGAGGTACTGGCCTTCGTGTACCAAATCTTTGTGTAGTTCACAGGTGTTCAGGAAGTGCACCTTCCCTGTGAGCACTACGGATCAGCTCTCGGATCTCTTCGCGTTGATATTCGTCGCTACCCTGAAACGCCAAACCCGCTTGCAACCCCATCACACGCGCCACGCGCACCCTAACACCTAACAGGTCCGTTCCGAAATGTAGGTCCACTTCCCCGTCCACCCAAACTTCAAGCTGTACCGTAAACCTCGCCAGCAAACCCGATTCGCTCAGGTTCTCGCACGTGCCATGGACGCGTTTGCCGTCGGTGATGAACTCAAGAGGGAATCTGACTTCTAGTCGAAGCGCACGATCCCGAGATGCCGACATGGTCACCTGCTTTTGCGAAATGGACGAGCACACTCCTCTGCGTGTGATGCAACAAATCTGCTGACGTCGCACGTTGCTGGAGGGGCGTATGTCTTCGAGCGAAGATCGTCCGGCGTCGCAGTACTCCGGTTTGGTCATGCCAAATGCCGCTAGGGCAAGTGTCAGCACCTGTTCCGCTCAACAAGGTTTCCGGCTTAGTCCTACGCACAACCCCGCATTCGCGACACGTCAGATCAGCCGCGTCAGCACCTGATTTACCACCAGTGCTGCCACGTACGCCACCCCGGTCATGTAAAAAAATTGCAGTGCAGGGAAGCGCCAGCTGTTGGTCTCGCGGCGAACGATTGCCAGCGTGGACGTGCACTGCATGGCGAACGCAAAGAACACCACCAGCGCCACAGCCCCGCCCAGTGTCATGTCATGTCGCAGGGCCTGCTGCAGGCCCAACGCATGCGTTGCGGGATCCACACCATAAAGCGTGCCCAGCGTGCCCACAATCACCTCACGCGCCACAATCGAACTCAGCAGGCCAATGCCGATCTTCCAGTTAAACCCCAGCGGATGCAGCACAGGTTCAATCCAAAGCCCCAGCCGTCCGATAAGGCTCTGCGTCAGATCCGCAAAGTGTCCGCCGTGAATCGGCAGCACGCTCAGCAGCCACACAAGAAACGTGACACCCAGGATGACCGTACCCGCCTTGTGCAGAAAGAGCTTGGCCCGGTCATACACTCGCAGTCCAAGCGCCCGTGGCTTCGGCCAGCGGTACTGTGGAAGCTCCAGGATGAACGGTGTGGGAGCGGCTTTCAGCACGGAGCTCTTCAGCAGACGCGCCGTAATCAGCGCCGCAAGAAAGCCCAGCGCATACAGGCTCAGCATCACCATCGCACGCAGCCCGATGAGGTGGCCAAGAAAGCTGCGGTCCGGAATGAACGCGGCAATAATCAGCGTGTACACCGGCAGACGCGCCGAGCAGGTCATAAACGGTGCCACAAGAATCGTCGCCAGCCGTTCACGCTTATTCTCAATCGTGCGCGTAGCCATGATCGCCGGCACGGCACAGGCATATGCCGAAAGCAGCGGAATGAACGCCTTGCCATTCAGCCCAATGGACCGCATCGCGCGATCCGCAATCAATGCGGCGCGTGCGAGGTATCCCGAGTCCTCCAGCACGCCGATAAACAGAAACAGCAGCAGAATCTGCGGCAAGAAAACAAGCACCGACTGCACGCCGTTCCAAAGTCCGTCGCGCAACAGTGGCCGGAGCCAGTTGTCTGGTAAAACATGAGCCGCCGCCGCACCCCAGTTGGTCAGCAACTGCCCCAAACCGTCAGAAAGCGGCTGACCCAGCGTAAACACAACCTGGAACACCGCAATCACCACCGCAAGAAATACCAGCGGCCCCCAGATCCTGTGCAACAGCACGCTATCCAGCCGCCGGGTCCAGAGATGAGCTTCCGGGGCACGGTAGGCAGTCCGTTGCGACACCTGCGTGGCCCACTTGCGGCTGGCCGCCGGGCTCTGCAGCACCGGCAGGCGCAACGATTGTGGACGCTGCTCCTTGGCCTCACTCAGGCTGTGCAGGTAGCTGGAAATCAGGTCCATACCCGTGCCGCGCGCGCTTGAAATCAGCGCCACGGGGTGGCCGAGCTCCTGCGAAAGCGCCAGCGGATCCAGCTTGCCGCCGCGCTGCTCCAGCAGATCGCTCATGTTCAGCAGCACCATCGTCGGCAGGCCGAGAGAAAACACGGTCTGTGCCAGCATCAGCTGCCGGTTCATATGCACGGAGTCCAGCACCAGCAGAACCGCATCCGGCGGCGGCACCCCGGGCATGCGCCCCGTGAGCACATCCACCGCCACGCGTGCATCTTCGGAGTAGGTCGCCAGGGAATAAATTCCCGGCAGATCGATACACGTCAGATCGCCACGGCTGATGCCCTTCATGCGCCCAGAGTGGTGTTCCACCGTCACGCCCGGGTAGTTGCCAACCTTCTGCCGCAGGCCGGTCAGGCGATTGAACAGCGTCGACTTGCCACAGTTCGGCGGACCAATCAGGGCAATCGTGCGAATCCGCCCCTCGGCGCTCGGTGCCGTATCAAGCGGCTCGGCAACCGCCGTATGACAACTCACAGCCCATCCTCGACGGGCTCGCCAGCCGAAACGGCGGGAACACGGGAAGGGGCGAGATCGTCCTCAATCTCAATCCGGCAGGCTGTCTCGTGCCGCAAACCCACTTCCAGGCCATCAACCCGGTACACCGTGGGATCTCCGGCCGGCGCGCGCCGCAGCACCTCAAAGGCAGCGCCGGGCAAAAATCCCAGGTGCGCCAGGTGATCGCTGATGTCCTCGGGAAGATCGATGCGCTCCAGGGTTCCCGAGCCACCGACACGCACATCGCTCAAAACTGTCACGCCCACATCCCGTAGTGAAGTCAGACCGATCTGGTCCATGTTCATCATACGCCTGCGTGGTCACGCACAAAGGAGTGCGCACAAAGGAAATAAACCCCGCGTCGCACTCACTGATTTCAGGATGAAAGGTGTGGGAAAATGGTGCGCCCGGAAGGAGTCGAACCTCCGACCTACTGGTTCGTAGCCAGTTGCTCTATCCAGCTGAGCTACGGGCGCACATTGCAAACTGCGGCAACCTGTTCAGAATACCGAAGATGCGGCCGAGGATCAAGGGCCGGGGCCAACGGAAAACCACCGTTCCGCCTCCGCGGAGGGGAACTTACTTGGCGATCGCCGGAGTGGTGGACGGCTCGGCAAGGGGCTGGTCCGGAATCAGCGCAACTCGCTCGATCAGGTCCAGACCCGTGCGGCGAAGCAGCCCATGAATCACAGCCTCCGTAAGCCGCGAGGCGTCAAATTCCAACCGCACCGTGCGCGCGGCCTCATCCAGCGCCAGGCTGCGGATCCCATATACCTCGCGCACCTTGGCCAGCGCCATGCCCGTGGCCTCGCCGGCTGGCCGGCCGTAGCGGTACATCACATCCAGCTGTGTCATGGGCCTTATGCTAGCAGAGCGGTCGGCCCCGGGGCATCCCCCGAAAGCACTTAGCCAGCTCGCTCGTTCACCAGTTTGCGCATCATGTCTTCAATCTCGGGGCTGGTCCAATCCTGAGAACTGATGAACTTGCGCCGGATGACGCCCTTCTTATCAATCAAATAGCTCTCCGGAAAGCGAAACGTGCCGTACAGCGCATTGGACCGGCTCCCCGCGTCAAAAATCGTGAACAGCGCCGGCGGCCTCCGCGCAAGAAACGTCTGGTAATTGGCCAGGTCGTCCTCCGTGTCCACTGCAACCACTTTTACCTGCGGCATCTGCTGCTGCATGGCCTCGAGCGAGGGCAACTCGACAAGACACGGCGCGCACCAGGTCGCCCAAAAGTTCAGCAGCACCACCTGGCCGCGCAGCGCGCGCAGATCCACCCTGTGCTGCCCGTCGTTGAGCGCGAAGTCCGGTGCGGGCTCCCCCAGTTGCCCGGGGCGCGTTTCGCGGTCGCAGCCGGCCGCCAGGAGCAGGCTGAGGCCGCAAGCAACACCGGCCAGCCCGCCGGCTCGTCCCCATCTGGAACCCGGTTTCGGTGAGGTTGTCATCAGTTCCTATAATACGAAGCTGTGCGCATCGGCTCAGAAAATCCGGGCAAGACCCCGCGGGATACGGGAAATCCGGACGAGGCCAAAAGGCCCCCCACAAAGCCCTATACCCCCGTTCTCGGGCTTTTCAGCGAAGGCGAACCGCGGCCGCTCCCTTTGGCCCCGGCCTCGGCACAGCCGCAGCCCCTTGCCGCCGGCCTGAAAACCGAAGCAACCCTTGAGCTTTCGGTCATCGTGCCGGCCCGGAACGAAGCCGCCAACCTCGCCACCTGCCTCGAAAGCTTAATCGCCCAGGATGAGCGTATCTTCGCCCTCGGTGCCGATTGGGAGCTGATCGTCGTAGACGACGGCTCAACCGACGCCACGCGCTCCATCGCGGAATCCTTCGCGGAATCCTTCGCGGAATCCTTCGCGGAATCCTTCGCTGCGCAACACGCCGGGGTTCGCCTGCTCCTGGCGCCGGCCCTGGGCGATGCGGAGGCCGCGGATGCCCTGAACGGCAAAAACAACGCCTGCTGGACCGGCGCGCAGGCCGCCACCGGTCGCTCCCTGCTGTTTACCGACGCCGACACCATCCACGAGCCGGGCGATCTCCGCCGCGCTCTCCATGAGGCCGAACGCAACGGCGTCGCCCTGCTTTCCTACTCCCCACGGCAAATCCTCACCGGCCTCGCACAGCACGCGCTGATGCCGCTGATCTTCTCCGAGCTCGCCAGCTCCTATCCGCCTGGGAAGGTCAACGATCCGGCGGAGCGCATCGCCGCCGCCAACGGACAGTTCCTGCTCGTGGAACGCGAGGCGTACTTTGCCGTAGGCGGCCACCGCGCGCTGGGCCGTGCGGTGCTTGAAGACGTGGCCCTCGCCGCCCGGATCAAGCGTGCAAAAAACAGCATCCGCCTGCGCTACGCTCCCGATGCCCTCTCCACGCGCATGTACGCTGGCTTCGCCGACATGATGGAGGGCTGGACCAAAAACCTCGCCGCCCTCTTCCCCCACGCCCTCCGCCTGGCCCTGTGGCGCATGCTCGACATTCTCCTGCTGTTGATACCGTTGCTGCTTCCGTTGCTGCCGTATCTCGTCCGCTGGCAGCAAGTGGCCCTGTTGGCCCTCTGGCTGCGCACCCTGGTCCGCTTCTACCAGCGAGTGGCACGGGCCCACTTCCCGCTGCTCGACACCGCGATCTCACCCCTGGGGCTTCCGCTGTTTGTGTACCTTCTGGTAGCCAGCTGGATCGCCCATCGGGTCCGCGGCACCGTCCATTGGAAAGGCCGGAACTACCGCACCTAGACATCCGGCCCACAAGGCCAGACATCCGGCCCGCAAGGCCAGACGTCCGGCCAGCAAGGTCAGCTATCCGGTCCACAACGTCGCCGTCGGAACCGGAAGAGCCTTTCGCCGCATCTAGGGGAGGAGACCGGCCGTGCCTCAAAAGACCGGAACCACCCGCCTATGATCCTGCTCACCCGCAAAGCCGATTTCGCCGCCGCGCACTTCTACTGGAACCCCGCCTGGAGCGAGGACGAAAACCGCCGCGTCTTCGGCAAATGCAGCAACCGCAACGGTCACGGCCACAACTACACGCTTGAGGTCACGGTGAAAGGCGAGGTCGATCCGCTCTCCGGCTTTGTCGTGGACCTGAAACACCTGAAGGATGTCATGGAACGCGAGGTGGTTTCGGTATACGATCACCGTCACCTCAACCACGAAGTTCCCGAGTTCAAATTCGTGCAGCCGACGACAGAAAACATCGCTCTGGCCATCTGGCGCCGTCTCGACGGCAAGGTGCCCGGAGCCGCCCTGCACCGCGTTCGTGTCTATGAAGCGCCGGATCTATTCGCCGACGTCTACGGAGAGAGCGCGTGACCGAGGCCCAGACATTGCAAGCTTCGCAAACCTCCTCTACGGCTCGGCCCATCGCCCACCTGAGCCGCCGTTACCGCTTTTCCGCCTCCCATCGCCTGCACATCAAATCGCTCGACGAACAGCGCAATCGCGACCTGTTCGGCAAATGCAACAACCCCTTCGGCCACGGCCACAACTACTTTGTGCAGATCACCCTGGCTGGCCCCGTGGATGCCGGCACCGGCATGGTGGTCAATCTTGCGGACCTGGATCGCTTTGCCGCTCATGAGGTGCTGGACAGCTTCGACAGCGCAAACCTGAACGAGCATCCGGACTTTGCCCGGGCCGTTCCCAGCACCGAAAATCTCTGCTTTGTCCTGTGGGAGATCTTTGCCCGCTTCGCCGCGGACCACCCCCCGGCGCTCCTCGTGCGGCTGCGTGTGGAGGAAACCGGCAACAACGCCTTCGACTACTTCGGCGAGGGCAAACCCATTCCCGCGCTCTAAGCCGCCTGATCGCAAACCCTCTGTTCCCCACCAGCGCAAGCCGCAGCCCCGGCAGAAAGGCAGTCAGCCCTCCTTCATGAACATCAAGGAACCCATCGAATCCCCGCTGCCATTGCAAACGAACGGTGTCGCCCATCCCGGGCGTACAGCCGCCGAGCAGGCGCAAGCGGCCGAGGGCATTCCGCTACGAGAGGCCAGTCTGCGCGAAATCTACGCCGAGATTCTGACCCGTGTCGGGGAAGACAACGCACGCGACGGTCTCGTTCGCACGCCGGAACGCATGGAAAAGGCCCTCCACTTCCTCACCCGCGGTTATGCCCAGACCGTCGAGGAAGTCATCCACGGCGCGCTCTTCGATGTGGACTACGACGAGATGGTCATCGTGCGCGACATCGAGTTCTATTCGCAGTGCGAACACCATCTACTGCCGTTTTTCGGCCGCGCCCACGTAGCCTACGTCCCGCAGGGTAAGGTCATCGGCCTGAGCAAAATTCCTCGTATCGTGGACGTCTTCGCACGCCGCCTCCAGGTACAGGAGCGGCTGACGCGGCAGGTCGCCGAAGCTATCGAGGAGGCCATCCACCCCCAGGGCGTCGCCGTCATCCTGGAAGCCCAGCACCTTTGCATGATGATGCGCGGCGTCGAAAAACAAAGCTCCCGCA
>CAXTZL010000121.1:0-9054 GCA_964248555.1 uncultured Bryocella sp.
AATCATGGTGAACGCAAGCGCCGGAGCTGCCCAACGTGTCGTTTTCATAGCCTTATTCCTCGATCGAACTACATGGATTTTAAAGGTGTGCCGGCACCCATCTGTTGCTTTCTTCAACCCGGCGGATCGTGGCAAGTTGCACAGATTTCGTCTCGGACGAGATGTGGAATCGCAAAAGCGGAGGTTGACCTGGAAACTGTCGACAGGCTGACTCGCTCGCTGTGCTTCCGTATACCTCTGGTGCGCTCCGTGACATGATCAAGCTATGTCTCCCTCCCATTGGCAGTCAGGGCGTCCGTCGGATCGTTTTGCCGAGTTGGAAGCGCGTACGGGTGAGTTGAAACAGGTGCCCTTGCGGCGCGATGTGCGGTCGCTTGGAGCTCTGCTGGGGCAGGTGCTGCGGGAGCAGGCCGGGGCAGAACTGTTTGAGACCGTGGAGGGCCTGCGCCGGATTGCCATTGCGCGGCGCGAGGCCGAGGCGGCAGGGGACGCGTCTGCGGCGCAACAGCACCTCCAAGCGGCGCAGGCTTTAACGCGGGAGGCGGCGCGCGATCCGCAGCGGGCGTACGAGCTGGCGCGGGCGTTTGCGTTCTACTTCGAGCTGATCAACCTGGCGGAGACCAACCATCGCAAGCGGCGGCGGCGGTCGTCGCTGCTGGATACCTCTGCTGCACCCCAACGCGGAAGTCTGCGCGGAACGCTGCGGCGGCTGCGCGAGGCCGGGGGCACGCGGGCCGAGGCCTTGCAACTGCTGGAACAGGTATGCGTGGTGCCGGTGTTTACGGCCCACCCCACGGAGGTGGCGCGGCGCAGCGTGATGTTCAAGCGTCGGCGCATCGCGGAGCTGCTGGAGCATCTGGACGTGCTGGGAACACCGCCCTCGCGCCTGTCGGAGCTGGAAGGGGAGCTGCTGGCCGAGATCACCGCGCTGTGGCAGACCGATGACGTGCGTTCGGCGCAGCCCACGGTGCGGGATGAGATCCGCATGGGCCTGGATTACTACGAGGTTTCGCTGTTTGAGACCGTGCCGGTGCTGTACCGCGAAATTGCGGCGGCGCTGGATGCGGAGTTCCCGGTGGCGAGCTTTCGGCGAGAAGAGAGCGATCGCAGGTCCCCTGCGAAAACGACGGACAGTCCGTTGGAGGCAGGGGCGACAGTGCACAAGACCTCGATTGCGGAGCTGCCGGTAGTGGTGCGGTTCGGTTCTTGGATTGGCGGCGACCGCGATGGCAATCCATTTGTGACGGCGGAAACAACCACAGAGGCGGTGGCCATGGCCCGCGGGCTGCTTTGTGGGCACTACCTGCGGCGGCTGCATGAGGTATTTGACCAGCTGGCGTCGTCCACGCGGCAGGCGGGGATCTCCCCGGCGCTGCAGGGGCGGCTGAACGGGTATCTGCAGACGTTGGAGGCGTCAGGTCATACAGCCTTTGCGGAGCGGTTTCCACATGAGGCGGTGCGGCTGGCCATTGCCTGTGTGACGTTGCGGCTGGGCGGCAAGCCGCCGGTGACGATGCACCGCAATCTGGCGCTCTCCGATGCGGCAACACTGCCGCCGTACCCCTCCGCGGAAGAGCTGTTGGAAGATTTGCAGTTGCTGCGCGAGTCGCTGGCGGAGAACCGCGGCGAACGGCTGGCGGAGTTGTACCTGGACCCCTTGCTTGTGAGTGTGCGGACGTTTGGCCTCCACCTGCACACACTGGACATCCGGCAGCATGCACGGGTGCACGCGGCGGCGGTGGAGGAGCTTTCGGCGTGGGGCTGTGTAGGGGAGGACGGCAAGTTGGAGCTGCCGAAAACCCCGAGCGCGGCAACGGCAGAAGTACTGCATTCGCTGCGCGAGGTGGCCCGCTTGAAGGCGCAGGACCCGGCTTCCGTGGAGCAGTACGTGATCTCCGGGGCGAGCTCGGCGGAGGATGCACTGCGGGTGCTGTGGCTGGCGCGGGTGGCGGGTGTGAAGGCCGAAGGTAGTTCGGCTAGCGGCGAGCAGGACGCGGGGTTGCAGCCGGTACCGTTGTTTGAGTCCATCGAGGACCTGCAGCATGCGCCGGCCATCTGCCGCGCCCTGTGGACGAGCGAGGCCTACAATCCGCTGCTGCGGAGTTGGAAGGGGCGTCAGGAGGTGATGCTCGGCTACTCCGATTCCAACAAGGACGGCGGCATGATCGCCTCGACCTGGGAGATCTGGAAAGCGCACCGCGCGCTGCACACGGTGGCGCGGGAATGCGGCGTGGAGCTGCGGCTGTTTCATGGGCGCGGCGGCACGGTGGGGCGTGGTGGCGGGCCGACGCATCGGACGATCTTTGCGCAGCCGCTGAACAGCTTCAACGGCGAACTGCGCCTGACGGAGCAGGGCGAGGTGCTGAACTTCAAGTACAGCGATGTGGTGCTGGCGGAGCGCAGCCTGGAGCTGATGATTGCCGCCTCGGTGGATGCAGTGGCGCGGCCGGATTTTGAGCAGGCAGCGGAGGAGGCGAAAACGCATTTGACGGGAGCCGCCGAGCCGGCGTGGGAGGCGGCGATGAATGAACTTTCGGCGCGCTCCTTTGAGTTCTATCAGCGACACATCGTCGGCGACCCGGAGGTCTTCGCGTACTTTGAGCAGGGGACGCCGGTGGCGGAGCTGGCGCATGCGCGCATTGGATCGCGACCGGCGAAGCGTGTGGATGCCAGTGCCGTTGGATCGCAACAACGCTCGATGGCGGATCTGCGGGCCATTCCGTGGGTCTTCGGGTGGATGCAGTCGCGCATCGTGGTGCCGGCGTACTTTGGTGTCGGGCATGCGCTGGAAAGCTTTGCCAAGGAGCATCCGGACGGCCTGGCGCTGCTGCGACGCATGGCGGCGAGCTTTCCCCTGTTCCTCGACATGGTTCGCAATGTGGAAGGCGCGCTGGCCAAGGCGGACTTCGGCATTGCGGCGCTGTACAGCTCGCTGGTGGCCGATGAGGGGCTGCGGGAGCGGGTGTTTTCGACCCTGCGGGAGGAGTTTGAACGAACGCGGCGGATGATCCTTTCGATTACGGAACAAACGGAGTTGCTGGAGCGCAACCCCGTGCTCACCAACTCGATCCGGCTGCGAAATCCCTATGTGGACCCGATGAGTCTGCTGCAGCTGGAGCTGTTGCGGCGCAAGCGTGAGGCGCCAACCGAAGAAAACGAGATGCTGGATCGGGCGATTACGGCGACAATCAACGGCATCAGCGCCGGATTGCGAAACACGGGCTGAGGCCGAAAGAGCATGGTTGCGAAACAACCTGCGCCGAAGGGCAGCGTACACTTGGGACGCGATGCGACGCCTCCATGCCCTGCTTGCCACGATGTTTTCTTTTGCCACCGCGATTGCCGTTGCACAGCAACCCGCGCCTGCGCCGATGACCTCCGCCAATCCGGACGGCTCCATCACGTTCCGCTACAGGGATGGCGGCGCGGGAAATGTGACGGTGCAGACTGACGCGGTGTATGCGCCGCTGCCGATGGTCAAGGATGCCGGCGGGCTGTGGACAGCGACCACGCCGCCGCTGAAACCGGAGCACTACGGCTACAGCTTCAAGGTGGATGGCGGCACGCCGATACGCGATCCGCAGCAGCGTGCGATCCGGCCAAACCTGCTTTCGCTCTCTTCAGACATCCTCGTGCCGGGCTCGGTGCCGCAGCCGTGGGAGCTGCAGGCCATACCCCATGGTGTTGTCTCGACGCACGTGGTCACCACGCAGATTGCGCACAACCTGCCGCTGAACCAGGAACCCTACGTGGTGTACACGCCGCCGGGCTATGACCCAAAGCGGGCGGAGGCGTATCCCGTGCTGTACCTGCTGCACGGCTGGAGCGATGGCGCCGAGGGCTGGACCGCGGTGGGGCAGGCGCAGCACATCCTCGATTCGCTGCTGCAACAAGGCAGGATTGTGCCGATGGTGGTCGTGATGCCGCAGGGCTATGGCGATTACAAGTTCGTGACGAGCGGATTTGACGTCTGGCAGGACCCCCGGAGGGTGGATGACAACGTGTATCTCTTCTCGCAGATGCTGACCGGGGAAATTCTTCCGGCGGTGGAGAAGGAGTACAACGTGGCCAAGGATGGCTCGCACCGTGCGATTGCGGGGCTTTCGATGGGCGGTCTGGAAGCGCTGACGATCGGGTTGACGCAGCCGGAAAACTTCACCTATGTGGCCGGGATGAGCTCGGCGGTGCACGGGGAAGGGTTCGACCAGCACTTTCCGTCGATGGCGGCGGGCTATGGGGCGAGCCATGCGAAGTTCAAGCTGCTGTGGGTGGGGTGTGGCACGGACGATGGATTGATCACCGCAAATCGCCACTTCGTGGCCTGGGCCAAGGGCAAAGGGGTGCCCGTGACCGCGATGGAAACGCCGGGGCAGCATACGTGGCTGGTGTGGCGGCAGAACCTGATCACGGTGGCGCCACTGTTGTTTCGGTGAGGCTGAAAAGTAAGGAAGAGTCGTGGTGTTGGTGGCGGGCTCCGAAGCGCAGCGTGAACGTGCGAGCGGGGACGACGACCGCCCCGCCGCAAACCCCTACTTCCATCCCCTGATCGTATGCAACAGGTTGCACGCGGACAGTTGTCCTGGATCTTCCCGGCTACACCGACATGATAGGTACAGGACAGGGACACGGATGCATCCGTTGCGATAGTCTTCTTCCGTTGCTGTTGGCCGCTGATGGCGGCTGGAGGAGAGATCTTGTCCCGTAAGCTTTCACGGCGTGGCTTTGCACATCTGGTGGGCGGTTCGGCGGCCGCACTTTCCCTTCCCGGCGTGAGTCCGCTGGCCCGGGCGCAGGGGAGTGAATCGAATGGGGCAAACGAGCTCATGGGACTGGCGCCCCGCACGTTTCCACAGGGTTTTCTCTGGGGCTCGGCGACGGCGAGCTACCAGGTGGAAGGCGCGGTGCACGAAGGCGGCCGTGGACCGACAATCTGGGACACCTTCTCGCATACTCCCGGCAAGACGCACAACGGCGATACGGGTGATGTGGCCGACGATTTCTACCACCGCTACAAGGGCGATATCGGCATCATGAAAGACCTGGGGCTGAAGACATGCCGGTTTTCGGTGGCCTGGAGCCGCATCTTTCCGACGGGTACGGGGCAGCCGAATCAGCAAGGAGTCGACTTCTACCGCCGGCTTACGGAGGCTCTGCTGGAGGCAGGCGTGGAGCCCTACGCGACGCTGTACCACTGGGACCTGCCGCAACCCTTGCAGGATCGTGGCGGTTGGGAAAACCGTGAAACAGCCGTGGCCTTTGGGCACTATGCGGGGTACATTGCGGGCAAGCTCAGCGATCACGTGAAGCACTTTATGACCACCAACGAGATCAGCACCTTCACGGAGCTGGGTTATGGCAACGGAACGCATGCTCCAGGGCTGAAGGTAGGGGCCAAGCGGCTGGCGCAGCTGACCCACTATGCGGTTCTGGGGCACGGGATGGCGGTGCAGGCGATCCGGGGAAGTGCTCCGGGAGCGATCGTGGGGCTGGCCGAAAACCCGCGCGGCACCGTACCCGTGGCCGAAACGCCGGAGCACGTAGAAGCCACGCACAAAGCCTATCGGGAGGAAAATGCGCAGTTTCTGGGCGTGATTCTCAGCGGCAAATACACGGATCTGTACCTGAAAAACCTGGGTGCGAATGCACCGCATTTCACGCAGGAAGATCTGGCCATCATCTCGTCCCCGCTCGACTTTGTCGGCACCAATGTGTACCAGGGTTCCTATGTCCGCGCGGCCGACAACGAGGCGGGCTACGCCATGGTGCCGAACCCCGTGTCGTATCCGCACATGCTGAGTCCCTGGCTGACGGTGTGCCCCGAGGCACTCTACTGGGTCCCGAAGCTGACGCATGATCTTTGGAAGCCGAAGGCGATTTACATTACGGAGAATGGGTGTTCGTCGGCCGATGTGCTGACGCCGGATGGGCACATCTACGACACGGATCGCGTAATGTACTTCCGCAACTACCTGACCAATCTGCATCGCGCCGTGAACGAAGATGTACCGGTAAAGGGCTACTTTCTTTGGAGCCTGCTGGACAACTACGAGTGGGCCGATGGGTACGAAAAGCGTTTCGGCATCACCTACGTGGACTTCACCACCGAGAAGCGCACGTTGAAGCTGAGCGGGGAGTATTACAAACAGGTGATCGCGGCGAATAAGGTGATGTAGGTAGTGCAGTGAAACAATGAAGCAAGCAGTGAAGGAGTGAAGCAGTGAAGGCATAGCACTGAGGATCTTCTTCGCTGACTTCTCTCTTTCACTGCACTGGTTCGCCTGCATTCAGGGCGAGTTCCACGGCGATGAGGTCTTCTGCGGTGAGCTTGTCGGCCTTGCGCAGGGATGGGAAAAAGACCGTCCAGAGACCGGTGACCACCATGCTGCCGATACCGCCGAGCACCACGGCGCGCACGGCGCCGAACCAGTGGGCGGTAAGGCCGCTTTCGTATTCGCCAAGTTCATTGCTCGCACCGAGGAAGAGCCAGTTGATACTCGACACGCGGCCGCGCATTTCAGGCGGCGTGGCCAGCTGCAGAATGCTGGAGCGCACGACGACGGAGACCATGTCCGTCGTGCCCGTGATAAATAATGCGACGCAACTGATCCAAAGCGTGTGACTCAGGCCGAAGACGACGGTGGCGGCACCGAAGCCGGCGACGCAGGCGAGCATGGTCTTGCCGGCATCGCGCTTGATGGGAAAGACGCTGAGGCCAAGCGAGACGAGCAGTGCGCCAAGTGACGGCATGGCGCGCAGAAGGCCGAGAGCGTGCGCGCCGCGGTGCAGTACGTCCGAGGCGAAGATGGGCAGCAGGCTCACCGCGCCGCCGAGCAGAACAGCAAAAAGATCAAGCGAAATGGAACCGAGCAGCAGCCGCGTACCCATCACGTAGTGAAAGCCGGTAAGCATCGTTTTGAAGGTAAAACTCCTTTTGTCGGCTGCGCCGCGTGGGTGCACCTGCAGGACGAGCACGAGAAAACAGGCGATGCAGACGGCAGCGAAAGCATAGACGATAGGAGCGCCGGTGAAGTGCTGCAGCCGGCCCGTAAGCGCGAGGGTGAAGAGAAGCCCGCCCACCATGGGACCGACGGCGTTAGCGGTTTGAAAGATGCTGGCGCCCCAGGTGACTGCGTTCACGAAGTGCTCTTTCGGCACGAGCGTAGGCACGAGCGCGGAGGCAGCGGGACCGGAAAAGCAGCGGCCCAGGCCGATGAGGAACAGAATGCCATAGACCAGCCAAATGCTGCTGATGCCATGCAGGGTGAGCAGCAGCAGGCTGACGGTGGCACAGAACTGCAGGACGTAGCAGCAGAGGATAACGGTGCGGCGGTCATAGAGATCGGCCACGTGCCCTGCAGGCAGCGTGAAAAAGAGTCCCGGAAGAAAGAGCGCGAGACCGGTGTAGCCGAGCGCGAGCGCCGAGTGGGTGAGCTGATAGACCTGCCAGGCCACACCCACCGCCTGCGCTTCGCCGCCCATGACGCCCAGAAAACGGGCGGCAGAATAGAGCCGGAAATCGCGATGCGTCCATGCCACGGTAGCGGTGAGGGAGCGTTGACTGTCGCCGTCTGCCATCCCCTATGGTCCCATATCCCGGAGCGAGGGTTCTGTTGCGGCATAGAGCGCGGTCGATGGGAAAAAACGTCCCCGCCAATGACGTACAAGTGGGCGAGTGGATGGCCGCCGTGTGGATCGCCTTTGCCGCACTGGGAGCGATTGTCATCCGCCCGACGAAGTCTCAAGTTGGCACAGAACGCTGTTTTCAAGCTGCGGGTGCAAGACAAACTATGCTGGACTGGTGATAGCTTCCAACGAACTTGGCTCCCTGATGACCGAAGCGCGAAACTCCGCAAGCGAACAGCTGGATGCCTTGCCAACGCTCGAGATGCTTGCCGTGATCAACGAGGAAGACGCCCGTGTAGCCGGGGCGGTGCGCGCGGAGCTGCCGGCGATTGCGCGCGTGGTGGATGCAGTCGCCGAGCGGTTCGGGCGGGGTGGACGGCTGTTTTACATGGGCGCCGGAACCAGCGGACGGTTGGGCGTGCTGGATGCAAGCGAATGTCCACCGACATTTTCCGTGGAGGCCGGCCTGGTGCAGGGATTGATTGCCGGCGGGGACCGGGCGCTGCGGTTGTCGAGTGAGCACTCCGAGGACTCAACCGAGGAAGGCGTGCGGGACCTCCTTACGGCGGGCTTCGCCGCGGAGGGGCGGCCGGACACGCTGGTGGGCATCGCGGCCAGTGGGCGAACACCCTACGTGCTGGGCGCGGTGGCGCACGCCAAGCAGCTGGGCGCACTGACGGTGGGGTTAAGCTGCGTTCCCGGGTCGGCGCTGGCCATGGCGGCGGAAATCGCGATCACGCCCGTCACCGGGCCCGAGGTGCTGACCGGATCCACGCGCATGAAGGCGGGTACGGCGACCAAGCTGGTGCTGAACATGCTTTCAACCGGCGTGATGGTGCGGTCCGGGGCGACGTTCGGCAACCTGATGGTGAATGTACGGCCGACCAACGCCAAGCTCATCGATCGCGCCGAGCGCATCGTGATGGAAGCGACCGGCTGCGGCCGGGCTGCGGCGGCCGAGGCGTTGGCGCATGCGGGGAACAGCGTGAAAACCGCCGTCGTAATGCTGCACCTGGGGGTCAGCGGCGATCTCGGACGCGCAAAGGCGGAGGCGCGGCTGCGGGAGGCCGGCGGCGTACTCCGACTCGTTCTACGGGAAGCGTGATCTCGAGGTCTCGTAGACTCAAACTTGCTTTCTGAGCCTTTCTACAGCGTCAGGCGCGGTTTTCCTCGCTCAGGGCGCAGGCGAGTGCCAGCGGTACAAGCCAGCGCAAACAACGGAGGCTGACCGGCCTGAAGCCAAAACCATGGATCGTTACCGATCGAACACCCATGCTTCAGCCACGGAGGTAGCTTATCTTCATGCCCCCGCGCCCTCTCGGCACCGTCCTTCAGCTTTGGCGCTTCCCGGTAAAAAGCATGCGCGACGAAAACCTCCCCGCAGTCCGCCTCACGCCGGAAGGCATCGAAGGCGACCGCCGCTTTGCCCTC
>CAXTZL010000122.1:0-8989 GCA_964248555.1 uncultured Bryocella sp.
CAGTTCAACCGCGAACGCACCCCCGAGCGCGTCGTCCACGCCAAGGGCACCGGCGTCCACGGCCACTTCACCGTCACCCACGACATCACGCAATACACCAAGGCGGCGATGTTCTCCGAAATCGGCAAGACCTGCGAGCTCTTCGCCCGCTTCTCCACCGTAGGCGGCGAAAAAGGCTCGGCCGACACCGCCCGCGACCCCCGCGGCTTCGCCGTAAAGTTCTACACCGAAGAAGGCAACTGGGACATGGTCGGCAACAACACCCCCATCTTCTTCATCCGCGACGGCATCAAGTTCGGCGACTTCATCCACACCCAAAAGCGCGAGCCCGGCTCCAACCTCAAGTCCGCCACCATGATGTGGGACTTCTGGAGCCTTTCCCCGGAATCCCTCCACCAGGTCACCATCCTCTTCTCCGACCGCGGCATCCCCGACGGCTACCGCCACATGCACGGCTACAGCTCGCACACCTTCTCGCTCATTAACGCCAAAGACGAGCTCTTCTATTGCAAATGGCACTTCCTCTCCAGCCAGGGCATCAAAAACCTCCCCGCCGAGACCGCTGAAGTCCTCGCCGGCTCTGACCCCGACTACTCCCAGCGCGACATGCACCACGCCATCGACAGCCACAACTTCCCGTCCTGGACGATGAAGCTCCAGATCATGCCCGAGTCGCAGGTCAACTCCACTCCCTACGACCCCTTCGACCTCACCAAGGTCTGGCCCCACGCGGACTTCCCGCTCCTCGACGTCGGCGTCATGACGCTCGACCGCATGCCCTCCAACTACTTCGCCGAGACCGAACAGGCCGCCTTCAATCCCTCCAACATCATCCCCGGCATGGGCTACTCACCGGATCGCATGCTGCAGGCCCGCCTGCTCAGCTACCCCGACGCCCATCGCTACCGCGTCGGCACCAACTACGATCTCCTCCCCATCAACGCCAAGCGCAACAACGGCTTCACCTACAACCGCGACGGCTCCATGCGCTTCGACGGCAACGGCGGCGACCTCCCCAACTACGAGCCCAACAGCTTCGGCGGTCCCAAGGAAAATCCGAAATACCGTGATCGCCCCTACAAAAATACCGCCACCACGGACATGGTCGGCCGCTACGACCACCGCGAAGGCAACGACGACTACACCCAGACCGGCAACCTATGGCGTCTGTTCTCCCAGGGTGAAAAGGAACGTACCGCCATGGCCATCGGCAACTCTCTAGGCCAGGTACCCCTCCACATCCAGAAGTTGCAGCTCTCGCACTTCAAGATGGCGGACCCGGAGTACGCAAGCATGGTCGCAAAGGTCATCAGCAGGGACCAGCACCCCGAATACCTCCACGGCCCCGACGCCGCCGAACTCACCGCCGCAGCCCGCATGCCCGAAAAATAACCGATGGAACAAGCCAACAAAGCAAAGGGGGCGATCTTCGGATCGTCCCCTTTGCTTCCTAACACCATGATGAAAGACCACGACGAAAGACCACGACAAAGACCTTCATGCCGTCTCAAAGGAACGTGAACTTCCGACAACCGCGTTCTCGAGCCCTATGCTGAGGACATGCCTATCATTTGGCGGAGCCAGCCTTAGTTCGCGGGAAGGTCCATCAAGCTTTGTCACCGCTTTACGTGTTTGATTCATGTCAGAGGTGGCCCACGTTGTATGCAGCTTGCAACACGGATCGCCCAACCTCAAGCGCAGAGTTGGGTTGGAGCATACTGAGGAGAGTCGGCAGCTCGGAGGAGAGTTTTTTATGTCTGTGCAGCATGGGAATGAGACAGAACCGTTGAATCAGCGGCTTGTGCTGACCGGTGTATCCATCGTCGATCCGAAGGAGGGATCTGTTAAGAGGCAGCAGACCGTTTGGATCGAATCCGGCAAAATACAACGGCTCACTTCTTCGGAAGAAGCAAACGACGTTCGTGACTACGCTGTCGTTGAAGCGCGCGGGAAGTTCGTTGTTCCAGGCTTCCTGGATATGCACATGCACTGCCTGCAAGATCCGCAGCCCGAGAACGGCCTGTCCCTGATGCTTTCCTATGGTGTCACTGGGGTTCGGCAGATGGCCGGCACCTCTGACCTGTTGGAGCGGCGGCGCGAAGGAAAGCTCCATTATGGAGCGGAAACTCCTGCATTGTTAGCAATGCCCGGTGAGATCCTTACCTCCGCGAACGCGGCAACTCCCTCCAACGCAATCACTGAAGTTCGCAAGCAGAAGGCCGCTGGCGCAGATTTTATCAAGAGCATCTTTATCAAACCGAAAGTCTTCGCGGCGTCCTTAGCTGAAGCGAACCGGCTCGGGCTGCCGTATGGAGGCCACATCTCTCCCGGTGTGGACATGGTCAAATCATCCAAGGCGGGACTGCAATTTGTGGAGCATCTCGGTCCAATCGATTCACTTCTGCTGAATACCTCCAAGTTCAAGTTCTTCCTGCTTCTTCTGCTTCGCCTTCGCCCGCCTGCGGCTATGAACCTTTCCATGGAGGGGATGGGTGAAGCGGAGCGTTTCATCATAGCCAATCCCATGCTGTTCCGCCTGACCATGGATCCGAAGGCCCTCGAGAAAACGCAGCGCCTTATCAACAGCTTCAGCGAGGACAAGAGCAGGCGTCTTGCGGAGACGTTCGCGCGCAACGGCACATGGATGTGCCCCACCCTGATTCGCAACAGGACCATGCAGTTTGGAGACCAGCCCGAGTTCACCGACTCGCCCAACCTGCAGTACATCTCAAGCGAAAACCGCAAGCTTTGGTCCGATGCAGCGCAGGGGTACCGGACCCGCTTGACACCCGCATTCCGGGACACCCTCCGGCAACTAGAGGAGCTGTCGTGGCGAATCACCCGAACCCACGCGGATGCGGGCGTCAAGATGATGGCAGGAACAGATTCGGGCGGCAGTGGCTGCTGGCTCGTACCCGGCGTATCGCTGCACCAGGAATTTGATCTGCTCGAGAGTGTCGGTCTCAGCCCATTACAGGTACTTCAAATGGCTACATGCAACGGTGCCGAGTTTCTGAACAAGCAGGACACCCTGGGCAGTGTGAGCGAAGGCAAGACAGCAGATCTGGTACTCCTGGATGCCAACCCGCTCGAGAGTGTTCAGCATCTGCATTCGCTTTGGGGAGTGGTGCGAGATGACCGCTTCTACTCTCATCAGCACATGCTGGACATTCGGCAAAGAGTGGCTCAGCGCGTTGCTGCGGCATAAGCCTCTCTTCAAAAACCAGCTCCGACCCGCTCGCAGCCACGCCTCTGTCATCGCTTCAAGGCAGCAGCAACGAAAGCTCCTAGAAGCTCCGGATAAGCAGACTACCGTCATCCCCACTCGCTTCGCCAATCTGCCTCCTTCAGGAGCCTGCGTGGGCACCACGGCGAATCTCAGCCTGGGTGCAAACGAGGATCTCGCCGGCCCGCTCCGCAGCGCGGGTCCCGATCCCGCCCTCACCATCGCCCTCCTGCTTTCAGCGGGAGGCTGCATAGTTTCAAGCGCATCCTGCTACGCTTGCTTCAGGTCGTTATAAAAAAGGCTGCTTGGACCCTGAGTACCCCGTACAAGTCTCGCCTTAAACTCAATCTTTCAAAGACTTTGCAGAGAAAGTACGGAGGGGAGGGGTACCCGGCAAGACCAGGGGCAGCGGTAGACTGAGGACATCGCTGCTAAAGCCAATCCGCGCCTCTTCCTCTCCGCCGGCGAAGCCTCCGGCGACGCCTACGGCGCCCAACTCATCGCAATGCTCCGCCAACACCTTCCAAAAGCCACCTTCACCGGCCTCGGCGGCCTCGCCATGGAAGCCGCCGGCCAGGGACGCGTCGTCCGGGCCGAAGACGTCGCCGTCATGGGCGTCACCGAGATCCTCCGCCACGTCCCACGCATCTACGGCAGCTACCGCCGCCTCGTCCGCTCCATCCGGCAGCATCGGCCAGACGTCGCCGTGCTGATCGACTTCCCCGACGTAAACTTCCGCCTCGCCAAGCACCTGAAACGCGCCGGCGTTCCCGTAATCTGGTTCGTCTCCCCACAACTCTGGGCCTGGAAACACAGCCGCCTTCGCTGGGTCCAGCAGCGAGTCGACCGCATGCTGGTCATCTTCCCCTTCGAGCAGCGCTTCTACCGCGAGCGCGGCGTGGACGCCACCTTCGTAGGCCACCCGCTCGCCGATCAGCCGCTGCCCACCGTCTCCCGCGAGGACTACGCCGCAAGGCACGGCCTCGACCCGGCCAAGACCTGGATCGCCCTCCTTCCCGGCAGCCGCTGGAAAGAGGTCCACGCCAACCTCCCCGCCCTCCATGAGCTCGCCATGAGCGACCTCATCGCAACCGCCTCCGCACGCACAGTCTTCAACGGCTTCGGCCTGCTCACTCCAACCGATCCAGCCGCGCACACCCGCTACGAGTTCCTCCTGCCCGTCGCCTCCACCATCCGCAGCACCGACCTCGAAGCCTACATCGAGGAGCTCAACCGCGATCACCTCCGCTACTGGGGTCCCGAAGCCCGCAGCCTCCGCCTCACCCTCGTCCCGGACGCCCGCCCCGCCCTGCACCACGCCCGCGCCTCCGTCGTAGCCTCCGGCACGGCCACGGTGCAGGCCGCGGTCATCGGCAACCCCTTCGTCGTCATCTACCGGGTGAGCCCCCTCACCTTCGCCGTAGCCCGCAAACTCGTCGAATACCCTGAAGAATTTCCACCCCTGCGTGACCTCGACGGCAATCTCGCCGTCGGCATGGTAAACCTCATCGCCGGCCGTCGACTCGTTCCAGAGCTGCTCCAGGGTCGCTTCACTGCCGAGAACGTCGCCGCCGAACTGGCATACCTGCTCCGCGACGGCCCGGAACGCGATCGCCAGCTCGCCGGCCTCGCCCTCGTTCGTCAACGCCTGGAAGCAACGGACGGCTTACCCGCAACGACCATCGAACGCGTCGCAGCCATCATTGTCGAAGCGCTCCAGCTGAGCGCAGGGAAATCCTAATCCGGACCGGACCAACCAACGTCTAACATAGGTAGTGTGTCCGCGCCGCAGCCTTATAGCTGAACCGGGACACAACTCCGCCTCACACATCCGTCTCAAGGGCCTAACGTATGCGCTTCCTCGGTTTCCGCCTGTTCTCCGCCATACTGGCAGCGACTGCTGCGGCCAGTGCTCTTGCCGCGCCTCCCGTTCGGAAGGAGGTCGACATCACAGGCTATGTCATTCATGCGGACCTTGATCCCGCCAGCGGAAAGCTGTCTGCGACCGCGGCCGTCACCTTCACCGCACTCCAGGACCTGAACACGGTCAGCTTTGGACTCAACAACGGACTGCAGGTTACCCGGCTTACAGATAGCTCAAATGCCAACGTGCCCTTTGAGCGCAATACCACGGACTCCACCATCCGGCTGACTCCTGCCACACTTGTGCCGAAAGGGACTTCCGCCACGTGGACTTTCACCTACTCCGGGATGCCCTCGGCCGACACCAGCCCCGTCGAAGGAATCGACTTTGCCCAGGTCGCTGATCCTGTCAGCGTTCTGCTCTATCCCGGCCGCTGGTTCCCCATGACGGGCATCTTCACAGACCGCTTCACCGCCGAAGTACATGTCACAGTGCCCGCTGGAGAGCGCGCGATTGGAAGCGGCTTCACCGGCGAACACAAGCTGCCCGGCGATCGCACGGAGTACGTCTTTAACTGGACCAAGCCAGGATTTCCTGGCACGATCGTTGCCGGTAAGTTCCTCAAAGCCGTTACTGCACCCGATTCACCCAATGTGCACGTTTACGTGACCGAGGCAAACAAGTTGCGGGCCCAAGAGATGGCTTCTACCGCCGCCAAAGAGTTTGAATTCCTCACCAACGAATTCGGACAGCCGGAATCATCCACGATCAATGTCGTTGAACTTCCGGCGACTTCCGTCTCCGCTGCCTGGGCGCCGGAAATGGTTGCAATCCGTCCAGAACGCGCCAGTGCACGCCTCCTTGCGAACACCATCGCACATCAGTGGTGGGGCTCGGAGGTCTCTCCGGCGACTCTGAACGACGCCTGGATCACGAACGGCATGAGCCGCTACGCCGAACTGCTATCCCTGGAGGAAGCAAACGGCAAACAGGCTCTGCAGACCGCTATCACCGACACCGAGGCAGGTGCCCTCGCCTACGATACGGAACCGTTAACCACTCTGGGCCGACTTGATCCTTTCTCACCGCAGTTCCAGTCAGAAACTCTTGAAAAAGGGGCCATGGTCTTCCACATGCTCCGCTGGGAGATGGGTAATGACGACTTCACGAAGTTCCTGCGTGCCCTTCTCTCGCAGTACACCGATAAAGGTATCCGGACGACGGACGTGCAAACTGTTGCCCAGGCTCAGGCCCATCTGCAGCTCACCCCATTCTTTTCTCAGTGGCTGGATGGCACTGGGGCTCCGGAGTTCGGTGATAACTATTCCGTTTTTCGCCTGAGCAACAACAAGGGATTCCGCACAACGGGTGACATTACTCAGGATTTGGACCTGTTCCGTATGCCCGTAGAGCTTCGGGTAGAAACGGAAGGCCGCACGGAAGATCGTCGCGTGGATCTGTCGGGCACAGAATCACCCTACACGATCGAGACCTTCGGACGCCCACGCCGCATTGTTTTGGATCCCGACAACTGGTTGCTGAAATCAACGCCGGATCTGGCGGTGCGCGTCGCAGTTCTGCGGGGACAACAGGATGTTCAACAGGGTGATCTGCTGGGTGCCGTTGCCGAATATCAAAAGGCGCTCGACTCCAACCGGGGTTCCGCTCTGGCGAACTACCGCCTGGCCGAGGTATTCATGTTGCAGAAGAACTACCAGTCAGCGGCCAACAGCTTCCGCGATGCGCTCCGCGGCGACGGCGATCCCAAATGGGTCGAGGTGTGGAGTCACATCAATCTGGGTAAGATCTTCGATATCACGGGCCAGCGTGAGCGAGCCGTGAATGAGTACCGGCAGGCGATTCAGACCAATGACAACACCCAGGGTGCGGTAAACGAAGCACGCTCTCTGCTGCAGAAGCCCTACCAGCCGGTGCAAACCGGCGAGTAGAGTTAAGCTCCCGCTGAGCACGTTTAGCTAACGTCATCCCGCTTTGCCCGGCGGCGTGCGGCGACGCGTGAACCGCCCAGGCCAATCGCTCCGGCGAATGCGAGCCCCAGCACAGCGGCGAGGACCACAATCGTTATCACCACGCCGACGCCTGCCAGCAGCGCCGCAACCGCCGCAGCCAGGCATGCCTTGATAACAGCGAAGATCGTATGGATGAGAACCAAAGTCAGAATTACCAGGCTTGTGCTGATTAGACACGAAGACCCGTACTGAGGTATCAGCGCCTCCGGCCGATGTGCCTCAAAAGGTGTAGGTCGTTCGCCGGATGAACACAACTCTGTCGCGAATAGATCCTATTCGACCGGCAACTTGGCTCGGTAACCATCACGGGCGACGATCGAGTACTTTAAAGGCTTTCCTTTCTCGTCCTGCATACGCATCGGTTTGCCTTCATTGTCGACCAGGTAGACCTTCACCTTTCTGAAGGTGCCGTCGTTCTTGGCGTTGGTAGGCCGGTAGGTCAAAACGTACTTATTACGAATCGACTCGCTGATCTGAGAAAAGATGCCGGGCAGTTCGCCCTGGAACACGGGTGAGAAGTAGAGCCCTCCCGTCATCTGGGCAAAGGTGCGTAGCTCGTTCTGGTCCTGCAGTGACTGGATATTTTCCCTGCCTATCTCGCGCAGAAAGCCTCCTGTGCTGATGGAAAAGATTGTTGTATTTTGCGAGGCCTTTACCTTGGCCAGAATCTGGTCCAGGGTCAATTTCGACAGCGTGTCGCGGCCGCTTGAGATGAGCACGATGTACTTCTGGCCATCGATACGGCTTAATCGATCAAGCGTTTCGTACAGGGCATCGAACTCGTTTGTTTCATGCCATGTGGGCATGATCAGACTTTGAAGCGCCTGGGCTACGGTGTCCCGATTGTTGGTGAAGTCACACAGGATGTGCGTGCGGATGTCGTATGTCTCGACGGCTACATAGTCCTCCGGCTGCAGCGTACGGAAGAACGCCACCGATGCGTTCTGCATGTCATTGACCAGGTAGTACGAGTTGGCGGCGAACTCCAGCAGCATGACCGCAGTGATGGGTGCTTTTGTGAGGTGAACGCTCTGCACGTGCTGTTCGACTCCGTCTTCCACGACGAGAAAATTATCCGCCTTCAGGCCCGGAACGAACTGGTGGGTTTTATCGAGAAGAACGCCCACATCAAGGTTCACGATGGGTACGTCAACGCGCAGCGAATAGATCGTGCCGTTCGGGTTTTTCGGGCGCTCTTCGGCAGGAGCTGGCGGAGGAGGCAGCGCTTCGTCCTTCTTTTTGGGCAGGACGATGCCATTGTTGTCCTGCACGGGGCCGCCATCGTCGGTGGTGGGCGGCGGTGTCGACGGGGTGGAGGCGGGGGGTACGGGTACCGTTTGCGGGGTCTGGGCTACAAGACGCGACAGTGGAGTGAATGCGAGAGCAACCAACATGCTCGCGACGATCTGGCCCTTCAACATGATTATCGCTCCACCTCAGGAGGCGGTTCGCCTTTCCTGGTTCCACGGTCTCTGTTATAGACGATGCTCGGGGTCAGTAGGGTACATCGGACGGCTCCAACTGCTTCCTGCGTGCGCTCGGCTTAGGATGAGAGGCGTGCGGTTTGAGCTCTTTCTTGCGATGCGGTATCTGCGGGCGCGGCGCCGGCAGGCCGTTGTCGGGTTAATTACGGCTATTTCTGTGCTGGGCGTCACGGCGGGCGTGGCGTCGCTGATCATTGCGCTGGCGGTGACCAACGGGATGCGCCGCGACCTGCAGGACCGGTTAGTGGGTGCTACGGCGCATGTGCAGGTGCTGCGGGTGGCCGGGGACGGCATCCGGGACTGGCGGCCGCTGATGGCGCGACTGGGGAACGTGCCGCATGTGGCGGCTGTGGCTCCGGGGCTGTATGGGCAGGTGCTGATCTCC
>CAXTZL010000123.1:0-8967 GCA_964248555.1 uncultured Bryocella sp.
CAATTCGGTGGTGGTACACTTGGACACCCTTGGGGTAACGCTCCTGGTGCTGTTTTCCTCCACCTTTATTGCTCTTTCTGGTTCCAAGGGAGCTTTGCTTGCCATCCTGTTTTTGCAGGCATTTGCTGTCAGTCACCAAGGGTTGAGAAAAGATCGCGTGATCGCTGACAGGCTCAAGTACTATGCGATACCCACTATCCTCGTGACGCTGCTTGTTTCCATCGCGGTTTCCGCCAAGGATCAGGGAGGGTTAGGGTTAGCCCTGGTTTTTCTTGTAAAGCGCCTGCTCTTCTTTGGGGACGTAGTGCTGTTTTACTACCCGCGCCGCGGCCACATCCCTGAGCTCAGTAGCGCCGGACTCATTCAATACCTGCAATATCTGCTCAACCCTATCCTCGGTTTTCTTCGACTGGTCCCGTATCAGGACCCGCTGGGCTCCGTGATTGCCGGAACGCTTGATAGTGGATTCGGTCCAAACGTTCAGTTCTTTGTGCGCGCCGACATCTTCTTCGGAACCTTTGCCGGCGGCATCTACTGCTTTGTTAATGGCTGGATCATGGGTTTTCTTCGCAAGCTGTTTTTCCTCTCGCGTTCCTGTAACCCGATCGTCTATGTTCTCCTGCTCATGATGGCTGTAAGCGCACCCAATCTCGCTGCCGAATCGCAACTTTTTGTCACCTATGTGCTGGAGACGCTGCTTCTGATGGCTCCGCTATGGGTCGTGGCTCGAATTATGCGTTTTGCCGCTTTCGATGTTGGCGATAGACGCCTCTTTACACGTGCTTCCACAAGCGCTTAGCCAACTCCAGGACTCTACAATTTAGAGTCGCGCCTCGCAGCTGCGGGAAACCTACAACGGCTTTCACAGCTCTTAGAGCCCAAGACATCGATGAGGTTAAAGCCAGTAAGCAGAGCCGATCGAACAGATTTCCTGCTTACAACTCCACCTGTCTGAACCAAGAACTGACTCAGCTTACAAACAGATGTAATCCAGCTATACATCTTGGTACGAGTGGTAGTGGAGTTCACTTGGCATTCGAGCTCGCCTGGGCTCTTCGATAGCATAACGCACGCAGATCGGGAACCAGGATCTCCGGTTGGTTGGAGGGTCCAGAGACTTCCAAGGTCATTGTGCCGTATAGCGAGGGAAGTCCGGATGGCGGTAAGGCAGGAACGGCGGCTGCAGAATATGCAGCTTCGTTAGAGAGTCGCCGTGGAAGTACAAGACCGGTTTTCGCTTCCTGGATCCCAGCTGGGGAACGCCGTCGAATGCCTAAAGGCCGCAGTGTGGGTCTAACCACGAGACGATAAGGAGCTGGTCGCCAGCGTTGCGCCACTCCATCCGGGGCTGCGAGCAGTGGAGGATTGATAGCGTGTTGATATTGTTGCTCCTCCAAAGACTGCCATGAAAACCCGCAAAGCGAGCGACGATCTCCGGCGAGGTGAAGCCTCCGCTGGCGTCGTTCACGATCAACAGGGTGTACGCATGGCTGGCGTGAAGAGCCCGGATGTAGCCACGTGCAAGCATCCACTCTGTCCTCGTTTCATCGAGAGTCGTCGGGTCAACCCGGAGGTGGGTGTCGTGTACCATTTTAAAATGTGCGTCTCTGAACAGAAAGAAGTTTTGAATGTTTCGTGGTGACAGCTTTGCCAGAATCAAACCCTCTTCGCAGCGTCTGCAGCCTCATAGGGCTCAGCGATGAGCCGGCGCGCACTGATCTGCGGCATCTCGGGCCAGGACGGAGCGTATCTTGCCCAGCTTCTTCTCCAACACGGGTATGAGGTTTGGGGCAGTTCGCGCGATGCGGAAATGAACTCCTTTCGCAACCTCCGTACCCTGTGCATTTACGACCAGGTACGCCTGGTGTCGCTCAATACAAGCGACCTGGGAAGCATTCTCGGCCTGCTGCGCCAAGCGCAGCCGCAGGAGATATTCTCGCTTGCCGGACAAAGCTCGGTGGGTCTTTCCTACGAGCAGCCCGTCGAGACCATGCAGAGTATCGCACAGGGTACGCTCAATTTTCTCGAAGCCATTCGCCTTTCCGGAAGGGAAATCCGCTTTTATAACGCGGGCTCAACTGAATGCTTCGGCGATACTGGCAAGGAAGTTGCCAATGAGGAGTCGCCGCTTCGTCCGCGCAGCCCCTATGCGGTCGCCAAGGCCTCCGCGTTCTGGACCGTGCTCACTTACCGCGAGGCCTACAGCATGTATGCCTGTACAGGCATACTTTCCAACCATGAGTCACCGCTTCGTCCGCGCCGTTTTGTTACACGCAAAATCATTCACGCGGTAGCCTCACTCGCTCTTGGCCAGAACACCCGGCTGAGTCTCGGCAATCTCAACATTGAACGCGATTGGGGCTGGGCGCCTGATTATGTGGACGCTATCGCTCGCATGCTTACCCGTTCTAGCCCTGCCGATTACGTCATCGCCACGGGCCGTAGTCACACCCTCACTCAGTTTGTTGAAACTGCTTACCAGCTGATAAATGAGGACTGGCAGGAGTTCGTCACGCTCGACCCGTACCTCATCCGTCCTACTGACATCACATTCAACAAAGTAGATGTCAGCAAAGCCGCACGCGAGCTTAATTGGTCACCCAGCCGTTACATGCAGGACGTCGTCGCGGCCATGCTCGAAGCCGAGCTCCGGACGATCAAGGAAGAGCAGAGTTCCTGAGGGCGGATGCATTGGAAGGGTTACCGATTGCAGGCCTGACGAGATATTTGGCTAGTTAGATCTCAGGCTGCCGGTCACGATCGTAACCGGCAGCCAACTAGCTGTTGTGAGCCCACATTGCGACGGTGACACACAATGTTCTTAGTTCATGACCTCCGCGACGCGCAACAGCTCTAACCGCTCATTCGTGCGTTCTCCACGGCTTCCCAGTATTGGTCCGCGGCTGACTTTTGCGTGCGCATGGTCGCGTACTGCTCGCGAGCATAAGCGGCACGTTGCTGGGCTAGTGGGTAGTGATTCACGATCGCCTGAACAGCATCGGCGATAGCAGTGGGATCATACGGGTTGAAAAAGGTGCAAAGATCCGTGCGCCGATTGAACAGTTCCTGGCACTGTGGAATGTTCGAGAGCGTGAGTGGAATGCCGGCCATTACGGCCTCGGCCGCCGGGCCAGGGCCGCCTCCCTCGAATAAGGTAGGACAGATCGCCAGGTGGGTATTTCTTAGGATGGCTGCCAGTTCCGCATCCGTGACAATACCCGTAAAACAGACGCTGGAACCTAGCTGTTCCCCTCTGATAGATGCCTCCACGTCATCCCAGCGTGGCTCTTTGGAACCCGTGCAGACCAATTGCAGCTTGCAACCGCGATCCCGCAAGATGCGCCAAGCGCGTAAAAGGTTTAAGTGGTTTTTGTGGGCAAACGTGCTGCTGCTTGCCCATAAGGCGTACGGCTTCTTGATGCCAAGCTTGGCCAACACCGTCATGTCTTTGTCGGACGAACCCGAGAAGGCCGCCTCGGAAAAAAAAGCGGGAAGCAGTACTACTACAATGCGCTGCCGCTCAACCCCAAGCTTTTCCACTACGTCCTGTGCGGTGAATTCATTGTGTACGATGATCTGACTCGCCCGCGCACTCAGAAATTCGAGCCGTTGCTTCATGCGCTCCACGTCGCGTGGGCGCCACTGGTCCGGGTAGTGGAGTGCATGGAGATCGTGAATTACCAGCACAAACGTTCTCTCTGCAAGCGCGGCGTAGTATTCATCCAACTCACCGTCGTCGTGAATGGCTACGTGCGGAATCACGGCAATTACTGCCGATGGCATATCGCGCCAGCGTTGGGCCCACAAAGGAGCATCAGCCCAAGGTGGTCGCCTGCGCTGTTCGCGAAAGTACCGGACCAGCTTCACCAGCAACGGATTCTTTTTTAGAGCGTCTTTAAGGCTTGGCCTAGCACCCTTTCCGAGACCAAAGACCGGAGAGTGAAACGCTATCCCCTCCACCCGCTGGTGTGCGCCTGCATGAGCCCGTAAGGCTTCATCGATGTCTTCCGTGTAGTGCGCCAGTCCGCCACCGGTAATTGTCTCCGCGGCAATCGCGACTCGCGTTGTGTCTGATGAAATCAACCCCGTCATGTTATTTCTATTCCTGTCCTAACACTCGCAATGCCCGGCGAGCCAAAACTGTTTCCGGGATCAGAACTGCGGCGATCTCGGAGATGATCGTGCCCAGAATAGCTCCGATCACCCCAAAATGCATGACCAGCACAATCGACAGACCAAGATTCAACACTGCCATGAGCAGCGCGAGTACGGCCTGCTCCTTGAGTTTGCCAATGCCATTGAGTAAGAAAGAAAGCGGCTGAAGATAGGCACTCAGAACACAGCGCACCCCGAACGCCACCAGCAGAACCAAGGGCGCATGCAGTCCCGGACCCATCCAGTGACGTAAAACCCAGTTGCCGGACAGTACCAATCCCACGGTGCATAGAATTGTGATCGTTCCCGTCCAGAGGACCGTTCGGCGGAACGTCCGAATAATCCACGTCCTATCATTACTCGCGGTTGCGTGTGCATATGCAGGCCACATTGGAGCTGTAAAGATTCCGATCAAAACCGGCACAATGTTGAAAAGCCTTGAGGGGACGGCATACCCGGCTACGGCCCCAGCTCCCATTACATGTGCCACCACGAGATTGTCAGACTGGTAGCCAAGCGCCATCGCAATCTGCATAGAGAAGAACATGAAGCCGCTTTGAAGTAGTTGCCGCGCTATCGTTATCGAAAGGTAACGTGGCAACGGCAAAAGCCACGGATGCGTGCCGAACAGCAGGTGCATGGCATTAAATAGCAGGCCAAATAGCGGTCCGGCAGAGAGGAAAAATATCAACGACACCAGTCCCGCATGATGCCGCGTTGCCAGATATACCCCCACAAGCGACAGCAAACTGCCCACTGCGGCCCATAGATTGCTCACGAACCCGTTCTGCAGGCCGCTTTGAATACTGACGGCAGTGTTGAGCGGCAGCGTGCAAGCAAAACATACCAGCATCACCACAAACATGGGTCCGGCTTCTTTGATAGCTTGGGCCGAGTGCACGTTGAAGATAGCAGACCAAGGAACGAACGAGTAACTACCAAGGCTACACAGTAGCAGTAGACATGCGATGGCAGTCAGCATCCAGAAGGCACTTGTGACGGCACCCCGGGCTGCTGTTTTATCCGCCCGCCCATGAGCATGAGCGACCAAATTCACCAATCCGTTGCTGAGTCCGAGGTCGGCAAAGCCGAACATTGCGACGACAGAACTGCTCGTCAACCACATGCCAAAACGTTCGCTGCCCAGATAGGTAGAGGTTAGTGGAATCGTAAGCAATGCGACCAATAACGAAAGAACTTTGGCTACAACGCCTGCCCCGCTCGACCGGGCGGCCTGAATATACCTATAACGGGATCGCGTCTCCTCCGCATTGAGCTCACTTCGGATAGGCAGAAACAAACGGGCAAAATTTGAGAAAAACAGAATTATCCCTCGGCCAAGTTAATTCGGGTGGATTAATCGCGCAGCTGTATTGCACTAGAGTCTGTGACTTGGAACTTGGCCCCCTTGGATTCACTTGTGTGCCTCTGCTCCTAGATCGCGTCCGGCAGCGTTGTTCAATTTGGGCATCAATATCCCGTTACAAAGCCGTAGATCGGCCGCAATCTTCACCAAACCAAGATTGAGCAGTCGTAACGACATGGCAAGGGGGCCCTGATCGTCGTAGAGCATCTTCAAACGTACTCGCAGTTGCGTGGTGCCCGCGAGCCGCTTCAACCTTGGCGATGGCCTTCGCAACGTGGCTGGCTGCGTCCAAAGTCTCCGAGCTACCGCCTCGAAGAAGCGGCGTAAATTTTTGACCGTCACTCCACCACTGTAATTGTCAGACAGGTGCGTATGCTTCTTCGGGTCAATCTCCACGGAACGGACATCGACCTTCCTGAGAACCACGCGGCCCCCTCCGATACTGTCGACAGTGCTTAGGTTCAACTTGACAGCTTCAACTCGGCTGAGGGGCGCGGTAGCTGCGCCGGGCGTACGCGGAAGATCTCGTGGAAATACGCGGAAGGTCCGATCGTGTGCGGCGCAATCACGCTTGACCCTGCCCTCGGAGTGCCTATTACCATCTCTTCCTGCTTTCGTACTCTGCCTTCTGCGACCATCCTCACCCTCATAGCCCTGTACGTGTGAACGAGGCTGGTGTCGATCTGGACCCAGCGACATGCCAGTCTTAGAGCTTCAGAATCAGAAAGGTTCCGGAAGCCCTACAGTACTTGATAGTATCTAGAGCCTGTTATGTTCTTTGCACCTGAGTAGATTCTTTGCGAGTTTGCTTTTGATGGTCAGCATGGAGGGATGGGCGAGGTTGTTCGTCGGTTCTACGGGACCGACGTTTCTGATGAAGAGTGGGAGTTGTGTTGCCGTATTTGCTGTTGAGCCGGGAGGACAACCGGAGTCGTCAGCATGATGTGCGGGAACTGTTCAACACTGTGCGATATGTCGTGAAGACCGGCAACCAGTGGCGCTTGATGCCGCACGAGCTTCCACCCTGGCCGGCGGCGTACCAGCAGATGCAGCGCTGGTTGGCGCATGCTCTGGGTTGGCCTCCACCTTGGGTAGGAAGTCTTCAGCTTAGAAAGAAGCTCCTGCGAACGACGCTCGATTATCCCTGTGGGGCACGCGTCAATACGCAATCCGCTCCACCTCATCCAGCGCCACTTCATCACTGCGCCGGTCGTAGAGCCCCGTTGTGCGCGCGGATTCATGGCCGGCCATATGCTGGGCGATCTCCAGCTTGCCGCCATTCTGGAGGTAGGTGGTAATGCCGGTAGCCCGGAAACTGTGGGCGCTGATCTTGGTCTTTAGCCCAGCCGCTTTGGCCCGCTTCTGGATCATTAAGTGCACGTTGGCCTGGGGTAGGGAAGTGCGCCCGGTTAGCCGGCCATAGCGCAGGGTAGGGAAGAGCGGGGCCTCCGGTTCGCCGGCGAGCCCGGACGCTGAGATCCACTCCTCTAAATACTTATCCAGGTTGTGATGGCAGGGAAGCTCGGTCACCTTGCCGCCCTTCTCGTGAAGCCGCACCCAACCCCGGCGCTTCTGGACGTAGTAGTCCCCGACTCGCATGCCGGTCGCCGCTCCGACGCGGGCGAAGGTGTAGCCCATGAGGGCGATAAGGGCGCGGTCGCGGAGTCCGAGCAGGGAAGTGATGTTGATGGCGGCGAGCAGCTCATGCATCTCCTCGGCCGAGAGCACGGAGGTCGTGCCTTTGCGGACGCTGTGCTTCGGTCCTCGCACAGCGTGGGCCGGATTGGTGTCCATAATATGGCCGGTGACCAGCCAGTCGAACAGCATCCGAATCGCAGCCAGGTGCTGCTTCACCGTGGGCTTGGCGTGCGTGCGGCCGAGCTGTTCGACGTAGGCGGCCACGTGCATCGGCGTAACCCGAGCAAGGTCTTCCAAATCCCGCTCCGCGCACCAGGCGGCGAAGGTCTCAACAGCCTTGAAGTAGGCACGGCGGGTGTGCGGGTTGCGGATGTTGACGGTGAAAAATTCCCAGAAGCGTCGGCCACTCTCGGGCACGGCCTGGAACAGAGCCGGGAGCCGGTCGCTGACACCGGAAGATTTTTGGAGAGCGATCTCGGTCACGCGCTTCGCTCCGCGGCCAAAGCGCGCAGCCTGGTCAGACGGACTACGCGTTGACCGTTTTTGGCTATTTTGCCGGCCATGGACCAGGCCGGCTCTCCCGGGCCGTCGTAAACGATCTCGGCCTCCTCCGGCGAAACGACTTTGAGAACGACCAGCCTGTCACATACGACATACATGGCTACACTATGGCCAGCCGTCACTTTGATCTGGACATTGCCCCCCTGACCGTCATGGGCATCGTGTCCTGGATGCGAGGCGGGGTAAAGCGTAAGGCCCAGTGCTTCGGCCGCGATCACCTCACCAATGGAGCCGACCAGGTGTCCGTCAGGGGTGAACTTGCGTCCGGGGTACATCTGCTCCAGCTGTTCGACCGCGCGGTAGATCTCGGCGACCGGTTCCGGGAGTGGAATGCGTCGGCTCATGGCCCTCCATATGCATATGATAACGTCCTTTATCGTATGTAAGCGAGTGGTGAGCTTCACACCCTGGGCCGGGGCCCTGTCTTTGTAGGTCAGGGTTTTACCGGAGCTTCGAGGTCTTAGGCTTCAGCTGAGGGAACGTCATTTCTTCAACTCTGCTACCAGATTGCGCGCACCAGCGCTCAGAGCCTTTCAAGGACCAACGCAGGAATTTTTACGACCGTATACAGGATCAGCGGTTTTATGCCGGTATTAACCCCTAGACGACGCACCCATAGCCGCACAGAGCGCTGCGTAGCGTTGTTAGAAGTATGCCCTGTCCTGGGCGAAGGCTCAAACAGAAATAGGTCTGAATGTTCGGCAAGCTTCAACGCGCAGCAGGTACTACCTTGACGGAATACATTCCTTCAATGGAATATTGCAGTGTGACGTATGAGGTCGAGTTCACAGACGAATTCGAGGTTTGGTGGAATAGTCTCACCCCAGATGAGCAGGAAAGCGTGGACTTCTCGGTGCGGTTGCTGGAAGAGCAAGGGATTCACCTGAAACGGCCTCATGCGGACGCGGTTCACGGCTCAAAGTTCGTGAACATGCGGGAGCTTCGCTGCCAGCACGAAGGCCGCCCGTACCGTGTGCTGTATGCCTTCGACCCGAGGCGCACGGCGATGCTCCTCATCGGAGGCGAAAAGACTGGCCGGCCCGACTGGTATGAGGAGTTCGTTCCCAAGGCAGACAAGATTTATACGCAGCATCTTAAAGAGATCGGCACATAACATTGAGCTGATCGGGTTCCCAAGGAGTGGGACATGGCCCGTGATTTCGAAGAACTTCGCGCCAAGATGGACCCTGAACGCCGGCAGCGCGTCGAAAAGCGCGTACAGGAAGCATTGAGGGCTATGCCTTTGG
>CAXTZL010000124.1:0-8873 GCA_964248555.1 uncultured Bryocella sp.
GAATTGTAGACAATATCCATTGAACGCAAAGTAGGTTACGTTGCCGCCAAACGGCGGATTCTGACCTAGCTGGTTGCTGATGCCGCCGTAGTCCGGGAAGTAGAAGATACCGTAGCCGCCATGAATGGCGCTCTTTCCGTCACCCCGCAGATCATAGGCGAAGCCAACGCGCGGGGCGAAGTTTGTATAGTCCTGGTTGATGATGCTCTTGGGAACGCCACCGACGCCTGCTTCCAAGATGGTACCGTTGGAAAGATTGAAGCTCGACTGCTGGTTATGCGCTTCATATGGCCATGTAAGGAGATCCCACCGAACCCCCAGGTTCAAGGTCAGGCGTTTTGAAAGTCGCCAGTCGTCCTGGGCAAAAACGGCATCTTCCTGGCTGATGTTAGCGAAGTAACCCGTTTCTGCACCGATATTGTAGTTGTCAGCGGCGCCGGCCAACATTTCACTCACTTCGTATCCGGTAAAGTCTGTTCCGTTGCCGGCAAAGAAGAATTGCCCCTTTCCCGAGATAGGACGAAAGAATTCCACCTGTCGACGGAGGAAGGTGCCACCGACGTTGAGTGAATGGGCTCCATGGTTGATGTTTAGGGTGTCAGTGACCTCGATGGTGTTTTGCGGAGTGGCAAACAGACCGTAATCTCCGGTGTATTCGATCTCATTGTTGTATCCACCGATAAGTGGGCCTCCTTCATTGGCCGAGATTCCGGTGAGAGGAGAAAACCCGAGAGCCGCAGAAACGTTAATTCCAGCGTTAGAGGGAGCAAACCCGTAATTATCACGGTTGTAGCCGATACGTGCCTCATTCACATAATGCGGCGAAAACGTGTGGGTATACCCGAGATCATAACCACGGGCATGGGTGTAATTCTCGGCTCCGTTAGCCGAGAGAGGAGGATGCCCAGCCTGCTGAGGTAATTCAGACTGATTGTCCGAAGTGGAATTGTCATAGGAGTAGCGGAAGAAGAATAAGTCTGCCGCCGACGCATTCCAGTCCAGGCGAGCGTCGAAGGTGTTGTACTTTGTCGTGGAGCTGTTTTGAACGAAGTAGTTTTGCAAAACCCGGTCCGTACGGGTTGGAAGCGGAAACGCATTGAGGTAATTCACCGCGCCCGGATTCAGTCGGCTTGCTGGAATGATGTTTCCAGCAAAGGGTTTGCAGGTCTGTGGATCGTAGATCTGTCCCTTGCTATTCGCTGCCAAATTTTCATTCAAAGTGGCAGCATTCGGCACGCAAAGCGGGAACGTTGTGTCGAAGTTTCCGCCGTTCAAAGCCGGATTAAGTAGTTCGGTAAAGTTTCCAGTCCGCATGAGCGCGGTAGGTACCGTATCGAAGTGCGTACCATCCGGCGAACCGATGCGTGTTCCCTGGTAATCGCCAAAGCCGAAGAGCTTGTTTTTGATGATGGGGCCGCCCACGGAGCCGCCAAAGTTGGCGTGCCGGTACGGCGGGTTCGGTGTGGCGTCTGCACCAAGAAACCGGTAGTTTGGGTTTGCCGCCAGCAGGGTGCCGCGATAGAACTCGAAGGCCGAGCCATGGATCTGGTTTGACCCGGACTTGATGGAGCTGATCACCAGACCGCCGCCGGCGCGGCCATACTGCGCAGGCGCTACGCTCGTGGTGACCTTGAACTCCTGCGTTGCGTCGACTGGTGGGAAGAACAGGATGACGTTCTGCAGGCCATCGTTGTTGTCCAAACCATCCAGGATGAAATTGTTTGCCTGGGAGCGGAGACCGTTGATGGAGAGGGCACCTCCACCTGAATCGCTGAATCGATTCACGGTGTCCTGGCCGTATTCGGTGCGCGTACCCTGCGTCACGCCCGGGGTCAACAGGGCGAGATTCAGCGCGTTGCGGCCATTCAGCGGAAGCTCGGTGATCTGTTTGCCTTCAATGGTTTCACCAAGAGTTGCGTTGGCGGTATCCACAAGGGCAGCCGCATCGGTTACCTCAACGGTGGTGTTTGCTTCACCGGGCTTCAGACTGAAGTTCAAAGTCAGCGTCGTGGTGACGGCCACAGTGACTGCCTGGCTCTGCGACTGAAATCCGGTGGCCGACACTGTGGCTGTGTAGTCGCCTGCGGGTACCGCCGCGATGTTGAGTTCTCCATTGGCGGTCGAGGTGCCGATCAGCTTCAACCCGGTGTTTTTATTCACGAGCGTCACGTTGGCACTCGGGATCGCTGCCCCGGTTGCGTCCGCAACGGTTCCGATGATGCGGCCGGATTCTGCCTGCGCACCGGCGTATGGGCCTGCAAAGCAGGATAGCGAGCCGGCGATGAGGGGTAACCAGAGCGTCGTACTGAGCAGCGTCTTCTGCGCTCGATTTCCTACTGAAAAACAAACCATTCTTTTCCTCCTGAGTTCTCACAAAGGCTTGTTGTTCGCCGAGCTCTGAATTTTTTGTCTACACGGAGCTTGTAGCGAAGCGATAGTGACCTTCCACCCTCAAGGGACAGAGAAGCAATGGATTTGGCATTGAGTTCGTCATGAATCGAGATTGATCAGCAACTTGTTTGTTATGAACTAGATGCGGAGATGTATTGATCGATTGATCCGTCGATGAAGGACGTGTATGCTAGTTCCGGATTTGGAGATCAAACGTGCCCTTGCTTGAAAGCCAGAAGCGCATTGCCTTTGGCATGTTCGAGGTAGATCCACAAACCGGTGAACTGTGGAGGTCTGGCTTTCATGTCCGGCTGGCGGGGCAGCCCTTTAAGGTGCTTCTGGTCCTTCTGGAACATCCCGGTGAGGTCGTGACGCGGGAGGAGTTGCTGGTTCGAGTGTGGGGCTCGAACACAAACCTTGATTTCGAGCAGGCAATCTCCGGCGCTGTGAAAAAAGTCCGCGAGGCCCTGAGGGACTCCGCTGAAAATCCCCGCTTCATCGAGACGTTACCGAGGCGCGGCTACCGGTTTATTGCGCCCGTGGCTTCCGCGGCCAGGCCTTCGGAATCGGCCCGCGTCGAGGCATCCTTGCCGCAGGCACACCTGAGTTCTTCGCAGATTTCCCCGGTGCCGGCTGAGAAGGGGCCGAAGGTGCTCTCGGGAGATCTCCCCGATGCGGCTTCCACTTCCGGCGTACTGCCTTCCGGGAGTTCGCCCTCCTCGCCTGCTGACAGGGTGCAATCTGCCGGGGAGCAAAATTCGATTCCGGCTCTTCCCCCGTCATGGATGCTTCGCTGGTCCCCCCGGGAGATTTGGTTGCTGTGTCTTTCGCTTCTCCTCCTTGCGCTGCTTGTTGTGAGTTACAGCCGGCAGGGGGGGATGGACTCGGTTTCCCCGTTCCAGGTCATTCAGGTGACGCATCACGTGCCTCTGTCTGTCGGGGCGCCCAATGCGGAGAGCTTTCTGACTCTGGCTCAGGATGGTGATCGCATCCTGACCTCGGTTCTTGTGGATGGGCGCTCGCGCCTGTCTTCGATTTTTGCGAGTACGGGAGGCGTGGAGCGCATCAGCATGCCTGCCGAGATTGCTTCCGGCACCCTGGCGGACATCAGCCGCGACGGATCGAAGTTACTGGTTCGCAGCAATCTTTCGAGTGCCTCCGAGCAACCGCTGTGGATTGTTCCGTCTTCTGGCGGCAGCGGTCAAAGGGTCGCCAGTGTGCTTGCCCACGACGCGACCTGGATGCCGGATGGCACCAGCATTCTGTATGCAAATGAGAACGAGTTGCGGGTCATCGGCCAGGATGAGTCCTCCACACTTTATGCCAAGCTGGAGGGAAGGGCGTTCTGGCTACGGTGGTCACCCGACGGCAAGCTGCTGCGGTTCACCCTGATGAATCCGGTGACGCATGCAACGAGTCTTTGGGAGGTGGACGCCAAGGCGCGGGTTCCGCGGCCGGTGCCAGAGCCTGCGGCAGCGCACCTGGATGCCTGTTGCGGCGGGTGGACGGCGGATGGGATGACCTATGTGTTCCAGGCCAACGACAACCTTTGGAAGCTAGCCGACTCCCGAGGCGGGGCAAAGCTTTCGCAGTTGACGAATGGTCCGCTCCACTACCAGTCTCCTGTTGCTGCCAGAAGTGGAACGCGCATTTATTTTGTGGGGCTGGAAGCGCCCTCCGGAGTGCAGGAGTTCGACGAAAAGCGCCACTACTTCGAGCCGGCGCCCGCTTTCCTGGCGGATGCCAACCGGGTGGAGTATTCCCGCGATGGGCGCTGGGTGGCGTGGACGGATCTTAATGGGAATCTGTGGCGAGCCCACGCCACGGATGGTTCGGAAAAAATCCGGCTCACTCCCGAGGGAACCGATGTGTTTCTCGCCCACTGGTCTCCGGACGGCAAGCGTCTTGCCATTATGGCGAGAGAGCATGGAGGTTTGTGGCAGACCTACCTGGTGGACGCGGCAGGGGGCAGCCCGGAGGCCTTGCTGAAGGAAACCCGCAATACCGCGGACCCAAGCTGGTCACCGGACGGGGAGCATCTGGTCTACGGACGGGAGCCGGACCTGATGGGCAAAGAGAGCGGGCCGCGCAATCTGCAAATTCTTGATCTGGTGACGCATAAGACGGAGACCATTCCCGGTTCAGACGGGTTGTTCAGTCCGCGCTGGTCACCGGATGGCTTGTGGATCGCAGCGCTTACCCTGGATCAGAATTCATTGATGCTCTACGACGTGAAGCTTCGGCGGTGGAAGCAGTTGGCCAGGACAAGCGCTGCGGATCCGGTCTGGAGCTCTGACAGCAAGGCCGTCTACCTCCATGCCTTTCAGCAGGACGGGGATCCGATCCTGCGGGTGAATGCGTTCGATGGAGCCGTTACCACAATTGCTACCCTGAAGAATTTTCCCGATGGACAAGCCACAAATTACTTTTTCAGTGGTTTGACTTCCGCAAACGAACCCTTGGTCAAGCCAAAGATCGGCACGAGCAACCTGTATGCGCTCGATCTCTCGCGAACGGGCGGGCGGTAGCCTCCATTCGGTTCCGGGAGGCGCTTTACTCAGGCTTCATGGATTTCGCGGGGGCTGTACTTTCTCTTAGGGCGAACTCGGGCTGGACTTCGATGGCGTGGCCGGGAGCTGGGATCTCCGGGCCTATGCCTACGCGGCCGAGGATCGTTTTGCCGGCAAGTCGACCCATTTGATACAGCGGCTGGCGCACTGTGGTAAGGCTTGGGGTCCCATAGCGAGCGGACTGGATGTCATCGAAGCCGATGACGGAGACATCAGCCGGCGTGCGTAGATGGGCCTCGTTGAGAGCGCGCATGGCACCGATGGCTGAAACGTCGTTGAAGGCGAAGAGGGCGGTGAAGGGAATCCCGCGGCTGAGCAGCGTGCGGGTTGCGAGATAGCCGGGTTCATGCGTTGGAGCCAGGCCTTCCAGTTGCACAACGAGCTGCGGGTCGATGACGAGGCCAAGGCGTCCGGCTGCGGAGCAGATGGCGTTCCAGCGAACGGCCGTGTCGGAACTGAACTCCTGGCCCTTGATGATGGCGATCTTTCGATGGCCGAGTGAGTGGAGATGCTCGAGTGCGAGATCCGCGGCGAGGTCGTGATTCAGAACGATGTTCGTGGCGGCTTCGCTGGTGTTGGGGCAGGATACTGTGACAATGGGCAACGGACCGTTGTAGTCGAAGAGTGTGTCGATGGCGACAAGGCCGTCCACGGCACGCTGACTGAGGATCCCGAGCGAATGACGAATGACTTCGGCGCGGTGATGGTGGCTGATGAGGATAAAAAGGTACCCCGCCTCCAGCAAGACCTGCTCGATGCCGGCGAGTACGAGGGTGGCGTAGCCTTCGGAGACCTCGGGGACGAGAACGCCGATCATCATGGAACGTCCCTGGCGTAGGGAGCGCGCCAGGGTGTTGGGGCGGTAGTTGAGATCGCGTGCGGCGGTGAAGATGCGATCCTGGGTGGACTGCGGGATGCTTTTGGCGGCGGGCGAGTGGTTCAGCACGCGTGAGATGACCGCGGCCGAGAGCCCAAGATGAGCGGAGAGTGTGGCGAGAGAGACCACGGCGTGCGTTTGGCGGAGACGATCGGCGGCTGGTGGCCGCTGTGGTGGGCGGGACGTCACAGGGTCAGTGTGTCACAGACGGAAAAGATCTTGCGTGGAAGCGGCGCTGGAGGTCGTGCCGGCGTCCCGTCTCAAGCAGACGGCAGGGTCCGCAACCCGGCTGCAGAGACTAATAGGATCCGGTTGGACGGTTGAGGTCCGTGTCGTCCCTTCCTGTGGTGACCGGATCTTCGAGGGAGTTCATCAATGTGTAGTTCTCAAGGGCGAGCGCGGCGTTCCACTCCGCATCGAGTGCTTTGAGATAACTGAGTTGAAAGCTGAACAGCAGGTGCTGCGCAGTAAGCACCTCGGGGTAGATTTGCGCCATTTGCTGATATTTGAGTGCCTCCAGCTGGTAGCTGCGGCGAGCGCGGGGCAGAATCGCGGTGCGATAGCGATCGGCGGTGGAGCGGGCCGATTCGTATTGTTGAACCAGGGGTTCGGCGGCATGACGTGTCAGCAGCTGAATGCGCAGGACGTCGGCCTGAGCGCGTTGCAGCTCGACCCTGGCCGCCGCGGTGTTGCCCTGATTGCGATTCCAAAGCGGCAGTTGAACGCCGGCCTCGGCAAAGGCCATGGGACCGGCTTGCTTGTTTGTGGCCCCGAGGCTTTCGCCCGAATACCATTCGCCGGCCTTGATCTGCAGATCGGGGACGGATTCGCGCTTGGCGGATTTCAGGCGGGCTTCGGCGACGGTGACGTTGGCCTCGGCGCGTTTCACGGCCGGGCTTTCTGTGACATCGGCGGCGACCAGGGCTTCGGCGTCGAGGGTTGGCGGCTCGACGAGGGGACCGGTGAGCGGTTGCGGAGCGAGTGAGAGCTGGCCGGCGACGGTTGCGAGCTGCGTAAAGTCGCCGAGAAACATGCGCTGTGCGTCCTCGAAGTCGATTTTGGCCTGTTCGGCGGCGACTTCGGCGTTCAAAACGGCCGAGACGTCGGCCTGCCCCACGCGCTCGCGTTCGTGGGCGTTGGTTTCTGCGTCGAGCGCGACTTTCAGGAGGCGATCATGCACGACGACGGCCTCCTGGGAGGACAGGGCGTGGAAGAAGGCCCGTTGCACGTCGTCGCGAATGCGGGCGCGCTGCACGTCTACGGCAAACTGGTTGGATCGGCTTTCGGCACGGTATACATCGCGGCGCAGGGCGAGCTTGCGGCCGAGCACAATGTTTTGCGAGAAGAAGGCGCCCTCTTCGCCACCATGGTAGCTGCCGCCGCGGATGTGATCGCCGGAATAGCCGACGATGGGGTCGGGTGGAAGGCTGACCTGGCGAGCCTGGCTCCCCGAGCGATCAACGTCGCGCTGGGCCTGTGTGAGCGTGGGGTTGGAGTGTTCTGAGAGAGCGAGGAATCGATCGAGGGTCATGGGTGTTCGGTCGACTACCTCGCGAAGGAGCTCGGGCGCGGGAAGGTCGGTACCGGTGTGGAAGCCCGTGGCCTCGGGCTCTTGGATGGACTGATAGGGAAGCGCGAGGGACTGCCGATCGCTGGCGAGACCTGGCTTTACACCGGCCTGGGACGACTGCTCGTTTTCCGAATGCTGTTCGCTGCTGGCCGCGGCCCTGGCTTTCGCGTCGCCCGTGTCATGACCCATGCTTCTGAGATCTTCGGGCATGGCATCCGGGGCCTGGCGAGTACGGTTAGGCCGTGGCTTTTGCGGTGGGGACGGGTTGGGCCGGGCTGACTGGGGCTGGGGTGATGGGTTCTGAGGCATGGGCATCGTCATGCCGGGCATGGACTGTTGCGCCTGCAGCGAACCTGCGAGGCCGCTTGGAAGGGAGAGCAGGCCGACGGACAACGCCAGAATTCTGTGTCTCATCGGCTCTCCGGGTTTGGCAGGGTGCGTAAAGCGGTGCTGTTTTGGGCGAGCCTGACGTTGGCGGGAGCATTGTAGAGCGAAGCGTAAGGATCGCCGGGGCGCTTTGCATCGCGCATGGCGGTTATTACCTGGTCGTATTGCGCAGGGGGCAGGACGCGTACGAAGGTCATCATGCCCTGCATCCAGCGGCTCCAGTTGGAGCGCAGGCCGAGGTTTTCCGGCTGGTTGACCAGGGAATCCATGTTCATCATGGGACCTTCCATGTAGGCATCCTGCGGGAAATTGGGAACATCGTTGGCGTTGGGGGAGAGCTCGCCTGCCCCCTGCTTCATGCTGTTGAAGCCCATGTCAAAGGCGTCCAGGTTGCGCTGCTGGAGAGGGCTCATGGCAGGCGTTTTGGCGGTCTGCTCGTGCGCCGCTCCCATCATGCTGGCATCCATGTGTGTGTTGGCCAGTGGGCCTTCGGGTGCGGAGGCCTGGGTACCGGCCCCGAGGATGGCGGCGGGGATGGCGTGATCGGTGGCGGTGTCTGGTGCGGGTGAAGGCGCCGGCTCCACCATGCCGGGCATGTTGCCCATGGAGGAGGTTGCACCGTTCATGCGGCCGTGGCTGTCGTCGCCGCGCAGACTCATGCCGCTCATGCCGCTCATGCCGCTCATGCCGCTCATGCCGCTCATGCGGGTCATGGGGCCGACCTGGGAGGCCATCTGATTCATCATGTGGTGGGGCAGGTGGCAGTGCAGCATCCAGTCGCCCGGATTGTCGGCGACAAACTCGATATCGCGAGCCTGGGCGACGCCCACCAGGACGGTGTTGCCGGGCCACCAGGCTGTTTCCGGGATACGGCCGCCTTCGGTGCCGGTGACGTAAAACGTGTGACCGTGGACGTGCATCGGGTGGTGATCCATTCCGAGATTCACGAAGCGAATACGTACACGGTCACCCTGGCGCACGATGAGCGGCGTGGTCGCGGGGCCGGCCTTGCCGTTGAGCAGAAGCCAGTTGAACTCCATCATCATGGTGTTGGGCACGGTGGAGTTGGGCAGAACGG
>CAXTZL010000125.1:0-1823 GCA_964248555.1 uncultured Bryocella sp.
ACGTCGTCCTGGACCTCATGATCCACGACCTCGACATCCTGCTCACCTTCGCCGCCTCGCCGGTCTCTGAAATCCGCGCCGTCGGCCTGCCCGTCCTCAGCCGCAAAACCGACATCGCCAACGTCCGCCTCGAGTTCCGCTCCGGTGCCGTCGCCAACCTCACCGCCAGCCGCGTCAGCACCGAGCAGGTCCGCAAACTCCGCCTCTTCCAACCCGCGCAGTACCTCTCCCTCGACTACGCCCGCCAGGAACTTCTCACCATCAACGTCGCTCCGGCTGACCCGGAGTTGCAGCCGCACCCCTCCACCGGCCTTAGCTTCGATAAAGGCCAACTACCCCGCGCCGAACCCCTCCGCCTCGAGCTCGCCGATTTCCTTCACTCCGTCAGGACCCGCACCCCACCCCGCGTCACCGCCGAAGCCGCCCGCGAAGCCCTCGCCCTGGCTATCGACATCAACCGCACGGTAGCCACCCACGCCAAACAAACCGGCCTGGCCTAACCCTTCTTGGTTGTCATTCCCGAAGGGAATGTGCGTTCGCGTTTGCTTTCATTCCGCAGGGAATCTGCGTTTTTACCAAGCGCGACACAAACGCCACCAGCCAACCGCTAGTCCATCCGTGTCACGGCATAATTGGTCGGAATCTCCACCGCGAACTGATCCGGCTCAAAGTCCTCATTCACCGCCAGCTTCGTCACTTGAACCGACAGCGAAAGCTCATCCAGCGGCCGCGTAATCGTCACCAATCGCGGAAACTGCTCCGTCCCGATCGGCTGGTAATTCGCATACACCGCCTCCGTCACCACACGTCCTTGGCTATCGAAAATGTCCTGCTGATACGGCAGAAGCGTCACCCGGCTGATGTGGATTGTCCGTCGCGGCTGCAGCACATGACCGGCCACAATCTTAAACACCTCGAGGTCGTAGTCGGGCTCGGAAATCGCCGGCTTGTGCCCCCGTCCAGGCTCCACAATCCGCGAAGACTCCCTCATCGACACATACTCATCGCTCCGCACACCCGGCACCAGCAGGGAATCAAAAAACACCGCCGGCCGCAAATTCTCCAGCGCCCTTTTCGAGGGCTTTGTCACCTCATTGCTTCCCACAATCGCCCGCTTCTGAGGCGGAATCAACATCTTGAAGTTCTGCCCATCGCTGACCATATCCAGCGCCTCGCCGCCAATCACCGGCAGCTGCATAATCACCCGCAGCTCCCGTGGCTTGCGCACAAAAATGTACCCGCGAAACGAGGTATAGGTCTTCACCTTGCCTTCATTGCCACCGCCCGTACTCGCCACAATCAGCACCGAAGCATTCAGCGTCCTGATCGCCGCATCCCGCGCCTGCAGCTTCGACTCCAGTTCACCCACGGTCGCCGTCAACAGCGGCGCGTCCGTGGTCTGCACCTGAGCCACCCGGTGAATCGTCGAAAAGCAACCCGTCAGCCCGGTTACCCCAACCAGTCCCGCAAGTGCAAGCAAGCAAAGCTTTCCCATGTACGGCTTCCGTAAAACGGCAATCTCCTGAATAGCTGTCCAGTATATCGATGCCGTAACCAGCCAGACGACTTGGCTAAATCCCGCCATGTCCCACCACACCCCGAAAGCAGGGAACGTCTGCTTTGAAACATCTACCCTCGCCCGTTTTCCAGCTCCTTGCTCTCCAATTGCTCGATCAGTTCGAGGACCGTGCTCTTAGACGCCCGCCGCCGCCTCGCCGGCGTTCCCACCAACTCCGTGGCCAGCTTCACATGCTGGCAGCTCCCCTTTTTCGCCCCGGCCACAAATCCCTGCACAATCCCCCGGAACTCCCGCGCCAGCTCCC
>CAXTZL010000125.1:1923-8867 GCA_964248555.1 uncultured Bryocella sp.
TTCGCCCCGGCCACAAATCCCTGCACAATCCCCCGGAACTCCCGCGCCAGCTCCCGCCGCATATACTCCCGGCACTGCGCCGGCCGCAACGCCGGCAGCGGAGCCGCCTCCGTACCCCCGCCGGCCACCGTCGCCCTTGGCCGCCGCCGGCCCTTCGCCGTTCCCTCGGCCGTTCCGTTCGCTCCATCCACCAAAGCACCCACCTCAAACCAGAATCGAAAAGGGGCAAAGACCCATCCTGCAGGTCCTCGCCCCTTTTTCTCTGCCCACCCAGAATAGCAACCCCGCAGAAATCTTTGCGCAATCACGCTACCGGCATACAAACGCTTTCCTTACAATGGGTTAGAAACAGCAAGCTAGCCTCGCCCCATTGACAGCATCTTCATCGGCTCCAGCAGCCGCGCCCGTAGCAGAATGCCCGTCAACCGGTCCAGAGACCGGCCATACCGCTCCACGCACGTCCGCAGGCAGATCCCCAGCATCGCCGCTGCCTCCGCCTGGGTGTACTCCTGCATCGCCACTCGCCGCAGCACCTCCCTCTCCGGAAACTCCAGCTGCCGCAGGCACTTCTCCACATCCAGCCTGAAGTTCACGGCATCGTCGAAGCCGTGAATCCGGTAGCTGCTCGCCCTTCCTCCCAGCACCTCCCGGCCCATCATCGAAGGCACCCGGCCCGCCTCCATGCTCATCTGGATATATCGCCGCAGCAATCCCTCCGTGTACTTGCGATAAAACCGCACCTCCACGCCGGCCTCCGGCCTGGCCAGCTTCGCCGCCGCTGCTTGCAGCGCCGTCGTCCGCACCGCTGCCGGCTGCCCGGCAAACCCTTCGGCAGCCTGACCCCGTCCCGCCACCGCCCATACTTTCGGCAGCGTCGTGCTTACTACCCGCCCGGTCGACCCTTCCCGCAGCTCCTTTTTCACCGCGGCCGCTGACACCATGTGCAACACAACCTGCTGTCCCGTTACCACGTGCAACCCCTTACGCTCTGCCATGTCCCGTCTCCATCTCTGCACTGCCGGCTGTTCAAAAACCAAAAACAACATCTACTCTGCCCCTTACCGCGTTCCTGAAAGAGGAAGCGGCGATGGACTCGCGATCCTGGGCCGGCGACCCCGTCGGCTGCGCCCTCGCGGATTTGGAAAGTCCGCAAGCACCTCCGCACATCGACGGCAATACACCCCGGCATCCGGAGCCCGAAGCCAAAGCGCCCCACACCCTTCACAAACCTTCAAAGCAATGCAAATACCCTTCATGCAAATCCTCCAGCTGCAGCTTTTCCCTTCGAGCTTCGATAGCGGCGGTCGGCTGGCTCGTAGGGGTTGGGCAACACGGGGGTGCTCTCCGCGCTCATGGGTGGCGCGGTGATAACTCCTCCATGTGGCGTGATTTCGGCTAACTCGTCGGGAGAAGGAACAAGCTAACCCTGGGTTCTAAATCGGAACACTTCCTTGATCCGTTCCCATTTTGGGAAGGGAGTGATGCGGTTATAGCCTTCACCATGGGACGAGTCAATGAATTTTTTTCCACATCCAGTGGTCGAAACTAAGCATTTACTTAATAAGCATTTACGATGAACATAGAGCCATTTTGCGGACTTACGTTTCGCCTTGCATTCGCTTGTCTGACGTCTGAAAAATCGGCATAATGCCGGCCTCAAGGCAGCGATTCAGGATTCAGGCATACCCGCCTTAGTTGAATCTCGTACTTCTCCGGGGCAAACGCAGACTGCCGGCGCGGTCGCCCCGGCTTTCTATCCTTCTTCACGCACCGAGCCCGGCAAAGGCGTCGTCGCTCTTGCAGCAGACGCGCCCCTCAGGGTTGCGCAGGCAGCCCCGCCCGGTAGGCCGCTACATTGGCGCTGTGTTCCTTCAGCGTCGCCGCAAAACGCGTCGACCCGTCCGCATTGGCCACGAAGTACAAAGCGTCCGTCCGCTGCGGATGCAGCGCCGCCCGCAGCGCCGCCACACCCGGATTGCAGATCGGCCCCGGCGGCAAACCAAGGTGCGTATAGGTGTTGTACGGCGAATCCGAGTGGAGTTCGCTCTGATGAATCACCCCGGTCCACGTTCCCCGCAGCATGGACGCATACACCACCGCGGGATCCGTCTGCAGCGGCATCCTCAGCCGTAGCCGGTTCTCAAAGACACCCGCCACCACCGGCCGCTCCGCATCGATATGCACCTCGCGCTCCACCAGCGACGCCATCGTCACCACCGCCGGCAACTCCGGCCCGGCCAGCCCCAGCTTGGACGCCACCTGCCCAAACCTCCGCGTCATCGCTCCCAGCATGGTCGCCGGCGTCGCATGCCGGCTGAAACGGTACGTGTCGGGGAACAGGTAGCCTTCCAGTGAAACCGGGTGCGGATTCCACTGCCGGATCAACCCCGTATTCGCCGCCGCCGCCGCCAGAAAGTTCTCCTGCGAGCCCAGCCCCGCCGCCTGCACCGCCGCTGCCACGTCGAACAGGTCATACCCCTCCGGAACCACCACCGCGACCGTGTACACATCCCCGCGCCGCAACCGCCGGTACACCTCCAGCATCGAGGCCGGCGCCGCAAACCGGTACTCCCCGGCCTTCAGCGTCCCGCCCTCGAGCTCCCGCAGCCCCGCAAACACCCACCGGCTCCGGATGGCCCCTCCCCTCTCCAGCAGCGTGGCGATGCCAACCGAGGATGTGCGCGATGGAATATCCACAAAGGTCTCCCGGTCGGGCCCAAACGGCACCAGAACCACATACCCGGCAGCCGCCACCGCGACGGCGATCAAGAACAGCAGCAGCTTCACCCAACGCACGCAAAACACCTCATCCCAAGTCTACGAGCCTTAAAAGTCTCGGGCCGCCGGGGACAGCAAACCTCCGGTCCGCCTTCGTCCGCAGCCGTGGCATCCAGCGCCTGCGCAACGGCACCCTCAGGCCGCGCCTAAACTGTCTTCATGCCCATCAGTCGCATCATGGCCCTCGACGTCGGCGACCGCCGCATCGGCCTCGCCCTCACCGACGGCCTCGGCCTCACCGCGCAACCGCTCTTCACCCTCCACCGAACGAAGCTCAACGCCGACCTCAAATCCATAGGCCGCTTCATCCGCCGCCACGAGGTCACCACCCTCGTCGTCGGCCTGCCCCTGCATGCCGATGGCTCCCCAAGCCAACAGGCCGTAAAAACAGAAGCCTTCGCCGCAGAACTCTTCGCCGCGCACCCCGATCTCCAGCACCATCTGCTCGATGAACGCCTCACCACGCGCGAGGCCCACGCACTTCTCGACCACGGTCGCCAGAAACGTCAAACTGCTGCCAATCGCCTTGACCGCAAGGACCTCATCGACCAGGTAGCCGCCACCCTGCTTCTCGAAGCCTTCCTCACCCGCGAAAACGGCCCCACGCTCCTGCCCGACCCGGACGCGGACCCAAATGCGGACCCAAATGCGGACCCAAAATCCTGAGCCTTCATTGTTTGTCATTCCCGCAGGGAATCCGCGTTTGTAACCGCCGGTACATACGCCTCAGCGCAGCCTGAAACTCTCACCCATTCAGCCGCCGTATAATCGATCTTTATCCTCGGCCGGCAACCAGCCGCACCGGAAGCGATCACACCCATGCAGGACATCAAAAAAGCTCTCGACGAGCAGATTCGCGCTCTCGAGCACGAGCTCACCACTGAACTTCCCGCGGAGATCAAAAAAGCCGTAGCGCTTGGCGACCTCTCCGAAAATGCCGAATACCACATGGCCAAGCAGCGCCAGGAATTCGTCAATGCCCGCCTCGGCCAGCTGAAAAAGCGCATGGGTGAGCTGTCCATGGTCAACCTGGAAAACATCCCGCGGGACAGGGTCGGCTTCGGTTCCACTGTAGAAGTTCACGACGAGTCCAAAGGCGAAAACATCACCTACAAGCTCGTCACCAGCGAAGAGTCAGACGTGGCCAGGGGCCTCATCTCCACCACCTCGCCCATCGGTCGCTGCCTCATCGGCAAGGAAGTTGGCGATACCGCCACCGTGGTCACCCCCAGCGGCAAGCGCGATCTGGAAGTCCTAAAACTCAGCACAATTCACGATTCCCCATCGGCATAGGTGCCCTTTGCCGATGCCAGAAGCGAGGCGCTCGGACACCCCGGGCGTCTTTCCTTATCATCCAGGAAATCCACAAAGGCCGAAGCGCAAGGGCTCGGGAGGACTCTCATACCGGCTCAGCTCTCAAGCTCGGCGGAAATGGTGTACTCCTGATCGGCGTTATCCCAACGGATCGTCAGAACATTGGGTTTGCAGCAAACCTGGCAGTCTTCCACATACTCCTGCGGGGAGCCACCGGATTCGTCCACGGTCGTCTCCACCCATTGAAAACACCCCGCGCACTGAAAGCTCGCAGCATACATAGCAACCCCTAGGATGCCAGTTGGCATGTCCACTCACCTTGTTTTCTGGTGTGCGGTGAGCTAGCCAACACCGCATCCGGGCCTCACCGTAATCCGACTAGCTTGACGAGTGAGCACTGAAACCCGTCAAGCTAGCCCTTGTGGTTTAGTGATGCTCTCCATGCTCCCCACCACCATGTGGCGCAGCCGCGGGTGCCGCATGCGGAGCCGGGGCAGATCGTTGCACCTGCGCCTGCGGAGCAGCCCTCTGCTGCATGGGCTCCGAACGCTGCATGGGCTCCGAATGCTGCATGGGCTCCGAACGCTGCATGGGCTCCGAATGCTGCATGGGTTCTGCACGTTGTTGCATCGGTTGCCCCCGTTGCGGGTTCGGCTCCGCCCGCTGCACCGGCGCAGCCTCCGGCCGGGCCGTCGGGACCTGGCGCTGAACAGGGGCACTCCGCTCAACGGCGGCATCGCGGTTCACAGATGCCTGCCGCTGAACTTCGGCCTGCCTTTGCGGCTGCACCCCACGTTGCTGCGGCTGAAACTCGTGTTGCTGCGGCTGCACCCCACGTTGCGACCGTACCGCTTGCCCGGGCACCCCCTGAAAGCCACCCGCGGATTGCGGAACTCGTCCAGCTTCCCCGGCTACTCCGCCTGGCGCGTTCCGCTTGGGCTCGGGGCCAGGCCTGGCAGTGGACAACAATCCGTTGTTCCTGGTTTCCACTCCAGAACCTTCCGCACCAGCTCCGGGTAGACGTCCTGCTCCGGGTAGACGTTCAGCTTCCACGCCCGGCCGAAGATTTCCCGCGACGCCGTGGTTAGCCCCAGCCCCTGTCTGAATTCCCGGTTGAATCTCACGACCAGCTTCCACCGCACCACCGCGGAAACCATTCGCACTTCCAACAGCTCCACCCGGATGATTGAAAGGCTGCTCGTGCGGAGTGTCAGCAATAGCCTGCCTCGTCCCCAGGGGGCGCGACGCAAAGGCCATCGCTGGATGTCCCCCATCGGCCCGGAAGAACTGTCCACGGTTCGAGGCCGCCTGTAGCCGATTTTCCCGCTGTGCCGCAACCGGCGCATAATGCGCTTCGCGCATGGCGCCAAGCTCCGCTGCATTGGGCCGCGCGTCGAGGCCCCCATGCCCGCCGTCATAATCCACCCGGTTCTCCGGGCGGGGACCGTAGGTGTGATTGTTGAACACCACCGTGCGGTCATACACATTGTGAATGTTGCCCGGATTCACGTTCGTGACCGCGCGGTTGTAAAAGAAGTCGTGCCCGCGCCAGTACCCGCCGTAGTAACCCGTTCCGATATAGCCAAACCCATAGTTGATGCCGCCATAGTAGCCGACATGGGGACCCCAGTACCCGCGGTGAAACAGGTAATGTCCGCCGTGAAATCCCCAGTACGACGGCGTCCAAAGCGCTCCAAAAAAAGGCGGCGCTACCCACGCGCCCGGCACCCAGTAGTATCCCGTCGTGGCGTAGTTCCAATACCCCGGCGTCCATTGATCATCCGGCTCTGGAGCCGGCGGCTGATCGTACTCCGGCAGCGGTGGCGGTGCCTGATCCGTCTCGGCCAGGGCCTGCTCCCCGGCCTCTTCGGCATCACTGTAGCCCTGGTTAGAGGCACCCTGGCCATACGCACCCTGATCGTAGCCGCCCTGGGCCGGATATGCCTCTGCCGGAGCCTGCCGGATAATGGGGGCCGCGGCCTGCTGACCGTAAGCATCGCTGTAATCCTGCCCACTCGTCTGACCCGTAAAGCTTTGGCTGCTGCTGAGTACCTTGGTCGTTCCGCTCGAAGTTCTGGAAGCTCCAGTCGCCTGGTTTGCCTCGCCATCACCGTACCCGCCCGCCGTTCCGCCGGTGTAAGGCGCCGCCATGTTCGCAGCGGCCGGATCCTGCCCATCGGGTCCAACCACAGGAGCGGCCGTACTCTTGCTCTTGCAGCCCGCTACGCCCAGGGCCAAAGCGCCTGTCGCCAGTCCCGCCGTCATCCAAACGCTTACTCTGCCGTGCTTTCCAGTCGTCTTCATCACGTTCCCTTCACAGCCGAATGCAGGTGCCGCCACCCACGAAGTTTCAGATGCCGCGCCCGGGAACGAAGGCTCCCGCAATCCCCGTCATCCGTGCACAGTGGTAACCCGAATGCGGTACCGATGTCGTTACGCGTGAGCGCACTTTGCCGTAAACTGTACACATGCCTCGCGCCATCTTGAAGCGCTTTCGCCGTGGCCGCCACGATCGTGGCTGGAGCGCCGTTTCGCAGGCTACCTAGCCGCACACCTGGCACCCAATTTCCGTATCTCTTCGCTATCCTCTGCAAGCCCAAAACATCCGGCGCCGTCCGCCTTTGCGCGGTGTGCGCCGACGCCACCGCAAGCCGGCTCAGCACCGGCTTTCAGGAGAAAGATCCGTATGGCCACCGTCCCTACCCCGCAGCATCCCAACAGCTTCAACGCCGCCGCCAAACTCAACCACAAGGGCAAAGGCACCGTCGGCTACTACGCCCTCTCCGCGCTCGAGAAGTCCATTGACGGCCTCACCCTCTCAAAACTCCCGTTCTCGCTCCGCATCCTGCTCG
>CAXTZL010000126.1:0-8804 GCA_964248555.1 uncultured Bryocella sp.
GAACTTTGGCGCAGCTGACAGCCGCGGCCCCGGTGGCCCTTGGCGACCCGCGCGGTGAAGGCTTCCCGTTGCTGATCAAGCTGCTGTTTCCGCGTGAGAAGTTGTCGGTTCAGGTGCATCCGAATGACGCCGAAGCGCAGGCCCTGGGCATGCCGCGCGGCAAAACGGAGTGCTGGTACGTGCTGCAGGCGGACCCGGGTGCAGAGGTCGCCGTGGGCTTCCGCGAGCCTCTCTCGACGGCCGATGTAGCCGCCTCGATTCGAGATGGGAGCATTGAAAGCAAGCTGCGCATGCTGCCGGTGCAGGCGGGGAACATGATTTTCGTCGACGCCGGTACGGTGCACGCGATCGGGCCCGGTATGGTGGTGCTGGAAACGCAACAGTACAGCGATACGACCTACCGCCTCTGGGATTACGGCCGCCCGCGCGAGTTGCACATTGAGCAAGGGATGGCCGTGACACGCACCGAGACCACCGCAGGGCTCGTCGAGCCGAAGCCGCACGGCAGCTTCACGCGCCTGGTCTCCTCGGACTATTTTCGTGTGGATCGCTTCGACCTGAGGGGTGGCCGGGGGATCGCACTGGGGAATGCAGGCCGGCTTCAAATTCTGATTGCACTCGGCAGGGGATGTGCGGCGGTTGCGGAGGACGGGGTCGCCTATCCGCTCGCCTTTGGGCAGGCGGTGGTGTTGCCGGCAGATGACACGGCCTACGAGCTTGTGTCGGAAGATCCGGCCGTTGAGGTGATCCGAATCCTCCAGCCGTAGCGAGCCGGCTTTCGAAGCGATGCGCTCATACGGCATGGGGGCGGCCTCCGCTTTTTCGCCAGACGACCCGGATCTCCTGCCGCCAGCGCTCATCGAGCGCCAGCAGTGTCCACTCCACGCGAGGCGAAAAGTAGCGCAGCACCGTTTCGGCCGCGGGGTGGATTCCGAGCGCGGGAGCTACCAGGTACAGTCTCGGTGGCAAAGGGGAGAGTTCCACGCCGCGAAAATAGCCGTGGCTCTGCAGTTCGTTTCCGCTCCCGGCCACTCCGTAAATAGCCTGGGTCTCACCGGCTACGCTCCTGTGGTGGTGCAGAACGCGAATCCAGTAGTCGAGACCCTGCAATGGCAGCTGAATGTCATCCGACGCTTTCACCTCGATCACGGCAAGGCGGCCATCCGCGGTCACGCCAAGCAGATCCAGCATGCCTCGATCGCCTGCTCCTGCGATAGCCGGAACCTGGGTGTAGACGTGGCGTGGATCAAAGCGCGGAATGATGCCGGCCGTGGCGGAGCCTGTATGCGGCTCGAAAGTTGCCGGAGGATCAGCGCGGTTGCCGCGGGTATCCGGGTCGGGGTCGTTTGCGAAAGCACCCCAGGCAGTTTGCCCGCGCGGAGGCGTGGACGGCGCAAGCGATCGGGTCAGCGGCGCCAGATTTTCACGCAACATCGACTCCAGCCAGCGCTCCGGCGAGGCCCGGAAGAGGGGATCACCCTGCGCCAGCAGGCGACGGTCGCGCTGCTCCAGTCGACTCTCTGCCGGAGAATCACTCTCATAGCCGCTTACACGGCCATGAGCGGGCCGGCCGGTGAATGCCCCGATGCTGCGGGCAGGCGAACCCGGCCGCAGGGTGCGGCGCGCTCCCACGGCGTCCGCATTGCGCCTGCGGAAAAGCTCCGCAATGTGAAGTCGGATCGCCGGAGCGGTTTCAACGGTAAGCGGCGTCTGTGACGGGCCCTGGCCGCACGTGATTTCCACCTGCTGGCGGAAACTTCCCGCCAGATGTTTCAGGCGGGCGCTGGCGAATTCCAGTCCATGCAGCAGAAAATGGAGCTCGGCCGGAGAGGACAATCGCTGCTCCACACGGTGTTCCTCTTCGGCCGGAACGAGCTTCATCACCTCTTCGATAGCGACGCTGAATCGTTCGCGGGCAGCGGTTGCGTCCGGCAGATGAACGAGCCGTGTGCGCAAATTGCCCTGATCGGCGGCATCGCACCCGGTGAGTTCCTCGCTAGCCTCGTCCAACTCGAAAAGCTGCCACTGGGCTGCGGCGCTGTTCAGCCAGGGCAGGCGGGCCAGCGTCAGGGTCGCGGTCCCGCGGGGCAGAACGATGTGCAGGCCCTTGTAGAGCCGGCGGCCATCGCCCCGTTCGCGGCAGTGGTGAAGCCAAAGAATGCCGAAGGTAAGAATGCCGTCGAGGATGGCCTGTGATTCGGCGCCCTCTGCACCGATGACGGCCCATGCCTCACTCCCGCGCACCAACGAACCGCGGGCATAGGCCGGTCCAAAGGAGCGCTCAAGATCCATGGCGGTACGAAAGCCGGCGGGCTGCCAATCCGGCCAGAAGCGGGTCAGGACGCGCTCCAGAAGTTGTTGATACCCCTTGCGGGCAGGCTCGCGCGCGGCCCGCGTTCGGCGTTGTGGATCCGATCTGAGTTCCAGGAGCTTCGTCTGGCTATGCCCGAAGCGTTGCGTCTGCAGGCGCAGACTGGCACCACGCTGCTCCGCCTGCACCACCGTGCGAACCAGGTTGCGTTCACGACTCCAAAGCTGCAGGGTGCAACGGCCGCTGTCGGCGGCCACCGTGTACTGTGCGGTGGCGAACTCGAAGCTGACTTTTCCGTCCTCCAGGGCGACCGCCTGCGGATGCAGGACGAGAAAGTCTCGGATCGATGTAGCAAGTTCCTCTGGCAGCCGAGCCGAAACAGCAGCCGGCGCGGGCGTAGGGGAATCCGGGACGCTGTCTGCCTGCGTATGCAGCATGAGCCTCACGCTAGCACCACGCGAAGTTCCCTTCACTCCCCCACAAGGCACACAACGTGGCAGTGAGTGTCGCATTTCGCTACAGAACAAAGACCCGTTTACAAAGGGGTAGCAAAATGAAGGCTGGTGATGCGTAGACCTTCCCGGAAAGAGAAGGCGTGCGCCTCCTGCCGAAAGGTTCCGGAGTCCAGGGAGAAAGTGTCGCAGCCGGACGCCTTGGCATGATCCATCAGCTACCGCACCATGGCTTTTCCATGCCCCCGCGAACGAAAGCGTTCTGCCGTCACAAGATCGTCGACGTACATCGTTCGCCCGGAAACGAGCATGCGTTGCATGCGGAATACAGCCACGGTCGTGATCTCTCCTTCGTCCTCCAGGGCCGCAATCTCCATGCCCTCGAGGCGCATGGTACGGAGCGCGTTTAGGAGCGCTGAGACATCCACGAACCGGGGACGGAGTTCGTGAAGCACGGGAACGCACCGCGCCATGTCCCCCTCCGTTTCGATCAGGCGAACGCTCATTCACCAGCCCTGCTGCGCGCGCAGGTGGGTGATGTGTGCGACGTGGTGGCGCGAATGCCAGGCGTATAGCATGGTGGCGACGTCCACGCGCATTCGCCCGCGCTCGCTGTGTTTCACGCCACGCGCCCACTGGTCTTCCGTCAGGGACTGCAGGACCATGATCCAGCGCGCGTGCACGCTTTCGATGATCTCCAACGACCACTCGAGCGGTGCCTGCACATCGGCCAGGGTGGCGAACGCTTTTTCGTCGTAGCCGTACACCGTCGGCCAGTCTTCCGTCAGAGCGCGGCGCAGACGATCGAAAGCGATCATGTGTGAATCGGCGGTATGGTGCACGACCTGCCGTACCGTCCAGCCATCGGGGCGGTACGGCGTGTTGCGCTGGTCCTCGTCGAGCGAGCGCACCGCCTCACGCATCTGCTCGGGCAACTCGGCCAGCGTCAGGATGGCAAAGCGACGATCTTCAAGGGTGATGGTTGCCGGAGCGGCAAACTGCCCGATTGGATAGCGCGGATCGTTTAAGCCTTGGGAAGCTGGGACTGCAGCAGACATGGACGTTGTTCCTGTTGTGACGGAAGAGGGTGATGTATATCGGGCAGTCGAGGGAACAGTCACACCCGGTCCGCGCGGGACCGGGTTTTGCGGTAAATCAATCCCTCGGCATTTGAATCAGGCTTCCGTCCTGCCGGGCGGTTCCATCTTTTTCCTGCAGATAGATCTCCCACTGCTCTTCGCTGCGGGCGTTCACCCAATTGGTCTGCCATCCCATGTCATTGAGGGTCGGGCGCATCAGGTCGCCGACCTTTCCCTGCAGGCGTTGGGTGTTCATGGCCACCCATTCGGCGGCTTCCTTGAACGAGTGAACATCGCAGTCAAGCAGGAGAAAGTTGGCCTGCTCGTTGAGGGTGAACTGCTGGCCTGGTTGAAAGATCTCATTGTGGAACAGAAGTTCCCGTGTGGCCACCACAACCACTTCAAACAGGGCAGCGCGCACGATGATGTCGCAGATCAATGGATTCCCCTTTCGGTCTCAACCCTATGGTAGCGCGAGGTCCCGGTGGGAGGGCTTACCGGAAGCGAATGGCGTAGACCGTCTGGCAGGGCATCGCGGCTCCGGTTCCTCGCAATACGAAGGCCGCGCGCGCGGCAGGAATGCAGATCGTGTCCAATGGCTGCAGCTCAAAGATGCGACCTGGATCCCGAAGCAGAAGGTCCGTGAAGGTGTCTGTTCTTCTGGGGTCGCTTGAACGCCAAGGATTGGTTGGGAGAACAACATAGCGCACATGGTGGGTTTGCAGGTACTCCGGGACCCGGCCGTCCTCGAGGTAAGGCAGATATTTTTTGTCGGTCAGTCCGCCGAGGTCCACAAGGGAGCCATGGAGACCGTAGCCGATGCGACCGATATCGAAAACCGCGATCTCCCGGCCCGTGACGGCCTGCGCAGGCAGATGCTGCTGGACCCAGTTCCCCATGGTTCCGTGCTCTGCCTCGATTTGGTCGATGCCGTTGGCCGAAAGACTACGCCAGTGATGCAGAGAAAGTGCCGTGGCAGCCAGCACCAGGGGCACCAAAGCCGCAGTAGCCAAAACGTGTGCCCTGGGTGCGGCAGAGCCAACGGACTCGATCGTCCATGCAAAGCCCCGCTTCACTCCGATCCAGAGCAGCGGAGGAAAGAGCAGCATCTGCATCGGCTGGTAACGGCCAGCGTGTCCCGTGGCTGGCAGAATGATGACGTAGAGCAACGTCAGGAAAACCGTCCAGAGCAGCAGCGCGCTCATCCGGTTTTGGCGGTGGCGGTAGAAAGTGATAGCGGTCGCCAGCACGGCCCCGGCAAGCAGAAGTCCAAGAAAAAAATATGTCCAAGGCTCAAGGCGAGAACCGATGTACGCGGGCGGAAAGGTCCAGTTGGCAATCGCCTGCGGCACCCATCGGCGCAAAAACGCCAGCCGCACGGCAATCTGCGGCGGCTGGGGACCGAAGTAAAGCCACTGGCGACCCTTCATCGTGAGTGGCAGAAGGGTGTGACTGGCTACCCAGTTCACCCGCAGTGAAATGCCCTGGGCAGCGGCAGCGGCAAGCAGGACCGCCCCGCTTTGCCCCCATGTACGGCCCGCACGGCGCTGAAACAGCACCAGTACGCCGGAGAGGAAGAGTCCCTCAGGGCGCGTCAGAGCCAGCAAGCCAGTTCCAAGTGCGGCAGCCCCAACCGTCAGCGATCCGCCGTGTACCCATCCGGCGCGTGCACCCTTGCCGCCTGCGCCGAACCACAGACAGATCACGGCGACCGAGAGCGCGCAAAACAGGACATGCTCCATGCCCAGCATCCCGAGCCACAGGAAATTCCCGCTGAGTGCAGGGGCAAGGGCCACGATCCAGGATTCCGTTGGAGAAAGTCCGTCGCGCTCGGTTAACCACTTCAGGCCGGCACCGAGGGTGCCCATCAGGAATCCGTTTACTGCGGCACTGAAAAGTACCGGATCGAGGGAAGGCAGAAATTTGTACTGAAACGCCAGGACCAGCGTCCAAAGCAGGCTCGACGATCCCGAGGAGTGTACGCCTGGCAGGTATCCGAGCACACCGTAATCCACCAGGTTGCGCGCCACCGTCTGGTGAATCCAGGAGTCGTCCAGAGGGAACCCAAGGTGCCGGCGAAGAACACTGGCGAGGATGCTAAAGGCGCTTATACAGAAGGCAAAGGCAATTGCCGCGCGTAGGGCGGCGCGTCCATGCCCACTCTCGACTGCGGCTGCGGCTCGCGGCGTCGTATCGGGTCTTTGCGAGAGCTGCCCGGGGCGCTCCAGGCGAATCGCTGCACCACAGACTAACGGCGAGGAGCTGTCCGTCTCGCCAACGAGCTCAGGCGGGGGCGACGGACGTACCGGGGCGACGGGCATAACGTTACCTTCAGGCAACGCGGAGCGAAGCTCCATCCCTAAAAGGTGGAGTATAGAGCGAACTTCACAAATTTGGACAGGTGTCGGGGCCTACAACCCGGCGTACCAGTCATAGCCGAGCTTGGTCCAGTAATCGTCTGGCTTGGCGTCGGTGTAGGCGATCAGACCGATACGCTTCAACTGCTTGTAGCCGTATTTGATGGGCATGTACAGCCGCAAGGGAGCGCCGTGGTGTTGCGGCAGCGGCTCTCCCGCCATCTCCGTCACGAGCAGGCTCTGCGGATGACGTGCGGCGAGCATGTTGTAGCCGGCATAGTAGTTTCCGTCCGGCGTTTCCATGTATACGTAGCGGGGTTCACGGCCCTGCACCTTGGCTGGCGGATAAGCCTCCAGAAAATCGCGTAAGCGATAACCGCTCCACTCGACGATCTGGCTCCAGCCCTCCACACATTTGAACTGTGTACAGAGCTCCACCTTGGGTAACTGCGCGAGATCGGCCAGGGTGAGCAGAAGTCCGGGTGTGCCGATGTCGAGCGAGCTGTACGAGGCTCCTGCCTCGGCATCACCCTGCCGGCGTTTCCCTGTGATCTGCTCGGCCATCGTGTTGAAGCGAGCGGCGATGCCGAGCTGGGCCGGGTGGCCGGACGGGGAGACGGCGGCCACTTCCGGCGCTCCTGGCTGGCTGGCATTGGCGTCCTGCGGCGAGACCCCGGCGACGGAACCCTGGCCCTGGCTCTTTTGAGGGGTGGGTTCGCCCGAACTGGCTTTGTTCTTTTGCTCTTCTCCGGTCTTGCCGACGTCGTCGTTGCCAGGGGCGCTCTTCACCTCCTCGGACTGCGGAGATGGCTCGATGTCGCCGGCGTAGCGGTAGTCCCAGGCGGTAATGTCGGGAACATAGTGTGGTGAGGCGTGCGCATGGGCCACGCCTGCGACCTGCAGCCGGTAGCTTTCCATCACGAGTTGCTGCTCGATACCGACGGTGCCGTTTAACCGCAACGGCACGGCTTGACTTCGGGGGTATTCGGGTGCGAGACCGCGCTCATCGAACAGGTGCTGGTCAAGGGCCGCGTTGGCCAGCAGGCTGCGTCGCAGAACTGCCTGCAGGCGGCCCACGGGTGGACTGTTGTTGATCCAGTGCCAGAGGCCGTAGCCGGCGGCGGCTCCCGCGCCACCGACGAGGAAGCTGCGCCGCGTGCGCGCGGTACTGACGCGCTTGACATCGCCCGGATCGCCCTCGGCGGCTATCCGGGCGATGTGCTCGCCCCACTGATCCCGTTCGTGGTTACTCATGTCCTCTCGCTCCTGTGGGTTCGCCGGTGCGGGCGTCCAGTGACTGGCCGCCTTCGATGCGTTGCAACTCGTAGCCGCTCACCATGGAACGGAAGTTATTCCAGCCCGCGATGGCGACCTGGCTGAGGTGCAGCAGAAAGAAGCCGCAAAAGCCCATCGTGAGCCAGAAGTGCAGCCAGCGTGCAGTTTCGTAGCCGCCCAGGGCCGCCGTGAGCCAGTGTGTCTGTGTGGGTTTGTAGATGGCCAGGCCGGTGAGGAGGGAGGCTCCGCCCATCAGCGTGACCGCGGAGTAGGCAATGCGCTGCGCGCCGTTGTATTTGCCCTGTGGCGGTAAGCCTTTGCGACGCGCGGAGGGCAGGTGTAAGTCATACAGCGTGACCTGGAGACCGTCGCGGAAGGACTGCCAGCGTGGCCACATCACGCGCCACTCGCCGGAGATTGCCAGGTAGGCAACGTAGGCAAGGCCGTTTGCGGCGAAAAACCACATCAGCAGGAAGTGCCAGCCCATGCCGGTGGTGAGCTGGAAGGGGGCGTGCAGCCAGGTCCAGAAGCCCTCGGGGAAGAGACGGAAGAGGGTCCAGTGGCCGAGACCGATGCGGTAGACCTCGTGCGGGTGACTGTAGGGCGGGATCGAATCGGTCCAATAGATAAGCAGGCCGCTCCAGATCATGGCCGTCAGCAGCGGGAAGTTGATCCAGTGCATCCAGCGGATGGCTCGCGGGTGCTTTTCGATGAGGCGAAGAGATTCCTCGCTGCGTGCTGACACGGCTGAACTCCTGTGGAGCGGAGATTTCTGCGGGTTGGACGTATGAGACCGAAAAGCGGTGCAAGGGTACCTGGTACCCCCCCTACTTTTCTGCAAAGTCTTGTTTTGAAGCGGTTTACCAAGTGGGTCCAAGCTGATGCCGGGAGATGGTTCCGAGGCCTCCTTCGATTGCTTGCGTCAGTTTAGCGGAGAGAGCCCCTTTGCTGTGCAAGCGGCATGAGCCGAAACAAGTCGGCTCGTAACGAGGAGTTTCAGAGAGCCCCCAAGCAACAAAAAGTCCGTCCGGATATGCTCCGAACGGACCTTTTCTGACCTCAGGCTGGAGGTTTAGCGCCTTCCACCGCCGCCATGAAAGCCACCGCCGCCGTGGAAACCTCCACCGCCCGCGAAGCCGCCACCGCCGTGGAAACTGCCGCCGCTGAAGCCGTGGGCACCGCCACCGGCAAAGCCGCGAGCGCCGGCGTAGCCTCCGCCATAGCCGCCACGGGCGTAACCGTAACCTCCGCGTCCATAGCCGTAGCTTCCGCGGCCGTAACCGTAACCTCCGCGGCCATACCCATAGCCGATGCCCCGACCGTAGCCGTA
>CAXTZL010000127.1:0-8784 GCA_964248555.1 uncultured Bryocella sp.
ATCTGTTGCTAATTCTCCGCGCGAACTGGTGTACTTGCTTCGGCAAACAACAGTTCTGCAGCTTGCCAATGCGCAGCGGAGCAGGTGTGCCAAGATGCGCAAGCAACAGGAGACGATGACGATGTATGAAGAAGAAAAACCCAAGCTTTATGCCATGGCAGCCGAGGACGAAGCTGCCGATGAGGACGACGAGATCGACATAGACGAAGACGACGAGGAAGAGGAAGAGGAGTACAGCCCCGACCAGGAGTCCTCGCCAAACGTCGACTCACGCGATGAGATGATTGCTTCGCGAGCGAGCACACATCCTGAAGATGCGGAGATGTATGCGGAGCCCGCCAACCCGGTTGATACCTACGACCCTCCGGATCAGTTGTCAGAGTTGCCGGAAAGCGATACGGCGACACCTTCTGTCGGTGCCTCTCTCAAGAGCTCGAGGCGTTCTGCACGTGACACCTCGAACGCGGAAATGCCGACACCCGCCAGGAAGTCCACAGGAAAGAAAGCACCGGGCAAGAAGGTAGCGGAGAAGGTCCCAACGAAGAAGAGTCCTGGCAAGAAGTCCGCCCCTCCTCCTCCTGCTGCTGCGGCAAAGCTGCCGTCAAAAAAATCAACGGCAAAGAAGAGTGCCGCGAAAAAGGTCTCGGGTTCCAGAGCAGGAATCGGAGGAGCTTTACGTAACCGTGCATCGGTCAAGAAGTCGGCAGCCGTTGCGAAGGGACCAGGCACCAGAAACTCATCTACGAGAGGTACGACCTTGGCAACGAAGAAGTCAGCCGCAACGAAAACGTCAGCAAAAAAGACCGCAAAGAAAGCAGCGGTAAAGTTCCCGGCAGTCAAGAAGACAGCTGCAAAGAAGAGCGCTGCCAAGAAGGCCATCGCAAAATCAACCATCAAGGCACCGGCGAAAAAGTTCGCGGCGAAGAAAACAGCCGTCAAGAAGGTTGCTGCAAAGAAAACGGTAGCCAAGAAAGTGTCCGTTAAAAAAACGGCTGCAAAGAAGACAACAGCGAAAAAGGCAGCCAAGTAAACAAGAGCTACAGCATGTAAAAGGGATGGCCCTCACTTTGAGGGCCATCCCTTTTGCTGTCCTCCATCGTCCGTCTTACTTCATCGACTGCAGTGTTGCCAGTACGTCGGCGCTGTGTGTCGAGATGTCCTTGACCTGCCACATCTTCATGATCTTGCCTTCCGGGTTGATCAAGAAGGTGTCTCGCGATGCGTAGTTGCTGCCGGCATGGGACATCAGCGGCACACCATACTCATCCACAACCTTGTGATCAGGATCAGCCAGCATCTTGAAGGTGAAAGAATCCTTGGTGCACCACACGCGGTGGCTGTCGACCGTATCCAGGGACACTCCCAGTACCACGGCGTTCTGTGCCTGATACTTCGGCAGATCCCGTTGAAAGTTATGTGCCTCAAGGGAGCAGCCCTGGGTTTGGTCCTTCGGGTAAAAGTACAGAACAACCCACTTGCCTTTGTACTCGTTCAGGCTGACGGGAGAACCGTCCTGCGACGGTAGCGTGAAGCTGGGAGCCGGTGCGCCCACGGGAGGCATATCGGCAGCAAGGGCAAGTGGTGGTGCGGTTAAGGCCACGGTTGCGGCCCCGGCCAGTAAGGTATGCAGCATGCGTCGTGCAAGCATCAAAGGTCTCCTCGTCTGGCGGGCCTGGCAGCACGAAAGCGCCGCTGCGCGCCATGATTCAGGTTTCATCCTACGCCCGATGGAACCAAGCAAAGCTGCCACCTTTGGCTCCCCGGATTTAGGGGCCAAGATCATCGCAGAGCGACCTAACTGCTCTCCGTTGCGACGGCGCTCCGGCCCAGGATGGAGATACCCGCTGCGTCGGCAGCACGCACCATACCTTCTCGATCAAACAGAAGCGTTCGACCTGCTTCCACACACAGACAGGTGGCTCCGGCCGCTGTCATCGTGGCGATGGTAGTCACACCGACCACAGGCACATCGAATCGCATATCCTGTTGCGGCTTGGCCACCTTGACCACGGTCAGGCGCCGCGATAACGTGCTGGCGTCACCCTCCATGGCACCCAACAGAGCCCCAGCACGCGCGATGGTTGCATCCGTACCTTCCATGGCCTCTACCGCGACGCAGGCGCCCCCGGCGATGACCACGGTCTGGCCAAGATCAAACCCGGCAATAGCGCGTGCCACTTGCTGCCCATACAACAAGTCGTCCTGCTCCACGGCATCCGGTGCTCGTGCGGTCATGACGCCGTCAGAGGCCAGCATGGGTTCTAAGAAACTCGTGGACGACAAGAGCGTGATGCCCTCATCGCCCAGCACCTTGGCTACCGCGCCCAGCAGCATGTCGGTGTTTCTCGAACGCAGGTTGAGCAGCAGCTTGCCCAGACGCCAGTCGGGCCGGATGCTGGAAAAGATCTGCTTGTGCCGCACCTGCCCGGCCATAACCGCCTGCGAAATGCCTTCGCGGTGGAAGGTTTCGATCAGCCGCGAAAGTTCACCGAGCGAAAGCCAGTGGACGCGTACACCGTCGGGGTCGGCCGCAGCGCGAAGATCCATCTCCGGGTCGGTCTCCTCTTGAATGGCCGCCACCACGACACGCAGACCGCTGGCACGCGCGGCCTCCAGCAGCAGAAATGGAAATCTACCATTGCCCGCGATCAGTCCCAGTGATACCTGTGCCATAGTCCCTACTTGATGACGCCGCGTTCACTGCGGGCGATGAACTCGGCCAGATAGCCCACCCGCTCCCCGAACTCGCCGTTCGCCATTCTGCTTCGGATCGCCTCCAGCGCCTGCGTCGTGTTCAGGTGCGAGACCTGCAGCAGGCGGTACGCGGCGCGCAGCTGCCCCACCTCCTCCGGGGTGAAGCCGCGCCGTTCCAGCCCGACCCTGTTTAAACCGAAAGCACGATTTTCACGACGTACGCTCGTGAGCGAGTAGGGAAGCACATCCTGCGTGATGGTCGTCCCACCACCGATATAGGCATAGCGTCCAATCGTACAGTGCTGATGCACCGGGTTCAGCGCGCCTACGGCGGCATAATCTTCTACTGTGACGTGGCCTGCAAGGGTGGCCCCGTTGGCAAGAATCACGCCATCTCCAATCTGCGAGTCGTGCCCAATATGCGCGTAGGCCATGATCAGGCAATCGCTGCCCACACGCGTAACGCCACCACCCCCGGCAGTGCCGCGGGAGATCGTCACCGACTCCCGAATCACGGTGCGTGCGCCAATGCTGCAGGCTGTCGGCTCGCCGCTGTACTTCAAATCCTGCGGGCTGATGCCGAGCGCGGCAAAGGGATGCACGATCACACCGTCGGCAAGCGTCGTGTGCCCATCGAGCACGACATGCGAGATCAACGCGCACCCCTCACCGAGAACAACATGGTCGCCTACCGTGCAGAAGGGCCCCACGGTACTGCTCGCCGGAACGACTGCCCCGGGTGCCACCACAGCGAGAGGATGAATATTGTCCCGTACCTCGCCAACGTTCTCTTCGCGCCCGTTCGCCATGTTCGTTGCCTTACTTCGCACTCTTGCTCGGGCGCGGCACCAGCATGCAGGTGATTTCGGCCTCCGCGGCGACCTTGCCATCCACAGTGCAAACGCCCTGCATTTTGACCACGCGTGAGCGCCAGTTCAATACCTTGACTTCGATACGCAGCTGATCGCCCGGCACAATCTGCTTCCGAAAGCTCGCCTTATCGATGCCGGTGAAAACCATCAGCTTGCTCTCCCGGTCAGGCACCTCGGTGAGCAGCAGGGCACCGCCCGCCTGCGCCATCGCTTCGATGGTCATTACGCCAGGCATGATGGGGAAATCGGGGAAGTGTCCAGTAAATTGTGGCTCATTGGCTGTCACATTCTTGATGGCCACGATGCGCTGCTTCGGTTCCATCTCCAGCACGCGATCGATCAGCAGAAACGGATAGCGATGCGGCAAGATCGCCATAATCTCTGTAATGTCCATGGTCCGTTTGAGCTGGGTGGAGCCTTCGGTTCCAACTGGCTTTTGCCCAGCGGCGCCATTGGCCACTTCGGCGGACTCAGCCGCGATCTCGTTTGCAATCTCATTCATAGCGTGGCTCAGAATACCACCGGCTGAGAGCACGGCCTCCGATGGCCTCACTTCTTCGTGAGCGGCCGGTCTGGATCGAACAGGTCCGCTGCCAGGGGCAGATGGTACTGCACTTTGGTGAGAAAACGCTGGCTTGTCATGTCGCCGTTGCGATACCGGGTGATGGTCAGCGCCGTCATCACACCATCTTCGGTATGCCAGTCGTCGTAGCGCTCCAGATCGGTGTTGAAGTCCTTATAGAGAGGATCGCGCCATTCGAAACTTCTGCTGCGCGGCAAATGGGTGGTGTGATCAAGCGCCAGCGTGACCGCATCGTTATTCAAGGTCAGGACACTTACCTTGTCGACCAGACGCCTGTCGTCCATGGCAGAGCCTTCAAAGCTCACCAGCGTGCCCGGGCGCTTCAGCCAGTCGCGGACGACGGTATCGATCGAGTGCAGGCGGCGCCGCTCAAAGTCCTCCACATCCAGCTTGGGCAGCTCCTTGCGGCCACGAAAAGTGACCTCATAGCCGTTCTGCGCAGTCCAAACCTCGGCCACGTCGCGCTTCGTCGTGGGGATGAAGACACCCTGCTTGGAGACAACCACCACCCTTTCACCGAATGGAGCACAGCGAAAATACTCTTCAAAAGAGGCCTGGTATGGATTCGGCAGGCCCTTATAAAAGCTCGCCGAGCGGCCCTCCAGCCGGGCCGTGTCCACGTTCAGCCACGCAGGCCCGCCAAGCGCTGCGATCATCTGATCAAGCAGCACGTGCGCCTGCGCTGCCTCGTCCGTCACCGGTGCCGGCTGGGCACTGGGCAACGCTGACGCCTGTCCCAGCGCCAGAGGTATCGCCAATGCCGAAGCCAAAGCCAGAAGCACCCAACCTGCGACCTTACCCACCGCTCGGGGAGCGACCTGTCCCTCTGTTCTCATCTGCTTCTTCACCCTCAGCCAACCAGTACGGCCCCGCCGTTCACATTCCAGATCTCACCGGAGATGAAATCTGCCCAAGGCGAGCAGAGAAATGCGATCGGCCCGGCGATCTCCTCCGGCTCGGCCGCGCGGCCAAGCGGAATCAGACCCAACGCCTTCTTGGACGCCACTGGGTCGCCAAGAGTTCCGGCCGACATCTCCGTCCGCACCCAGCCAGGAGCTACGCAGTTGCAAAGAATTCCCTGCGGCCCCAACTCACTGGACAGACTCTTGGTCAGGCTCAACAACGCCCCTTTGCTTGCAGCGTAATCGGCGTGGAACGCCTCGCCACGCTGCGCCGCAGTGGAAGCTACTAGAACGATGTGACCTCGAACGGCGCTATTGGCCTCTGCCACGTTCTGCGGCATGGCTTGGCCCCCAGGTGAATCGGAGAGCGGCGCTGCAGTTCCTCCGGGAGCCGGCCACTCGATCTTGTCGCTATAAACCGCCTCTTCCAGTAGCTCCCGTGCTTCGACAGTGGCTTCGGCGCGGGTTTGGGCGTTCGCTTCGCCGGGACCGTACTCCCACTGCCCGGCATAGGCCGTGGGATCGGCCCCCGCAATTGGGCTTGCCTGCTCCGCGCTATCGGGATGCCCACCTAGCATCTGCCGCGCACCGGCACGCACCAGACCGAATACACTGTCAAGATTAATGCCGAGGGTAGCCTTCCACTGCGCATCCGGCATAGTCGTGATCGGCTGATCATGGGGTGGCCACACGCCATGGTTGACCACCAGAATGTCCAGTCGACCAAAGATCCGCGCCGCCACCGCAACGAGTGCTTCTCCATCTCCGGCTGTCTCTAACTTCTGCTGCACTGCATGGCAGAAGGCCGGGCCACCACACGTCTCCGCCAGCGACTCCGCCCGTTCCGTCGTCGATTTGTAGCTGAACACCACGCGGGCACCGCACTCCCGCAGCAGGCGCACCGTCGCCGCACCAATACCGCGCGACCCACCGGTTACAAGGGCCACCTTGCCCTCAAGAGAGATCCTCATACCTTCCATCCTAGCCGTCTGGACTCCAGCAGGGTGGTTTCTCAAGTCGAAATTGGGTTTCGGAGGACCGATCGGGACGAGTGCCGTGCTAGAAAGGGTACGCAAGGGAGCTGTCTATGAAAATCTTCACTCTGGTCTGCCGGATCCTGTTAGGGCTCATCTTCTTCGTCTTTGGTCTGAACAACCTACTTCACTTCATTCCTATGCCGCCGCCCTCCGGCGATGCCCTCACCTGGATGGGGATTCTGGTCACCCATCACTGGATGAACTTCGTGGGTGTCATCATGACCATCGCAGGTCTGCTGCTGCTGGTGAACCGCTTTGTTCCGCTGGCCTTGGCGTTGCTCGCTCCCATCATTGTGAATATCCTGCTCTACCACGCACTGCTCTGGCCGCATGGAGCCGCCCCGGCCATCATCGCGCTTGTGCTTGAGGTCGTCCTGGTAAGTGTTTACTTCCGGAATTTTCTTCCCCTGCTCGCCGTGAACCCGGAAGCGGAAGTTCGCTAGCTCCTCCCGACGGAGCGACGGCGTCCGGGAGTGACGGAGGGCTCGGCAGGGGACTTGCTCTCGGCTTTCGGTTCGGGAGCCGAGTTCAACAGTTTTCTCGGACGCGCGCAGGCAGCTTGGCCCAAACCGTCGCATTCGCCAAGCTCAGCTCGACGGTCCATTCGCGGTGCTCCAGCGCCTTCCAACTCCGAGCCGCAACCCAGCCGGCACGGGCAAGGTAGGGCGCAGGGATCAGGCCGTCGTATTCCTACAGCTCCGCTTGATGTTCCGCGGTCGCGGCAAATGCAATCACCGGATCCAACGTCCCTGCTTTGGGTCCGAGATCAACGATGGCAAACATCTTGCCGCCGCCATCCTTCTCGGCGATTCTGAAAACCAGCCTTTCACCCCACTGCAGCGTCTCTACAACACGGGGCATGGATAAAAGGAAAGCACGGGCACGCTCGGCATCCATGAAAACGAGTCTAGCCCGTGCTCTTTGAACAGACGATCTAAAAAGAGTCGCGGGACCCTGTCAAACGGTCATCACTTCCTTTTCCTTGACCTTAAACATGTCCTCGATGCGTTTGATCTCCGCATCCGTAAGCGCCTGAATCTCCTCATTGGAACGCTTTTCGTCATCGGCCGAAATCAGCTTGTCCTTCGTCGCTTTCTTCACCTGCTCGTTACCATCGCGACGAATGTTGCGCAGCGCCGTCTTGTGATCCTCCAGCGTGCCCGCCAGCCGCTTCACCGCATCACGGCGGCGCTCCTCGTTCATCGGCGGAATAGGCACCCGGATGATCTTGCCGTCGTGCATGGGGTTAAACCCCTGGCCACAGGTGCGAATCGCCTTTTCGATCGTGCCGACAAGACCTATGTCGAAGGGCTGCACAAGAATCTGCTGCGCCTCGGGTGTACTAAGTTGCGCCAACTGCGAGAGCGACATATCCGACCCGTACGCCTCGGCGGTAATCCCGTCCAGCATGTGCACGGAAGCACGGCCCGTGCGTACGCTCAGCAGATGTGCCCGGAAGTCCTCCACAGACCTGTCCATGCGCATCTTCAACCCTTCGTACACACCCTTGAGCCCCTCAATATTCGCCATTGCCGTTGCCATCCCCTGCACTCCTCCCTGCTTACCTCTTTGCTTGTCTCCGCCCCGTCGATTTTACCGCGCGGGCTCCTTCGTGAGACGCAGGCCAAAGCTTCTGGGTCAGCCAGGATCTCTCCTTAACCCAAAAGGGGTACGGATTGCCCGGAAGTACCGTTGACCCTCCTGAGTGCCCCCCATAGGCTTGGCCTTGACTGAGGACGGCGTGGATGGGTGCAACACCCTCATCCATACGCTCTGCCCTCGGAATACGCGCAGACTGCTGCTTGGAGCAGTCAAAAGGGCTTCCATGAAGAAATTCTCTTTGATGACCTTGATGATCGCGGTTCTCTTCACGGCGATGCCCGCTTTTGCGCTGGGCGGGTGTGCCGATTCACCGGAGAACCCCACACTGCTCCTAGCCGGGCTGGCTGGCGGCGTCTATGGTGCACGTTCGCTGCGCACCTACCTTCGTGCGCGCAAAGGCCGGTAATGCTGGTCTCCTCGCCTGACGCGAGGCATGCTCTTCGGCGGGTCGCCGGCCGCCCCGTGGTGCACTTCACGGCAGGCAGAAAGCCCGTTTCCGCTCCGCTCGCGGTCGGCGCCGCATGCCTTTGCGCGCTGGGGGGTGCTGTCGCCCTGCTCGGCTCCGTACGGGCGCTCATCGACCAATGGCGCTCTGACGATCTGAAGTCGATGGGCCTTCTGGTTCCCTTCATCAGCTTCGTCCTGATTGTCCGGGCATGGCGGGGGATCGGCTGGTGCTCCAAGGGTACCTGGTGGGGCCTCGCCCTGCTGATCGGGCTCGCATCTCTGCTGTTCGTGCGCGACCAAAGCCTGCTCATCGTCACCCTGGGAAGCAGCTGGCTCATGCAACTTCCGCCCCTTCCACTGATTGCCGTGCTTTACGCACTCGGCGTGGTATTGCTGCTTGGCGGACGTCCTCTGCTTCGCGTCACCCGATTTCCCGTACTCTTCATGGCGACCGTGATCCCGGTACCCCAGTTCTTTAGTCACAGCGTCGATCTGCCGCTGCAGCAGGTTTCCGCTACGGTGGCCCGGAGCTTTGCACATCTGCTCGGCGACAAGCTCACCAGCGACAACCTCCGGCTCATGTTTACCCCCGATTTCGGCATGTTTATCGCGCCTGGCTGCAACGGCATACGAGGCGCTGTCACCCT
>CAXTZL010000128.1:0-8769 GCA_964248555.1 uncultured Bryocella sp.
TGACCGACGGCTCGGTGCTCGAGGTAGATAATCCTTCGCGCTGGCCCGATCCGACAGAGATCGATACGATCGAAGAGCCCGTCATTACGGCAAAAATTCTGACCAATGAAGAATATGTCGGCGGCATCCTGAAGCTTGTCGAGGACAAGCGCGGCCGTCAGCAGAACCTTGAATACGTCTCCGATACGCGCGTGATGATTACCTATGAGCTTCCGCTGAACGAGATCGTGCTGGATTTTTATGATCGTCTGAAGAGCGTCTCGCGGGGTTATGCCTCGTTGGACTATGCCCTCGCGGGCACCTGGGTCTCGCCCATGGTGAAGATGGATATTCTTGTTTCCGGAGAACCGGTCGACGCGCTGTCGATCATCGTGCACCGCGACCTGGCGTATGACCGTGGCAAATCACTGGTTTCAAAGATGCGTGAGCTGATTCCGCGGCAGATGTTTGAGGTGGCCATCCAGGCTGCGATCGGGTCCAAAATTGTCGCGCGTGAGACCGTGACGGCGATCCGTAAAAACGTCATCGCAAAGTGTTATGGAGGCGATATCAGCCGTAAGCGCAAGCTGCTCGAAAAGCAAAAAGAGGGCAAGAAGCGCATGAAACGCATCGGCAAAGTGGATATTCCACAGGAGGCCTTCCTTGCGGTGCTCAAGGTGGGCGAGGAATAAGCGCCGTCTGCGGGAGAACAGGAAAGAGAAGGCGGAGATCCTGCGATCTCCGCCTTCTCTTTCGCGCCTGGTTCTTATTTGTGCGGTGCTGCAGCGGGCGAAGTACGCCGGGTCGGGGCAGGTGCCGAGGGCGGCGGGGCTGCGATGCCGGAGCTGGCGTTGTAAGCATTCACAACGGCTTGCGTCACATCGATCGTCGGTGTCGCCCAGAGTACCGGATCCTGACCGGCTTGACCGCCGACATTCATCAGCAACGTAAAACCATTCTCCTGCACATACTTCACGGCGGTGGTGCCGACCTTTTGCGCAACCTTGCCGTAGGCCTGTTGCAGCTCGCCCTGGTAAGCGTTGGAGGCGTCTTCCTCATCTCGCTGCAAAGATTTCTCTTTGGTGTCGATGGCCCGTTCTCGTGTGGCGCGTTCCTCGTCAGAGGTGGTGGCGGGTAAGGCCTGCAATTGTTGCCGCAAGGAGTTCACCTCGGCTCCTTCGCCATCGATCTTGGCTTTCTGGGGCTCGTACTTTTTCTGCAAATCAGCCAGTGCGCGCTGGCCTTCATTGGTAGCTACCACGGCCTGCTGAAAGGCAATGATCGCGATCTTGGCGGGCACGGCCTGCGGCGCAACGGGAGCGGGAGCAGCAGCGGGTGCTGCTGTTTGAGCGACAAGGCCCGGGGTCAGAATGGCCGCGGACATTGCCAAAGCAAGGTGCAGGGGACGGTTCATGCGGTGTGTCGAGCTCCTTAAGACGTACATGGTGGGAATTGAGACGTTGCGATGGCGAAACCCATTCACTGTAAACATGCCGCCGCCATAATAAAGGCTAAACGCCAGCTGCAGTAAGCCCTTCAACGAACTTCAGGCACGCTCCCACACACTAGGTGAAATTATACAGAGCGGCAGGCAACCCGAGTGAAACCTGTCGTGAACTTCTGGAGGTGGTCCTTCCAAATTCGGGAGTTTCGGCTAGGGAGGTGACCGAAACATCACATTCAGAAATCAGGAAAACGTTCCAACTGTGTGGCTCTGCCGGTTTTAAGGCCCGATTGCGAGATTTGGCATGACACTTGCATTCGAGGAGAGGCAGAGGCAGATGTTCTGTTCTCAGTGTCTGGTGGAAAGAGATGCCCGTCCAGGGTGCCGTCCCCAGGCCAGCCCCGTTGTTTTCGAGGCTGCGATGCTAGGCCAGTGACTGGCTAGGGAAGTCGGGGACCGTTTCTCGGGGAGGGGAAACGGTCTCTGCTCCCGCACCGCGAACCGATATGGATGGATCGTCCCTGGAACAGTTGCATTCAACCTACGTTCCGAAGTATGATCGGCTGGTCACGATGGGGCCCGGTATGAATAGTACTGAGGTGTCCCCGTTTTTGACTGGTTTCCGTGAAGGATCCGTGGGCGCTTTCGCCATCTTTCTGGAATCGCCCTAGATAGCGGAACCGGGTCGAAGTCAGGATTGCTCAGGTTAAGGGCCTTCGGAAGAGAAGATCAAAGATCCTTTCGCAGGCAGGCGGACAGGAAGACACTAAGGTGTTTGCTCGAACGGCGTAACGCGAGTAGAACGGGTGTTGTGTGCGTCAAGCGTTTACAAAGACGGACCGGCGCAAACATTCGTTAAAGAAGAAGTACTTGATGTCCAGCAAGCACTTGACGGCACCGGCCCGATTTTCCGCGAATCTCTGCGGAGAACTGAGGGCGGACGCGGTCCGGAGTCGGAAGTCAGGGCAAGGGGAAAACTGAACAAATGTCAGAGCAGAATGTGGTGGACGGGTCGCCGGAGTTTGTGCGCGAGTCGGGGCAGGGTGAATTCGGCGGCGACTTTGATGGAAACGCGGATGACGGCACGCCAAGCGAAACTCCCGCTCCCGGTACGGGGCAAAGCAAAAGCAGCAAGCGGCGTCGGCGCAAGCGCAAGAAGCTGGCTGCCACTGCTCCCGGCATAAACGACCAGGCATCCGACGGCGATGGCTCAGGGGCAGAGGCCGGATCAGGGCCGGGTAGCGCTTATGTTCCGCTTGTCATGGAAGGCGAAAGTCTTTCGCTCGCTGCCGTTGCGCCAGTAGCGGCTCTTCCTCCGCAGCAACGCCGGCACCAGGGCGGCGGCGGATCAGCTCAGAACAACGGGGGATCGTCACCGAGCAATGGCCAGGGTGCCGGGGCGGTGAACGGGCAGGGGCAGGGGCAGGGGCAGGGAAAGCGCTGGAAGAAAAAATTTCGTGATCGCGAGCGTCGCTCTGGCGGAGACAGTACCAGCGGAAGCAGTGGCTTCTCGACAGATCGACAATCGCAAGGGGATCGCAGTTTTGAGCGTCCACATCGCCGCGAAGGCGGCCGACCCGATAACTTCGGCAATCTGGTATCGCATCAGCATAAGGCCAAGAGCAACGGCAGCCGTGAACGCGGATTTGTCGGTCCTATGGACCACAGCTATCGCGAAGCCAGCCCCCAGTTCGGCGATGTACCTCCCTCAACCATACAGCTGCGCGGTCGTCGCGGCCCTCGGCAACAGGGTGATGGTCAGCCAATCGACCACAATGCGCCGCGCGCTCTCCCGATCGCGGAGGATGCGCAGACGCACATCTATTTGTTCGTTGATGATCTTTTCATCACAGCCAAAGTGCAGGAAACAGCGCGCAAGCTGGGCGTCAAAGTAGCTTTTATCAAAAATGAAAAGGAGTCCATCGCCGAGCTCACCAGCGGCGAGGATCAAAACAGGCCGTCGCTGATCGTATTCGATTTGAATAACGTTAACGCCAAGCCCTTGACACTGATTCCCAAACTCAAAACCAAGCTGAAGCGGTCTGCCTCTATCATCGGTTTTCTGTCGATGATTCAGGGTGATTTAAAGGCAAAGGCCGTGGAAGCGGGATGCGATACCGTGATGCCCAAGGCAGCGTTCTCGCAGAATCTGCCCAACCTGCTGCGACGCTACGGGGCTGAAGAGGCTGAAGAGGTTAACTACAACTACTGAGACAACCGCGTCATCTCTGAACGCAGAAGAAGGGCCTCGCGATCATAGCGGATCGTGAGGCCCTTCTTTATTACGATTACGGGAGTGGGTGCGCTCTAGACTCCCACCGGGTAAGGCTTTTCATGCAGGTCTTCACCCGAGTTCCCACTACGTTCGAAGAGTCCCTGGAAGAGGCTTAGAAAGCCCGTGTACCAGTAGCCGAGTACAAAAAGCAGCAGAAAGGGAACGGTAAAGTAGTTCTCCGTGGAGAACGCATACCAGACGGTAGCGGCAAAGTAGCAACCGATCGCAATTTCAATCCAGGGAATGATGCCTAGGCGCTTGCGATACTTCTTTGCGTTGGAACGTTCGCCTTTTTTCTGCACGCTGTACTTCGGTGTACGTGCGAAAGCGCTCTTGATGCCAAATAAGGCTTCCAGTACGGCTTTGGTGTTGGTGATGGCAAGGCCGGTTCCCATTGCCATGAGGAATGGCAGGTAAATGACGGTCTTGTACCAGGTACGGGGAAACAGCTCCTTTTGGCTCACCATGTAGAAGGTTGAAACGGAGGCAGTGGAGGCCAAAAAGAGTGGGAGGTCGATCAGCAGCATCTGTACCGGGCCTTGCCAGGAGCGGATGATCATGGCCGGCATCAGAAGGGTGCTCAGCACGATCATGAGCGGGTAGCTTACGTTGGCGGTGAGGTGATACCAAGCTTCCAGTTTTACGTGGAAGGGTGCGTCGGACTTTAACACACGTGGCAGAATTTTTTTCCCGGTCTGGATGAGACCCTTGGCCCAGCGCGCCTGCTGCGTCTTAAAGGCAGTCATCTCGATCGGCAACTCGGCGGGGCACTCGACATCCTGCAGGTATTTGAAGCTCCATCCCTTCAGCTGTGCGCGGTAGCTCAGGTCTGTGTCTTCGGTGAGGGTGTCGTGCTGCCAGCCGCCGGCTTGTTCGATGGCTTGCCTGCGCCACATCCCTGCGGTTCCGTTGAAGTTGAAAAAGACCCCGGCACGCGAGCGGCCACCATGCTCCAGCACGAAGTGTCCGTCAAGCAGAATGGCTTCTACCTGGGTGAGGAAGCTGTAGTTGCGATTCAGGTGCGTCCACCGGGTCTGCACCATGCCGACGCCTGGCTCCGCGAAATGATGCACCACTTTCATCAACCAGTCCGGTGCGGGTACGAAGTCCGCGTCGAAAATGGCGACCAGTTCGCCACGCGCGGTCTGCAAACCGGCCTCGAGGGCACCGGCTTTATAGCCATGGCGATTGGTACGGTGCAGATAGTAGATCGGTTGCGGTGCCAGGTTTCTCACGCCGGCCGCATAGCGCGCCACCACGTCGGCGGCCACCTCGCGGGTCTCATCCGTTGAGTCATCGAGCACCTGAATCTCAAAACGGTCGCGCGGGTATTCGATGCGGCAGCAGGCGTCTATGAGGCGATCCACCACAAACTGTTCATTAAAAATCGGCAGCTGAATGGTGACGAACGGTAGTTGATTCTCCGGAAAACGAGATGGTGGGGTATCGGAACGCGTTTCTTTTTTCCGGTTGCGAAAGTAGAGCCAGACCAGTTGGTATCGGTGAATACCATAGAACGCCAGGATGAGCATCACGACGAAGTACGGCACAAGCAAACTGACGTCGAAAATATTCCAGCGATATGCCCCGCGAAAGGTGTGGTCGGCATAGTGGGTCTTCCAGTAGTGCGCGAAGCCATGCGAGGCAACAAACAGGGCGAGCGCATTGAGCTGACTAAGCAGGGAAGGATCTCCAGGTTCACGAATCGAACCAACTCTATTCTAAGACCCCGTGGTGCCGATGAATCACAGATCTGCACACATTGAGCCTTCCCAGGCTCTGGTCGATGTTGTGCACCCCATCTCCACAGCAGGTACCAGTTGCGACTGCGGCACTGGCGCAAGTAAGTGGTAATGTTCATCTCTCCCCTTGCATCTTGGTGATGACAGGCATAAGGTTTTGTCGTTGAACAAATATGCTTGTCCCGGTCAGCTGGGGCAAAGTTTTACCTCCCTACGCCATGCCAGAAGCTAAAAAAACGAATCCAGCTACCGATCTCCCCGTACAAGGCGAAAGCCGCCGCGCATTTCTTCGCGATGCCAGCGCAGTTGGTTTACTTTCGACCCTCCCCGCGTCCCTCTTTGCGCAGGCGCCGGCCGGTGCCGGTGCGCCCATGCCGGCTGAAACCATGGCGCCCCATACGCAAATGCCTCCGGTCGCAAAGCCAAGTAGAACGGTGCGCTTTGGCGTGTGCGGCATGAGCCATGACCACATCTATGGCATGACCGAGGCGATGATTCGCGGCGGCGGCGAACTCGTCAGTGTCTATGCCGCCGAGCCGGAGCGGGGCGCGGCTTTCCTCAAGCGCTTTCCGCAGGCAAAGCTTGTAAGCACGGAAGATGCTGTCCTGCAGGATCAAAGCCTGCAGCTGGTGCTGAGTTCGGCTATCCCTGCCGAACGCGCTTCCATCGGCGTACGCGCCCTGCGGGCCGGCAAGTGTTATCTCTCCGACAAGCCTGGCATGACGACGCTTGAACAGCTCGCCGAGGTGAGGAAGGCCATCGCCGAAACGGGCAAAATCTACGCCATCATGTACTCCGAGCGGCTCGAAGTGCGGGCTGCTGTGGAAGCCGGCTATTTGGTACAGGCAGGTGCGATCGGAAAAGTGATCCAGACGATCAACATTGCGCCGCACCAGATCACGCAGCGTGTGGGCGATAATGGTGGCGGTACAGGCCGTCCCGAGTGGTTCTGGCATCCGGAACAGTACGGTGGCATTTTGACCGACATCGGTTCACATCAGGTGGATCAATTTCTGTTCTATACGGGTTGCACGGAGGCCGAGGTCGTTGCGTCGCAGGTCTCCAACGTACGGCATCCCGAGCATCCGCAATTCCAGGATTTCGGCGACATGATGTTGCGCGGCAACCATGGTTTCGGCTATGTGCGTCTGGACTGGTTCACGCCACATGGGTTGGGTACCTGGGGCGATGGCCGGCTGTTCATTCTTGGAACAGACGGCTACATCGAATTGCGCAAATACGCCGACATCGCCGGCCGGCCCGGCGGCAATCATCTTTTTCTAGTGGATAAGAATGCGGCGCATTACATGAACTGCAGCAATGTGCCGCTGCCTTTTGGACCGCAATTTATCGCCGATGTCGCAAACGGCACGCATGTCGCACAGGACCAGACGCAATGTCTTTTGGCTGCGGAGCTCGTCCTTCGTGCGCAAGGAAAGGCCGTTCACGCGATCATTACGTGAGTCAACAGACGAAGCCGGAATCTCAGGCTATAATTGCCGAGAACACCGCAGGAGAGTTGGCCGAGTGGCTGAAGGCGGCGGTTTGCTAAACCGTTATAGGACCAAAAGTTCTATCGGGGGTTCGAATCCCCCACTCTCCGCCAGTTTGTCTACAAAGGCCGCCGAAAGTCGGCTTTTCCACGTCTGCGGCCCGAAAATGGCTCATTGTAGTGCTTCGATTTACGCGAACGTAAGCCTCCGTCAGTGGGTGAAGCGCACCGACTTCGCAGGAGGTTGAAGCATACACGCAGACTATGCAAGCCGTTCGGCTGCGGTCGTCCGAGTGGGCCGCATTGCGGCCTGACTGCCAACTGAAATATCCCGCTAGTCCCGCAGCCGGAAGGGAATGAATTCGACTGCTCTCAGGACCTTGCGATTGCGAGCGGATGGTGCGTCAGCTCCGCACGCCTTGACGTCATGGAACCAAGTTCGCTATGCATCGATGCCGTATGTAGACCCTGAGTACACGAGCGAACCGAGAAACACCATGACCGAAGCTGTCCGGATTCACCGCGAGATGAAGCAAGAGATTGTTACCTGCAAGCTGCCACCGGGCCTTTCACTTTCCGAACTGAAGATGTGCGCCCAATTCAACGGGAGCCGCACCACGGTGCGGGAGGCCTGCCGGCGGCTGTGCGACGAATCGTTGATGCAGATCGCTCCCTTTCGGGGGTATACGACTCCTCCGCTCACCTTTGAGGAATACCGGAACCTTTTAAAGCTGCAGACAGTGGTAGAGCCTGCCGTCGCGGCGTTCGCTGCGGAACGTGCAACACCGGAGCAGCTGAAGGAGATCACGAACTGGGGTACCTATGAGTATCGTCCGGGGCAGAAGCGAGCTATTACACGTTTCTGGAGTGCAATAAAAGTTTTCATATCGCGATCGCCGCTCGAGCCGTAACCAGGCGCTGCTGGACATTGTTGTCAACGTGCAGATACGGCTGATGCGGTACTACTATCAGATCATTGTGATGGACAGCTATGGAGCGCAGCTTGGGGATGAACACCGCGACCTGTTGCGAGCGCTTGCGGCACACAAGCCGGAAATTGCACGAGCGAAGGCGCTGGATCATCTAGCCAAGACCGGGGAGCGCAGTGACAGAGTCGATGTTCGCGCGGTCAATTTCCAGAGGTGTTTGCAGATGGTGCGGTTCAGGCGAACTGGCTGGAGCGCTCCAAGCCCAGGGAGACGCCGAGGTCCAAGCGGGTGGGCAAGACTACGGCGCGCGCGTTGACGAAGGTCTGATGAAGCAGGGCACGGGCGCAACCAATAAGGCGGAGCAGGATCGGGACTACATGCGGATTGCCATTGATACCGGCGGGACATTCACAGACATTGTCTATCTACAGGACGGGAAGCTGGCTGCTCTGAAGGTTTTTTCCACGCCTGACGATCCGGGACGCGCCGTGCTGGAGGGGTTGCGCCGCGTGGGAGCAGAGGCAGGGGTGGTGGTGCGCCATGGTACCACCGTCGCCACGAATGCCATGCTGGAGCGCAAGGGCGCCCGTGTCGCTTTCATCACGACGAAGGGCTTCCAAGACACGATCGCGATTGGACGCCAGGCGCGCCCCAAGCTGTACGATTGGTTTCAGCCCCCACCGGCCTGCCTTGTGCCCCAAGAGTTGCGCTTCGGGATCGCGGAGCGGGTTTCTGCAAAGGGCGACATCCTCCAACAAGTCGATGAGGCGGAGCTGGAGCGGTTAATCGAGAGCATATCCACGGCCGAAGCTGGCGCGATTGCCGTGTCGCTGCTCTTTTCGTTTGCTAACCCGGAGAACGAGTCGGTTGTGGCTTCGGCGTGCGCGCGGCTGGGCCTGCCGCTTTCC
>CAXTZL010000129.1:0-8722 GCA_964248555.1 uncultured Bryocella sp.
GGCGCAAATTAGGATACCGTTGTCATACATGACTCTCATACTTGTCAAGCTCTAGCGTCCAACCTCACTTCACAGGTCCGGTTGACTGGCGTACCACGAACTCGTAAGCGATCCTCCGGTCCTCCGGTGTAGGGGGTGGTTTCAGCAACAGGTCCGCAGCGGCAGCGGCCAGCAAACGCACTGGCTGGCGCACAGTCGTCAGGGCAGGCCATACAATGGAGGCGAACGGCGTGTCGTCGAAGCCGACGACGGACAACTCTCCGGGAACAGAAACTCCCCGGCGATGCGCGGTGGTAAGCACGCCGGCGGCCATGTCGTCATTCGACGCAAAGATGGCGGTCGGCGGGGCCGGCAAGGTAAGAAGTCGCTCCGCTTGTTCCACGCCAGAGGCGAAATCGAAAAAGCCAAAACGTATATAGTCCGCCGGGATCGGCACGCCGGCATCGGCGAGAGCGCCGAGGAATCCATTCAGTCGGTGATCCGAGGACGCGTAGCCCCGGTCACCCACGATAAAGCCAATGCGCGTATGTCCAAGTTCCAGCAGATGGTGTGTAACGTCCCTGGCCGCCTGCTCGTTGTCGATGAAGACCGAGGAAGAAACGCCGGCGCGGGTGCCCGGCTGAATGCGCACGAATGGCACTTCGCGGCGCAGCAACTCCGCGAGTACCTGCGCATCGTCGCATGCGGGCGGAGTCAGCACCAGACCATCCGGATGCACCTGATCCACGAGGGTAAGGATGTCGTCGAGCAGCGTAGGGGAGCCCCGGTCGTAAGGCTGCGCAATCATACGGACGCCACTTTGCTGGCAACGCAAGCGGATGCCGTACTGGATTTCATAGACGTAGGAAGGACTCGGATTATCGCAGATCACGGCAATCTGGTGGGAACGATGTCCGGCTAACGCGCGGGCCGCGGAACTCGGCTGAAAGAAAAGCTCCGTCATGACTCGCTCCACGCGCGCGCGAGTCTCTGCGCTCACGTAGTCCTGATTATTGATGACCCGCGATACAGTCTTGATTGAGACTTCGGCCACCCGGGAGACGTCACGAATGGTGGAACGAGTCATACCGTGTTCCCGGGGCAAAACCGCTTCCTCGGATCCTTTCGGCAGCGTACTTTCTGTGCTCTCGGTTGCCATCGAGGTGTTGATGTCGGCGTCACCAGGTGTCTGCTCCATGACCTGATTCTATTCTCCAATGATAGTTCCAGGCACAGGACCGTGCCCTATCGCCGATTGCTTTAGGACAACGTTGTTCTGCGCCCCCGATTCCTCGCTATAGTTCTCTCGAGCAGAGCTCGACTCACGTCGAGCTCTCAATGAAAGAAGAACACCTATGCAATTGGAGTACAGCGTCCGGGAAGGCGTGGACCCATGACTTTGCAGGCGCGACTCGATGCCCTGGATGCCCGGAAGATCTTTTTTGTCGGGCTAATCATTGCCTGAAGCGGCGTGATCTCACCACCGATTGCACTGGCTGCCGGGCTGTGCTTCGGACTGGTGCTCGTTCACCCGCTCCAGCGGGAGAGTGGCGCCCTGGCCAAGACACTGCTGCAACTCTCGGTCGTTGCACTGGGCTTCGGGATGAATTTGTTCCAAATCCTCAAGGTCGGCCGGTCGGGATTCCTGTACACGGCCGTCAGTATTCTTGCCAGCATTACACTTGGGCTTTTGCTGGGCAGCGTGCTTCGCGTGAAAGAACATGCCTCGCTGCTAATTACCGTTGGCACAGCGATTTGCAGCGGAAGCGCGATTGCCGCGGTCGCTCCGATTCTGGACGCGTCGGAAGAGGACATCAGCATTGCCATGGGGACAGTGTTCATCCTCAACTCGGTGGCTCTATTCCTGTTTCCGGCGGCCGGCAGTGCGTTCCACCTCAGCCACGACCAGTTCGGCCTATGGGCCGCGCTTGCAATTCACGATACCAGTCCCGTCGTAGGTGCCAGCGCAAAGTACGGCAACGAGGCGCTGCTGATCGGCACCACGGTCAAGCTTGCACGAGCACTGTGGATCATCCCCGTCTCGCTCGCCGTGGCGGCCTGGTACCACGCACGGGCACGCCAGGCCGGAAACACATCCGGGCGTTCAAGCGTGAAATGGCCTTGGTTCATCCTGTTTTTCTGCCTGGCCAGTGTATGGCGAACCTATCAACCGCACCTGATTCCCTTCTTCGATACCCTGGCGCACCTGGGCAAGATTGGGCTCACCGCAACGCTGTTTCTCATCGGCTCCGGGTTGTCGCGCCGAACACTGCAGCGGATTGGTTATCGCCCCATGCTGCAGGGTGTGGCGCTTTGGATCATTGTCGCTACCCTCTCACTGATTGCCATCTACAAGACCGTGATTTCCATCTGAGTTCACAGCTTACAAGCTGATTGCTATCGCGAAATGGAACTGCGAAGGTTGGCCGCAGCTAACTACCAGAGGCAACAACCGCTCAGGAGATTGTCGAAATCGCGCGGGCCAAACGGTCCGTGGCACGGCACCGGTTATGTCTTACCAGGAAGGCACCGCCCGATACCGTTCTCATAACAGGACCTGACGCTGATGACGCGGAGAGTGACAGCAGCTTGCTGGCTGAGCCGTCGCGGAAAACTGACTCACAAGCTAAAGCCGCCCAACGAAGATTCACAAATGTACTAAGGCGCAAGATGGGCACTCGCACATTGAGGACGTTCTCTATGGCGTTTTAAGGCGATCTGGGCGTCTAGAAGATTCCGTGTCGAACAACTACATAACGCAGGTAGGCAGTTCATTGCTTTGTAAGGAAACACGAATTCACAAAAGTAATTTAGGGAAATTATTTACTTGACTGACCAAGCATCCGAGAGGATACTTAAGTCATGGAAACGCCTCGCACGCTACAAGAAGCCATCATCTACTTCGCCGACTACGACAACTGCCGTAACCTCCTGATCGCTCTGCGTTGGGATGACGGCAAGGTTCGTTGCCCGCATTGTGGGACTGACAAGGTGACGTATTTTGCGGCTGCGAAGCTGTACAAGTGCTATGCGAAGCACCCCAAGGCGAAGTTCTCGCTAAAGGTTGGAACCATCTTTGAGGACTCCGCTCTTGGCCTCGACAAGTGGCTGCCTGCGATGTGGCTCATCGTGAACTGCAAGAACGGCATTAGCTCCTGTGAGATTGCCCGTGACCTGGGCATCACGCAGAAAAGTGCATGGCACATGGCGCACCGGATTCGCTTCGCTCTGCATGAGGGTTCTTTCGAGAACATGCTGACGGGCGAAGTCGAAGCCGACGAAACATTCATAGGCGGCAAAGCACGGAACATGCACCTCGACAAGAAGGCCCGCCGCATCACCGGAACGGGAACGAAAGATAAGGTTGCGGTCATGGGCATCTTGGAGCGCGGCGGCAAGGTTCGCACAGCGGTTGTCGGAAACCGTAAGAAGAAAGCTCTACAGGCTGAGGTTCGGAAGCATGTGGAAGCGGGCTCGGCTCTCTACACGGACGCTCTGCTGTCCTATGAAGGTCTTGCTGCTGACTACGCGCATGAGGTTGTGGACCATGCCGTTGAATATGTGAACGGTCGCACCCACACCAACGGGCTTGAGAACTACTGGTCGCTGCTGAAGCGCGGTATCAGCGGCACCTATGTGAGCGTTGAACCCTTCCATCTCTTCCGTTACCTTGACGAGCAAGCCTTTCGCTACAACCAGCGTCAGAACATGAACGACTTCGACCGCTTCCGCTTTGCCGCTACTCAGATCGTCGGCAAGCGCCTCACTTGGGATGCCCTGACCGGCAAACAAGGAGATTCGCGACCGAGTGTTAAGTGAAAAGGAGAGAACGCGAGAGGGGCGCGGGGGCAAGCGAAAGAACACGTAACCAAAGTGCGCGTAGGTTCAGCGTGCGTCGCGCTATTATCAGGAGGAGCAGTCATATTGCGAGGACGGCATGACGTACGAAGAGCTGGTTTCACGTATTGCGAAGATCAACCAAGTTTTCACACCGAGTGCTCCAATCAACAGCCGTACGCTTTTTGCCGGACGTACTAAGCAATCCAGTCGGTTCTTGGGCCGTGTACAGCAGGGGCCAACATGCCATTCTGTACGGAGAACGCGGGGTTGGGAAAACCTCTCTTGCCAGCATCATTCATGACCTTATGGTTCTTGCGAGCAAGGATCCTATGCAGATCGCGAAATATACCTGCGGAAGTACAACCACCTTCGAGGCGATGTGGCGATCAATATTCAAGCAGCTCACGGTCGAACGCGATGAAGGCACACTAACGTTGAACGATCTGCTTCCAGAGAACCCCGGCTCTGAAGATATTCGAGAACTCTTTCAAAATGCTGATGTTCCCGCGGTAGTCGTTATTGACGAACTCGATACGATCTCCCACACGGATACTGTTCCCATTCTTGCCGATACGATTAAAACCTTGTCAGATCACTCGATAGAAGCAACATTGATTCTGGTCGGAGTAGCGGATTCAGTAGACGGTCTTATTGAAGAACATCAGTCGATTGAACGCGCACTTTTACAGGTTCAGATGCCCCGCATGTCTCGGTTGGAGTTGATGGAGATCATAGATAAGGGGCTGGACCCCAGCCAGGCAGATATGACCATCGATCTTGGGGTTAAAGACGACATCGCGTCCTTGTCTCAAGGGCTTCCTACTTTCACGCATCTTCTGACCAAGTACTCGGCCCTTCACGCATTGGAGTCAAGTCGAACAAACATTATTGCGGGTGACTTACAAGACGCCGTAGTAGAGGCAGTAGACAAACTGCAGCAAACCATCAAGAGCACATACCACGCTGCCACCAGTAGTTCGCGAGACAACCTCTTCAAAGAGGTACTACTCGCATGTGCGCTGGCCCCGATTGATGATCTTGGGTACTTTCCTGCAGGCTCATTGCGTGCGGCTATGAAAAAGATTACGAACCAAGATTACCAAGTACCAGCCTTCGCTAAACATCTGAATGACTTCTCCTCTTCGTCGAGAGGAGACATTTTAGAAAAGAAAGGACAAACGCGACGGTTTCGCTACCGTTTCACGAACCCCATGATGCAACCCTACGTACTACTCAAAGGCATAGCCGAAGGCCGGATTACTAAAGAGGATATTGCAGCCGCAAACCTAAGCTCATCAATCAGCTAGCGGCATAAGCTTTAGGTCTTTCTGCGGTTCCTTTGATGTCCCAAAGGGACTGGGCGGCATGGCGCTCTTGGGCACCTTCAGGATGGCCTTCATCGCGTCCTGAAAACGCTGGAACGCCTCTGGGCCTTCGATCATTTCGGGATGCGGTCGCGGTTTAGTCAACGGCTTCATGTGGAGCATTCTACGCTTGGTGCGGTACAGTGGCCCGCATGGACATAGTAAAAGAAGGATTTCCTGCGGAGATCATGCAGCAACTTGGCCGCGCAGTTGTGAACTGGAACGCTCTTGAACATCTGGTAAATCTTTTGCTGGCTAACCTTCTAGGGCAAATTCCTCAAGAGCAGAAAGGGTTCATCATTTTCGCGCACATGAACTTCTCGGCGAAGCTTGAGATCTTCAATACCCTCATGGCTGAACGCAAGACAGTTCCAGATAGCGACCCACTCAGCAAATGGAAACCCTTATCGTCTCAATTGAAAACCGCGTCAACTCTCCGCAATAGATTGCTTCACTCGCTTTACTCGGATGGTAGCGGAACAGTCATCGCGTACTCTCTTAGCGCACGAGGCAAACTGGAAATCAAATCCGTCCCACAGACCTTAAAGGGAATAACGCACGACGTAGATCAGATAGTAGCTGCGGCAGCGTCACTCAGCGTCGTATTAGGCGCTATTGGAGCACTGGACAGTAGGCACCCACAAGCGGGGCAATAAGAGAAGGGGCAGGTGGGCTCAGCATGTTCATCCGAGTACACGAGACTGTCCCTCTCTCCCTCTTGGGGAAAGGAAGCTAACGAGAACCCTACGATGTGATTACAACCTTGCTGCCCTGTCACGGTAGTTCCAATCTAGGCCATCACGCCTTGGTCAGTCAAATAAGTAATTGCCGAATTTAGGTACGGTTCTACGTCGGCTCGTCTTCAAGAAGACGATCGAGATTATTGATCATGAGAAGAGCCGCACCCGTACAGCAAGGAAGTACAGAGTCTTCTCGTATTCGGAAATCCTCAAAAGAAGACGGGAAGCTGGCCTGAAGTGGATCGTCCGACGGCGGGGTGTCGAATTTGTGGATCCTCTACGGGCAGCCCGTTATTCAGAGATCAGACTTTGGATGACGAGGTGATAACAGCATCTGATGGTGTAACAGCGGTATCCGATGCTGTTACACCATCGGAGGCTCCTGCTCTTACAGCATCAGAATCGGATGCTGTTACACCATCAGGGTCCAGTGCTGTTACAGCACCTCCTTTAGGGAAGGAAACAAGGGAAACGTAAGAGGGAAGACAAGCAGGTAAAGAAAGAAACGTCGTCGTCGGTTGACTTGTGCCTCTCCGCGGCGCGGATATCTTTGAAGCGTTTACAAGACAACGGATCGTAACTAGGACATAGCCTGGTTTAGGTTTTCGAACGCCTTTTCGAAGTTTCCCGATTCAACAGCGAACCGCAGGGGCTTGCAACGGTCGACGACGATCTCTGTGGCACCCGGCTCATTTTGCAGGATCGCCATCGCTTCTTCGATGAACTCATTGAGAGGCATGGCGCGAGGATCTTTGCCGTGGTTCGGGCCAAGGTCGGTCTGTACGTAGGGCGGGCTGACTTCGAGAATCTCGATCTTACCTTTGAGCTGGTAACGCAGCGCAAGGGTGTAAGCATGCATCGCGGCTTTGGTGGCGCTGTAAGTCGGCACGAAAGCACCCGGCAGGAAGGCGAGGCCGGAGGTGACGTTAAGGATGGTCGCGTTCTTTTGCCCCTGAAGTTGCGGCAGCAGAGCCGCCGTCAGGCGGATCAGCCCGAGAAGATTCGTCGTGACCATCGCTTCGACGTCGGCGAGTTCTTCCGGTTGCTGAAGAAGCCTTTCCGGTTTCTGAATGCCTGCATTGTTGAGCAGCACATTGAGCGCTGGAAACTGCTCCTTCATGGTTTGACCAAGCTGACGGATCGAGGCTGCATCTGCAGCGTCGAACGTCACGGCACGCATTCCAGGATTAGCCGCAGTGATCTCGCCGAGCACCTGGCTGCGTCGTCCGGCGATGATGACCTGGTTGCCGAGGCGATGAAACGCCTCGGCAAAGCCACGGCCTATGCCCGAACCACCGCCTGTAATCAGGATGGTATTTCCCTGCATCTTCATCTCTGTTTCCTTTGTGAGTCGGAGCTATTGCCGAGCCTTTTTGAACTGCGTTGTTAGAAATTCACCGATAGCCGCCAGCGCCTGTGTGGAAGCATCCATCCGGCCGACGCCCGAAAGAAAGCCGTGTGCCATGACTTCCCACACGTGCACCTGCGCATCGACGCCTGCTTGTACCGCCCGGTCGGCATAGCGAAGCGAATCATCGCGCAGTACCTCGTCGTTGCCGACATGGAGACGCACCGGAGGCAGGCCTTTCAGGTCGCCAAACAGCGGGGATGCCAGCGCATCGGCCGGATTGTGTCCTTTCAGGTATGAGTCCACAAGCTCCTGCGCCTGATCGCGAACGAAGAATGGATCGGCCGCAGCCCGCGTTTCCCAACTGGCTCCACTTAGCGTCAGATCGGTGACCGGCGACAGCACAACCGCAGCCACGGGAGCCTCAGTTCCCTTCTCGCTCTCGGAGGCGAGCAGCTGCAGCGCAAGGTTGCCACCCGCCGAATCGCCCGTCAGGGCAACTCGGAATCCACGTTCAACGAGGCCACGGTAGCAGGCGCGCACGTCTTCAACTGCCGTGGGAAAGGGGTGCTCCGGGGCCAAACGGTAGTCCGGAACAAAGGCCGCCACACCCGTGCTCTTGGCGATCTGGCCAACCAGCTTTCGGAACGCCTGGGCCGTACCCCAGTTGAACCAGCCTCCGTGAAGATGAAGAATCGCCTCTCCGGGACGCGCGCCCTCAGGCGTACACCACCAGCCAGCCAAGCCGCCTACGTTGTCCTGACGGAACTCTACGCCCTCAGGCGGGGCCACCCGCTCAATGATGCCGTCGTAGGCTGCGCGAGCGCCGATGCCCCTCATGTGCCCCTTATTTGGTTCGACCATGGCGCGCATAGCGGTCATGGCAGCCTGATCGCCGGAGCTCGCCGGATGCCAAAAGAAGTGCTGATTGTCGTAATGAATTGGCAGACTTTGTGCAGCTTGCATTTTCACCTCGAAGCATTAGGCCTTGATCTCACCTAATTCTTTACATAACGTAACGGTAATGTTTACCGCTGTCAATTGCCTTTCCGAACCGTTCCGTTATCTTTGAACTATGCCCAGCATTGAAGCCAATCCGATCAGACGTGGCAGGCCCCGCAACGAAGCAGCCGTGTCTCACGCACACATCATGGATGCTGTTTATGAGCTTTTGCAGGAGACCTCCGCTCGGGATCTGACCATGGAGGCGATCGCAAAGCGCGCGAAGGTCGGCAAACCGACCTTGTACAAATGGTGGCCCTCCAAGGCCGCGCTGGTCATGGCGATGTTTCATGAGCGGCTGGCCAAAGACGTCCAGCCTCCCAGGACGAAGACCGCCGAAGAGTCCATCCGCTTTAAGATGCAGCGGCTGATCGTCGAGTTCAACGGCCTCTTCGGCAAGGTCATGGCTGACCTGATTGCCGAAGGACAAAGCGATCCCGCCATTCTGC
>CAXTZL010000130.1:0-8589 GCA_964248555.1 uncultured Bryocella sp.
AACTTGTGTTTCTTTTCAGGTTCCAGCTTGAGGATGAAGTCAAATTTGTTGTGGCTGGAAAACTGGCTGATGAACTTGTGTTTTGACTGGATTCCGTTTTGCTCCGCCCAGACCTCGTAGTCGGTTTGAGGGGACAGGTTGCTGAAGTGATACCCGCCGTTGGCAACGGTGAGATAGCTTTTGATGGTCAGGCTTTTCGGGTTCTCTAGATAGACCACGGCCTCCTCGACGGGAGCGCCCCCGTGGAGCACCTTGCCTTCCGCGATGATGTCGACGGCCGGCTTCACTTTTCGCTGCTTGTGCTTTTGCGCGTTCCCGAGAGGGCACAGAGCGGTAGCGGACAGCAGAATCGGGATCGCCAGGCGAAGACCGTAAGACTTTTTTGCAGGTCCGGGACGCGGTGTCCTGAGCTCGGGTTGGGGGTCCATGTTTACGGACACCTATTCCTCCTCGTCATCATTGCCGCTACCGCGTGGGTCGGACTCGTCTTCATCGTCATAGCCATCAGCATCGACGGGGGCGATTTCGAGTGGATCTGTGGAGACGATCTCGAGGTCCGTACCGCACTCGTCACATTGGAGGGTATCGCCTTCTTCGACTTCGTCGACGTCGATTACGAGCGGGTTATCACATTCCGGGCAGACAACAGCCATGGTAGCCAATCCTCCTGCCGCTCAACGGCGGCCAAGTCGTTCTCCTGAGATGCAAAAGCGCGGTTGGCGCGCGTGACTTGCTTTGCTCAGACCAAAGCCGCTGCGCGAGTGTCGCGGTCCGGGTGCACAGACCGCCCCTGCCGCGGGTAGCGGCTTTAGTAGGATGGTGGCAGTGGGCGCGACTTCCCTTTGTTTCGCGGGGCCTTCCCGCCGACGTCCACATGGGACGCAAGAAGCCTGTGAGCGGTTTGTTGCCTGTGAAACTTGAGGAGGAAAAGAGTGCGAATGGGTTTGAACCCCCGCAGGACGATGGTGGCTGGCCGCTTGCTGGCCGGATGTCTGGGAATCTTGAGTGCTGGCGTGCTGCCGGGGCAGGCACCGGTCGTGCGGCAGGCCCCCGCTGCGGCCCAGGCCCGTGAAAGGGACGGGCTGGCTCCGATCGCGGCGGACCCGAGGATTGCGGCGGCGCTGGCGGGCATTGATCCGGCCGCGGTGCAGTCGGATATTGCGAAGCTGGTGAGTTTCGGCACCCGGAGCACGCTTTCGAGCAACAGCACCGATCTGCCGGCCGGGCAGGGTATCTTGCCGGCGGCGGATTGGATCGAGAGTGAATTCAAGCGGATCTCGGCGAGCTGCGGGAACTGCCTGGAGGTGAAGCGGGATGATTTCGTGGAGCCGGCCGGGACGGACGCGCGCAGCCGCATTTCCACGCCGACGCGGCTGGTGAATGTGTATGCCATTCTGCACGGGACGGCCGATCGGAAGGGCGCCGAGGAGAAGGTGGCGCCGTGGGTGCTGGTAACCGGGCACTACGATTCGCGGGCGACGGATGTGATGGACCCGAAGGCGAGCTCGCCGGGGGCCAATGACGATGCGAGCGGGGTGGCGGTGTCGCTGGAGAGCGCGCGGGCGCTGAGCCAGCTGAAGCTGCCCGGGACGATCGTGTTTGCGACGGTGGCGGGGGAGGAGCAGGGCCTTTACGGGTCGCGGCACCTGGCAAAGTTGGCCAAGGGCGAAGGGTGGCCGCTGGAAGCGGTGCTGAACGACGATATTGTGGGCGGCGACCGCACCCCGGGCGACGGGACCATGCCGGGCATGGGGCAGGACCGGAGCGCGGTACGGGTTTTTTCAGAGAATGTGCCTTCCTCCGATACGCCGCAACAGCAGCAGGCGATGTTGACCCTGGGCGAGGAGAACGATTCGCCCTCACGGGAGCTGGCGCGTCAAATTGCGGAGCTGGCTCCGGCGTATTTTGAGCAGGGAACGTTCCGTCCGCCGTCGCGCAATGGCGTGCGGGCGATGTATATCGGGGTGACGCCGGCCTTTCATCCGGTGCTGATCCTGCGGCGCGACCGCTACCTGCGTGGGGGAGACCACACGAGCTTCAACGCGGAGGGCTTCGCGGCGGTGCGGTTTACGGAGTGGCGTGAGAACTTCAACCACCAGCACCAGACACCGCGCACGGAGAACGGCGTGGAGTATGGCGACTACCTGAGGTTTGTGGATTTTGACTATGTGGCGAACGTGGCGCGGATGAATGCGATGACGCTGGCGTCGCTGGCGTCGGCGCCGAGCGAGCCGCAGGATGTGAAGATCCTGACGCATGCGCTGGATAACTCAAGTGAGCTGACCTGGGAGGCGAGTGCGTTTGCGCCGCCCGGCACGACGTATGAGGTCGTTTGGCGCGATACGGATGAATTGTTGTGGACGCATGCGGCCAGCGCGGGCGCGGCGACGCGGCTGAAGCTGGATGTGAGCAAGGACAACGTGCTCTTTGGTGTCCGTGCGGTGGCCGCGGACGGTCACCGGTCGTTGCCGGTTCCGCCGCAGCCGGCGCGGTAATGGAATTCAGGAGAGCTCAGTGGCCTTTCGCTCCAATGGACCGATCAACGTGTCGCTGCCCCCATTTCGCGGGGTGACGCGGCGCATTATTCTCACTGCCGTGGTCGTATTTTTTACCCTGCTGGTGATTAGTTTGTTTGCGGCGCAGGGGGCGGCGCTGCTGGGGAGTTTGTCGTCGCTGGGCGCGTCGTCGGCGTACAAGCTCCTTTGGCAGTTCGTTACGTATCCCTTTATCAATCCGGGGATCCTGACGCTGTTGTTTGCGGCGATTTCGGTTTGGTTTTTTGGCTCCACGCTGGAGGATGAGCTGGGGTCGCGCTGGATGGGCGAGTTTTTCTTTGCCACCACGATTGGCGGCGGCATCCTGGCCGTGCTGGTGGTGCAGTTGCTGGGCCGCTGGCTGGCTATTCTGCCGTTTGAACAGGCGGCGGGTCTTTGGCCGTTTTCACTGGCGCTGCTGCTGGCGTTTGCGCGGCTGCATGCGGAGCAGGAGTTGAATTTCAACTTTATCCTGCGGGTGAAGGCCAAGTACATTGCGATTATTTACCTGTTGGTGTATCTCGCGGTGGCCCTGGCCTCGCACCAGCGCTTTGACGCGGTGCTGGTGTTGAGCAACGCGCTGGCGGGCTGGCTCTTTCTGCGCTTTGCGCCGCGGCGCGGGCTGGGCTACGGCGCGAGCGGCGCGTGGGCTGGTCTGCAAGCGAGCTGGGTGCGCGAGCGGCGGCGGCGTGCGGCCAAGAAGTTCAGTGTGTACATGCAGAAGCAAGGGCGGGAGGTGCATTTCGATGAGAGTGGGCGGTATCTGGATCCGGATGGGAAGCCGCGGGATCCGAATGACCGGCGGTGGATGAATTAGTAAGTTGTAAGTTGTAAGTTTGGAGATTTTATCTGCTGTTTGCTGGGGATGCTGGCGTAAAGCGGGGGATGGGGCTCCATGCATGAAGAATTATGAGTGGCTTGCGCTTCTGCTGGCAATGTCGCATGTTTTCACGATTGCGCTGCTTGTGGTCTGGTTCAGCCTGAACAAGCCGACGACGCGGGCGCAGTTCTGGAAACGGTTCAAGCGTGTGTACCTTAGCTTTTCGCCACCACGCTAGATTGCCAGCACAAAGTTCCGTGTGGCTTCTGCGTGCAGCGCAGGCGGAGTGGATCTCATCTCACACCGTGTGCGAGGGGATGCGATGCAGAGGCGGAAGCTGGGTGAGTCGGGGCTGGAGATTGCGCCGTTGATGTTTGGCGGCAACGTGTTTGGATGGACGGCGGATGAGTCTACCTCGTTCAGACTGCTGGATGCTTTTGTGGACCGCGGCTTCGATGCGATCGACACGGCCAATGTGTATTCGGTGTGGGTACCGGGGCACCAGGGCGGGGAGTCGGAGACGATTCTGGGTAAGTGGTTTGCGCGCAGCGGCAAGCGCGACAAGGTAGTCCTGGCGACGAAGGTCGGGTTCAAAATGGGCGATGGCGGCCAGGGGCTGCGCAAGGCGTACATCCTGAAGTCGGTGGAAGAGTCGTTGGAGAGGCTGCAAACCGACCGGATTGACCTGTACCAGTCGCACACGGACGACGCGGAAACGCCGCTGGAAGAGACGCTGGAGGCTTATGGCGAGCTGATTGCGGCGGGCAAGGTGCGGGCGGTGGGAGCCTCAAACTACAAGGGGCCCCGGCTGGCGGAGGCGGAGCAGGTTTCAAAGAGCAAGGGGTTGCCGCGGTATACGACGTTGCAACCGGAGTACAACCTGTACCATCGCGAGGCGTTTGAGACCGACCTGCAGCCCGTGGCGGAGGCGTTCGGCCTGGGGGTGATTCCGTATTTTTCGCTGGCCTCGGGGTTTCTGACGGGTAAATACAAGAGCCTGGAAGATACGAAAGGGGCGAAGCGCGGGTCGCGGGTGGAGAAGTATTTCGATGAGCGCGGGATGCGCATTTTGGAAGCTTTGGGGCAGGTGAGCGAGGAGACCGGGGCGGAGCAGGCGGCGATTGCGCTGAGCTGGCTGCAGGCGCAGCCAACGATCACGGCGCCGATTGCGAGTGCCACGAGCGTGGAGCAGTTGGAGACGCTGTTCAAGTCAGTGGAGTTGGAGCTTACGGAGGCGCAGTTGAAGACGCTTACCGAGGCTAGCGCGTACTAGGGGCTATCGGCCGGTGCCGGAGGAGGGAGATGCGGTCTCCGGCACCGCGCTGAGGGTGGTTGCCCGGTTGTCGCTGCTGATGCGGAAGCGGTAGATCTGCGTGGGGTGGGCCAGGGTTGATGTGGGAGCGCCCGGTTTGCGCAGGCCCGGTGCGGGTGCGGGTGCGATCAATTCAAAAGTCAGGGAATCCTCGGTGGTAGCGAGACGGGGTGTGTCGCCACGGTGGTAGGGGCGTTCGAGGTGCCAGGCTACGGTGGGGTGAGCCGGGTCGGCGGTGGGCTGGAGCAGGTCGAGATCGAAGTGGCTGGGTGCATTGCCTGTACCGCAGCCGGGTTGGCCGTGGGCGACGACGGCGCGCCAATTGGTGTCTGGCGCCAGGCCGGTGAGGGGCGTGAGAAGGATGAAGTCACCCAGAGCGCCGCTGACCTTGGCGTAGGCCGGCGCGCCCCAGCGGAAAAGTTCTTTCCAGCTGCTGCTTTCCTGTTTAAAGACGAGCAGGAGGTTGTCGTCGCCGCACTCGATACCGAAGCGGAAGTTGATTTCGAGGTAGCGGGGCGAGGTGGCCAGAGGGAACACCTGGACGGCGAGGTCGGAGCCATAGGCGCCGAGGTCTTTGCCGGCGGGGGTGACGAGGACGGTTTCGCTTTCGTCGGTAAGGTTGGCGTGGAGGGCGGCGGCGAGGGTCGTTTGCAGGTCCTCGGGTGTGACTGAGGGTGAGGCGCAGGCCAGGGCTGCCGCGGCGGCGGAGGCGAGGGCGGATTTTAGTTCGGTGAGCTGGGTGACCACGGGGGCCGGTACTGTGGGGTCGAGCTCGCCGACGGCTACGGCGTGCAGGCTGCGGCGAAGGTTGGCTACGGTTCGGGCCGCCTTTGGCAGAGCGGCGGCCGAGCAGGCTGCGGGAGCGTCCGACTGGGATGGCGTGGTCTGTGAGGCCGCGAAAGGAGAAGAGGTGGCCGCAAGCAGCATTGAGAAGATCGCAGGCAGTACGAAACGCATGGTGCCAGCGTAACCCGTGCGGCGGCGGCGGGTCCCCGGAAAAGTGCGACGGCCGCGGTCCCCCGGAAAAGTGCGACGGCCGCACAAGGAGTGCGGCCGTGGGGTGGGGCGCGTCGCGGTGGCTTACTTCAGTTCTGCGATCTTGGCCTTGGCGCCGTTGACGGCGGCTTCGGCCTTTTCAGGACCGTAGGCTACGCCTTCGGCGGTGATGACGGTGATGTCCTTGACGCCGAGGAAGGTAAAGATGTCCTTGAGATATTTTTGCTGGTGATCGAAGGGCTCAAAGGGGGAACCGGGGCCGTAAAGGCCGCCACGGGTGGAGATGACGATGACTTTTTTGTCGCCGCACTGGCCTTCGGGGCCGTTGTCGCCGTACTTGAAGGTGGTGCCGGGCACGCTGATCAGGTCGATCCAGGCCTTGAGCTGGGAGGGTACGCCGAAATTGTACATGGGAGCACCGATAAGGATTGTGTCGGCGCTTAGGAACTCTGCGAGGATTTCCTTGCCGGTTTCAAGTTCCTGCTTCTGTTCGGGGGTGCTGTCCTGGGCCTCGGCGCCGTGGGTGCGGAGGACGGCGTTGTAGTGGCGCAGAGTTTCCTTCACGAGGTCGCGATAGACGTACTCGGCGCCAGGGTTGGCGGACTTTAGCTGTTCGGCGGCCGCGGAGGTCAGGGGACGGCTGACGGAGTTTGGACCGGTAACGCTTGAATCGAGGTGCAGGATCTTCATGGTGGGTAGTTCCTCTCCAGGGGCCCGGCGCGGCGTGGAGCTGCTGCGGAGGCCCAGAAGTTACTATAAGTAAGCAGGCCGGGGTTGGCGAGTAGGCACTTCGGAGTAACCGGCGAGAATTCTTCAGGGCGTCACAGACGAAGCTGCCCCGGAGGTGAGGCGACGATGGCAATGCAGGCGGTGGGACTAGTGAAGTTGCCGAACCGGAGCGATTTGGCGGACGAGGTGCGGGGAGATGCGGGCGCGGGCTGCCCGATGAGCGGTCTGTTGGAAACGCTGACGCGGCCCTGGACCTTTCACATCATCTGGCAGTTGACCACGCATGGGCCGATGCGTTTCGGCGCGTTACGCCGAGCGATTGCGGGGATTTCGCCGCGGCTGCTGACGGTGCGGCTGCGGGCGCTGGAGGCGGAAGGCTTTGTGCGGCGGACGGTGATGGGTGGCAAGGTGCCGGAGGTGAGCTATGCGCCCACGTCACGGCTGGCGGAGATGGAACAGGTGATGGCGAACCTGCATGAGTTAAGCGTGAAATGGCGGGCGGAAGACGTGGCGCGGGGTTAGGGCTTCCGTCCGTCCCTGGGGCCAGTTCCCTGGTCCCAGTTCCCTAGGGGCCAAGTTAGAGGGCGATTGGGTCGGCGGGGCGGTCGCGCCAGCCGAGCGAGGCGGTGAGGGCGGCGATGAGGAGGGCGAGGCAGATGGTCGCGACACAACCCGGCCAGCCGGCGGCGCGCCATGCAAAGCCGGGCAACAAGCCACCCACCGTGCCGCCGATGTAGTAGCTGCAGATGTACATGCCCGCGGCGGCGACGCGGTTGCCGGCGGGGGCGGCATCGCGTAGAAAGCTGTTGCAGCAGGTTTGCGCGACGAAGATGCCGGAGCTGGTAAAGGCGAGACCCACGGCGACGATCCAAAGCGAGGGGACGAGCGTGAGGCAGATGCCGGCAAGGCTGAGGCTGGCGGCGCCCACCATGCCGTGTCGAAGCCCAATGCGGGCAAGAAACTGCCCGGCGAACAGCGTGGCGAAAAGGCCAAAAAGGTAGACGGCGAACAGGGAGCTGAGCTGTGAGGTGGAGAGCAGAAAGGGTCTGGCGGCGAGATAGAAGGTGATGAAGTCGAAGGTTGCAATGAGCGTGAAAAGCATGCAGAAACCGACGAGGAAGGTGGCCAGCAGGCGAGGGTTTCGGAGGTTGGCGAGGATGGGCGCAAACGGGCTGGAGGACCTGCTTTCAAGCGGGGCATTCCGGGGCCGGGAAGGTGCGAGCAGCCAGGCCGTGAGGGCTGCGCCGGCGAAGCCGCACAGCCCAAGCAGCAGAAACACCGCTTGCCAGCGGAAGTGCGAAGCCACCAGGCCACCGAAAAAACGGCCGCAGAAGCCGCCAAACACCGTTCCGGCGACATAGGCACTCATGACACGGGGAACAAGGGGCGCCGGCCACTCCTCCGTGATGTAGGCGATGGTGATGATGAAGACGCCGGGGGTGGCGAGGCCCTGGAAGAAGCGGCCTACGGCGAGCGCGGCGAGGCTGCGAGTCGATGCGGTCAGCACGGTGCAGAGGGCGAGGCCGAGCATGGAGGCGACAATGGTGGGCTTGCGGGGCAGGCGCTCGCCGAAGAAGGCCAGCACGGCGGCCGAGATGGCGACCCCTACCGTGGAGGCGCTGATGGTAATGCCGACCTGGGTTTCCGTCACGCCAAAGACGTGGGAGAGCAGCGGAAGCATCGGCTGCGTGCAGTAGAGATCCAGAAAGGCGAAGGTGCCGCAGAGAAAGACGGAGATCAGCTGGCGCCAGGTGAGTGCGGCGACCGAAAAGGCAGGTTCGTCCGCGCTCGGCAAGTTTTGTTGCGCGGCGCTGGCGGCAATGGAAGGCACAGCAGGGTCAGATGCAGGGAAAGGGGACTGATGCTGCGATTGCCGCATTGGTGAGGAGATAAGGACGGGTAAGGGAGGTGTGGCCGGAGATGGCATCCAAGTGAAGTGAACCCTGGCACCTGCGGGCTGCCGCGAACAGGAGAATAATGGCTGAGACAAGGAAAGTAACGATTGTGTTTGTTCACGGGGCCTGGAGCGACGGCAGCATCTGGACAAAGGTGCTGATGCCGCTGGCGCATGAGGGGTATCGGGTTCGCGCGGCGCAGATTCCGCTGGAGAGTTTTGAGGGTGATGTCGCGGCGGTGAACCGGCTGCTGGCGCAGGTGGAAGGGCCGGTGCTGCTGGTGGGGCACTCGTACTCGGGGGC